>JAGPDW010000044.1:0-17649 GCA_018057345.1 Bacteroidia bacterium | reverse complement strand
AATGGTAAAGTTGTTCATGAAGTGCGCGTTCCCAGAATAAAGTATGACCCTGAATGGGGAACAGATAAAAAATATTTTGATGAAATGAATAAGCGTCCGGCTCTGAGCATTCCTGATACCATTAATTTTGCAAGCGATGAATCTGTGTCAGATATAGATTATAACCCGGGAAACGGAACACTTGTTTACGCAACCAGTAAAGAAATAAAGACTATTGATCTTAAAACAAAGAAATGTAAAATACACAAAGGTGGTTATACGTATAATTTAAGGATCTCAAAAGGGGGCGATCGCATGATCGTGAACGGTTTCACAACTGCTCGTTCATTAAGAGTGATGGAGCCAAAAAACATGCGACTGATCTCTGAAAAGATCTCGCAAACTACGCTTATCTCTAATGCAAAGATGAGTCCGAATAACCGCTGGCTTATAATGAACAGTAATAGAAGCGCGGTTGTGTGGGACATGAGAAATTTTACAAAGTATTGCGAGTTGAAGGATCAAAATTCAAAGGATTCTTCGATGATCTACAATTTTTATTTTTTAAATGATTCGGAGTTAGTAGTGAATTCAGGAAATAATTTTAAGCAACTCAAGCTAAGCATCTATAATATCCAAAAGAGAAAGTTCACTAAACTCATTAAAAAAACGGGTTATGCAACAACTTCAGGTTTTATGAATAACGAATTTTACTATTGTGATAATACAAATTTGTACATCATTAATTTAAAAACCTTAGCCGAAGAAAAATATAGTGGAATGTATTCGTTGGCTGCTTTGCCGCAATATCAAATGATAAATTTTACAGATCATTTGGTTTTTGTGCCCGAATCAGGAAAATATAAGATCGTGAATCGAAAAACAAAAGCGGTGGAATATGAGAACACAGCATGGAATTTAAATGTAAGAGTGATCATTAGTCCGGATGAAAAAAATGTATTTACCACAGGCGTTGTAAAAACAAAAAAAGTATTTGGCGGAAATGAAGTGGAAATGGATATGAATGCTGTGGTACGAATTGATATGGGCAAAAAAGCTATTGTGAGTCATTACGCCGAAACCTATTACCCTTATGATTTTGTGATGAGAGATAACGGCAAGAGTATTGGAATTTGGTATGTGAAATATGATATTGAACATTATAATGATTCTGTAAAGGAGGCCTTGTATTCGGTGTACGATATTGAAACGGCCAAAGTGATCTCAACAAAAACACTCACGCAATCAAAAGAGATCATTACTAATCATCATACCAGCGAGAACGGAAAATATTTCGCCATGGATAATTATTTGGGAAATAGTTTGAAGATCTTTAACGAGAGTGGAGATATGATAATGGACATTGGCGAACTCAAGATCCCAATGCCAAAATTATTTTTTAATGAAAGTTTAGATCGCTTGATCATTACTACCTATCAAAATCCATTGGCCACATTTGTGGATCTAAAAACGCGAAAGATCATTGGGCAATTAGTGAACGCAAACGACGACCAGTATTTTTTGGTAACATCTGATCTGCACTATTTAGGATCAAAAGATTTTATAAAGAACATTCGTTTTAAATATCAATCAGAGATCTTCAGCTTTGAGCAGTTTGATGCGAAATTGAATCAGCCGCACAAGGTACTCAAAGCTTTTGGCTGTAAAGATACCGTTCTAATTAAAGCATACGAAACAGCATTTCTAAAACGAATGAAATTGCTAGGCATTAAGGCCGAGGAAAATTTGAACTTTAAAGGTTTCCCTACAATTCTTTCATTAAAAATGGAGGATGATAAACCGAATTTTATAAAATTCAGCATTAGTGCTAGCAAAGGCAAAGCAAAATTAACAGTGCTTGAGGTTTATAATAATGCGACCTTGGTTTATACCGAAAAAATATCGGACGATCAAAAGAATAAGTTCGATAAAACTTTAGTGATCGAAACATCCTCAGGCATTAATCGCTATGAGTTCATAATAAAAGATGAGGCAGGATACGAGAGCCCGCGCATGACGCGTTTTTATAATAACACTACTGTTGTAAAGCCTAATTTGTATTTGGTGGTGATTGCGAGCGAAAAATTTAAAAATAACAAGTACGATCTCTCATATGCAGTTAAAGATGCAACCGATATGTCGAATACCATGTCGAATTCAAAGTCGTTTGGAAAAGTAGAGATCAAAAAGATGTTCAATCAATCATTCACGATTGATTCAATGAATACGCTTCAAAATTTCTTTTCTAAAGCAAGTATTAATGATGTGGTAATGGTGTTTTTTGCAGGACATGGATATTTGGATGATGATTTGAGTTATTATTTCCCAACATACTATACCGATTTTACTGATCCTAAAATAAATTCGGTAGCCTATAAATCATTCGAGAAATTGTTTCAAGGCATGAAGCCAATTCGAAAGCTTATGTTTATCGATGCATGTTTTAGCGGAGAGGTGGATGAAGAAACCATTTATAATTCTGACGAAGAAGACCCTAAAAAAGACACAACACGTTCTGCAAAAACTATTTACTCAACATTTGCACAATCAACGGCGCTCGAAATGTCGAAAGCAATTTTTTCTGATCTAAGGCAAAATTCCGGAGCAACTATTATTTCTTCGGCAGGTGGAACAGAAGCTGCTTTTGAAGGCGAGAAATGGAATAATGGATTGTTTACCCATTGTTTGCTCCAAGGGATATCAAAAACAAAAGCGGATAAAAACTATGATAAAAAGGTAATGCTCTCCGAATTACAACGCTTTGTAGCCGATGAAGTGTATCGTTTATCCGAAGGAAAGCAATCTCCAACCTATCGTATGGAAAATACGGCTCTCGATTACGAGTTGTGGGAGTATTAAAGGTAAATAAACGCTTTTAAATGGTTTTGCTTTATTGGTATTTAATCTTAGTTTTGTTCATCAATAATTTCTTATGAAAAGATCATTTCTCCCTTTTGTATTAATGTTATTTGTTTCTGCTAGTTCAACTGCCCAAAAAGGCGACGATAAAAAGCCCGCAGAAAAAAAACCTATTGAAAGCGAATCAACCTATTCGGTTTTGAAATGGAGAAATATTGGTCCTGCTGTAACTTCAGGTCGTATAATCGATATTAAAGTTCACCCACACAATAAAAATGTATGGTATATAGCAAGTGCTTGTGGTGGAGTTTTTAAAACTATAAATGCCGGAACAAGTTTTGAACCTGTTTTTGATAATGCTGAAGTGTATTCAATTGGATGCTTAGCAATTGATGAACAAAATCCAAATATTGTTTGGGTTGGAAGCGGCGAGAATAATAATCAACGCAGCGTTGCTTACGGAGATGGAATTTACAAAAGCGAAGATGGAGGAAAATCATTTAAAAATGTTGGTCTCAATAAATCGGAGCATATTGGTATGGTGTCTATCGATCCAAAAAATTCAGATATTGTTTACGTTGCTGCTTATGGTCCGCTTTGGAGTGCCGGTGGCGAGAGAGGAATTTATAAAACTACAGATGGTGGAAAAACATGGAAGAATGTTCTTTCTATTAGTGAGAACACAGGTTGTAACGAAGTTCATATTGATCCTTTGAATTCGAATGTTGTTTATGCTACAGCGCATCAACGTAGAAGACATGAGTGGACCTACGTGAGTGGCGGACCAGAAACTGCGATCTACAAAAGTACAGACGGCGGAACAACATGGAATAAATTAACTAACGGATTACCGGCAAATGACATGGGAAGAATTTCAATGGCCATGAGTAAAAAAAGTTCTGATCTTATTTACGCCATTATTGAAGCAGCTGAAGGAAAGGGATTTTATAAAAGTGATGATAGAGGAGCAAGTTGGAGCAAGCAAAGTGATTGGAGCACTGCCGGAAATTATTATCAGGAAATTTATGTAGATCCAAATAATGATAAGAAAATTTATTCAATGGATACCTGGGCAATGGTTTCTACAAATGGCGGAAAAAGTTTTTCGCAGCTCGGAGAAAAAAACAAACACGTAGATAATCACGCTATTCATGTATTTGCTGATAATACCGATCATATATTAATGGGTTGCGATGGTGGTTTGTATGAAACATTTGATGGAGCAAAAACATGGAACTTTAAAGCAAATTTGCCTATCACGCAATTTTATAGAGTTTGTACCGATAACAGCAAACCATTTTACAACGTTTATGGTGGAACGCAAGATAATAATACATTGGGTGGGCCGGTTCGTAATATCAGCGCTACAGGAATTACAAATGCCGATTGGTTTGTAACAGTTGGTGGCGATGGTTTTCAAAGTAGAGTAGATCCTATGGATCCAAATATTGTTTATAGCGAATGGCAATACGGTGGATTGATTCGTTTCGATAGGAAAACAGGAGAGCAAGTTTCAATTAAGCCAACCGAAAAACAAGGTGAACCGGGCTTTAGATGGAATTGG
Organism: Bacteroidia bacterium; assembly: GCA_018057345.1. GTDB lineage: Bacteria > Bacteroidota > Bacteroidia > B-17B0 > Aurantibacillaceae > Aurantibacillus. The sequence continues at coordinate 13,247 of JAGPDW010000044.1, read as the reverse complement.
GATTCGCCATTGTTGATCAGTAGTTTTGATCACAAACGAATTTATTTTGCGGCCAATAAAATTTTTAGAAGTAACGATCGTGGAGATTCGTGGAAAGCTATCAGTCCCGATCTAACAAGAGGAATTGACAGAAACAAATTGCCTGTTATGGGAAGAGTATGGAGCATGGATGCGGTAGCAAAAAATCAATCAACGTCTTTATTTGGAAATATCGTTTCATTATGCGAATCTCCAAAAAATGAAAACTTGATGTACGCAGGAACTGATGATGGTTTAATTCAAATTACAGATAACGGTGGTACAAGCTGGACCAAAGTGGATAAGTTTGCCGGAGTTCCTGAATTGAAATTAGCAGGATATGCGATCGGAACTTTTGTACAGTATATTGTAGCATCACAACACAACGAAAATACGGTGTATGCTGCATTTAATAATTTACGTCAAGGAGATTTTAAACCGTATTTATTAAAGAGCACCGATAAAGGAAAAACTTGGACCAGCATTTCTTCTAATTTGCCTGACAAAGGATCGGTGTATTGTATTGCAGAAGATCATAAGAATCCAAATTTATTATTTTGCGGAACAGAGTTCGGATTTTTCTTTACAATAAATGGAGGAAAGTCGTGGGTAAAATTTATGGGAGGAATGCCTGCGAGTATCTCCATTCGTGATATTGCTATTCAAAAAGATGCCAACGATATTGTTGCAGCATCTTTTGGAAGAGGTTTTTACGTGATCGATAATTATTCGTTACTACAAACTATTAAGGAGGAAGAGCTGAAGAAGAATATGATATTTCCTATAAACGATGGTTTGGTATATATTGAATCGCAACCTTGGGGACACAAAGGAAAATCATTTCAAGGTGAAGCATTTTATTGCGCCAAAAATCCGCCTGTAGGAACTGTATTCAATTTTAATTTGAATGAAGAATACAAATCGATCAAGGACAAACGTAAAGAAGCAGAAAAGGAAAAGATCAAAAAGAATTTGCCTGTTTATTATCCGAGCGCTGACAGTTTAAGATTAGAAGACAATGAGCAAGCGCCTTTGATATTCTTAGTAATTAGCGATGAACAAAATAACGAAGTAAGAAAAATAAAGATCGATTTTACTAAAGGAATGCAACAAGCAATTTGGGATGGAAGGTATGAGCTAACATCGCCAATTAACTTTAATACACCTGATCTTGACAATCCTTATTACGAAGCTGATAAAGGAGCCATGGCAGTGCCGGGTAAATATGTTGCGCAGATCGTAAAAGTGGTGAATGATAAACCTGAGAATGTAACGGATAAAGTTTCGTTTACTATTAAGTCGTTAAATAATTATGCCTTGTCTCCAAAAGATCAGCAAAAGCAAAACGCTTTAAATAAAGAGATAGCAGAATTTAGACGTGTGGTTTTAGGATCGAGCGATTACCTTGGGCATTTAAAGAACAGGATAAAATATTTAAAGGCCGGGTTGAATCAAACAAACAGCAATGCTTTGGCACTGAAGAAAGACATCTCCGATTTTGAAAAACTGCAAACAGAATTAGAACTTAAATTAAATGGCGATGGTAGTTTAGCGAGTAGAGAATTTGAAACCTCACCAGGTTTTGTTGGCGATATGGAGCAAATGGTTTACTATACTTGGGCACAAACTTATGGAAGCACCGGGGATATGGAAGCGAAGTTTGTGGAGTTGAAATCGTTATTTGGAACTCACTACACTAAAATAAAAGAATTGAAAGCGTTAACCGAACAGATCGAAACAAAAGCGGAAGCATTAAAAATGCCTGCAACTTACGGTCGTTTGCCTGAGTGGAAGTAAGGAATTGAAAATTGGGCGATATTATTTCTCCCAATTTTCAATAATATTTTTCTCCCAAAGTTTTAAAGCAAAATCTCTAAATTCCCTTGGCCCTTCGTTAAATGCTTTATCAAATTTATATTCACCGCCAAAATATTCTGTTTCAGTCATCTTTACTTTATTCTGACCTCGCATTGCAAATTTTTGTTGGCCTTGGTACATTATTATTTTCATGTCGCACGGACTCACATCACTTCTGCAAACCATTTTATACATCATCCACACTTCACCAATGCCATCATTATTAAGGTCGGTTACTTGAAACACGTTTTGTATAAATGAAATTGTAAGGTCAAATGGGCATTTGCTTATCTGATCAAATACTTTCCATTTTTCAACAAGGCTATCCTTTTTGATGTGGTAACAAACAGCAAACAGCTGCTTACTTCTTTCCTCCATATCTGCTTCAGCATTGATCTTTTTCGATTCTTCACTTTCGCTTATGATCGCTAAGTATTCTCCTGATGCGTCACGCCATTTCACAACTTCTTTTAAAGCCCCGTTGTATTTAGCTTCTTTAGGCAGTTTTGAAATGTCGGCAGTTAGAGTTTTGATCTTGCTCTGCGAGAAAAATGAATGAGAAAGTAGAAGAAAAGAAATAAAAGATATGACGAGACTTACTTTTGGCATATTATGCTCTTTCAATTACAGCTGCATACCCTTGTCCAACACCAATACACAAAGTTACCAATGCGTATTTTTTATTGGTGATGTTCAATTGTAAAGCGGCCGATAATAAAATTCTTGCCCCTGTCATTCCTAAAGGATGACCAATAGCAATTGCTCCACCATTTGGATTGATGCGTTCATCATTATCTGCTAATCCCCAAGCGCGAGTGCATGCTAAAGATTGAGCTGCAAATGCTTCGTTCAATTCTATTATATCAATATCTTTAAAGGTAAGGCCTGCACGCTTTAATGCTTTGTTTGCTGCTTCCACAGGGCCAATTCCCATAATACGTGGTTCAACTCCAACCACTGCACTCGAAACAATTCGCGCTAATGGTTTTAAATTATTTGTTTTTATGCCTTGTTCACTTGCAATAAGTAATGCAGCAGCTCCGTCATTTAATCCACTCGCATTTCCTGCTGTAACACTTCCATCTTTTTTAAACGATGGTTTTAGTCCTGCTAATCCTTCTAATGTTGTTTTTGGTTTGATGAATTCATCATTGGCAAATTGAATAGGATCGCCTTTTTTTTGTGGGATGCTTATGCTGGCAATTTCTTTGGCAAATCGTCCTTCGCTTTGAGCTTTTGCTGCTTTTTGCTGACTCCAAAATGCAAATTTATCTTGATCCGTTTTTGAGATCTTATATTTCTCTGCCACATTTTCTGCAGTATCTCCCATGGAATCTACACCAAACAATTCTTTCATTTTGGGATTAATAAAACGCCATCCAAAACTACTGTCAAATAATTGTTGATCTCTTCCATAAGCGCCCGAAGCTTTGCTCATTACTAAAGGACCGCGTGTCATATTTTCAACTCCACCTGATATCATTAAATGTTCATCACCAACTTGAATTGCTCTTGCTGCATCAATTGTTGCACTTAAACCTGAAGCGCATAAACGATTAACGGTAACACCGGGAACAGTAATTGGTAAACCTGCAAGTAAAGAACTCATACGCGCCACATTGCGATTATCTTCTCCCGCTTGATTAGCGCAGCCAAAAATAACGTCACCCACCTCGCTAAAATTAACAGTTTTGTTTCGCTCCATCAGTTCTTTTATAACAAATGCGGCCAAATCGTCGGTTCGCACTGCTGCAAGGGTTCCGCCAAAGTTTCCTACGGCTGTTCTAACTCCGTTAATGATATAAGCTTGTTGCATAAAAAGGTGTTTAAGTAATGATTTAACAAAGGTAGCATTATTATCATTTTAGAGAATCACTAAAATGGTATATATTTACTACAGCAAATTATTAAAAATGAAAAAAGTATATTCTATAGCTCTTTTTTTGATCAGTTTATCGGCATTATCACAAACACCGGGCCTCATCAATTATCAAGGTGTTGCACGATCAGCAAATGGAGATCCTATTGTTGGCCCTATTGGAGTTAGCGTAACCATACACGTTGGTGGCCCAAGCGGAGCAGCGGTGTTAACTGAGCAACATGCCGTAAATACAAATCAGTTTGGAATATTTGAAGTGCGAATAGGAAGTAATAGTCCTGGGGTACTAACTAACATTCCCTGGGGCGTTAGTAGTTATTGGCTTGGTGTTGCAATTGATGTGGCAGGAGGAACTAATTACGGACCTGAAATTAGCAATCAACGTTTGTTGAGTGTCCCTTATGCTTTATACGCAGAAAAATCAGGAAGCTCATCACCAGGCGGAAGTTTAACCGCTTCTCCAAACGTAACAGTTACAAGTTCAGGAACAAATACATTTAATATTAATGTGCCAAACTATGTGGCAGGAACTAATGTTACAATTATTCCACTCGCAGGAAATAATTATCAGATCAATGCAGGTACCACATCTACATCAACACCAACAGGTCCATGGACTGGTACGCTTGGCAATGTATTTTTAAGCACCCCTTCCGACAATGTTGGCATTGGTGTTCCTAGTCCTGCAGCAAAATTGGAAGTGAGTGCAAACTTAGCGTCTACAAATAATGCTATTGCTGCTTACGCGCAAGGTGGAGATGGAGTGTTAGCGCTAACATCTTCTACGCTTGTTAGCAGTGCTGGAGTATCTGCACAAAATAGTGGTTCCGGAAATGGAGTTTTTGGAAGTGCTGTTTCAACTAACACCGGTGTTTCAGGCGTTTATGGAAAAAATTCCGGTGCTGGTTCGGGAGTTTATGGAGTAAACTCTAGTGGCTCGGCTGGTTCGTGGGCGAATGGTGTTTATGGCGAAACAAACTCAAGCTCGGTAAGCTCTCGTGGAGTTTATGGATTGAATAATGGTGGAGGTACAGGTGTTTATGGGAGGGCAACCAATAGTGTAAATATTAATGCTTATGGAGTTTACGGTCAAAATATTGGAGCTGGCGCCGGGATCTTTGGCGCTAACACTATGCCTGTAAGTAATCCAAACGGTCATGGTGTAAATGGTTTAACAAGCTCCACACATTCTATGGCGGCAGGTGTTGTGGCCGACAATCAAGGAACGGGTGCGGCAATAAGAGCGATAAGCGGACCAAATTCAACTTTATCTCTTTGGGTTGATAATGGCCACATGAAAGCTACTTCGAACTTAACAGTAGGTGTGGTTACTTCAACGTTTAGCGCCGGATTTACTGGCCTAAGTTATATCAAAACTGGGTGTAACGATGTTAAGGGTATAATTAACATTAACACATCAGCTACCGGTGTTTCAAACGGGGAGTCGTTTGAGTTTAATGTTAGTTTTAATAAAATGTATCAAGTTCCACCTACAGTGGTTATTTCAGGATACGGGAATGATAATGTGACTTACTACTTAAAATCAATATCAAATACTTTCTTTTCTGTAAGAGTAATAAACCGTTCGGGAGGAGGGTTGACAACACCACAATTGGCTAATATGAATGTAAGTTATTATGTAATTGAATAACTAGTTCTCTTTATGAGTTGAGTTATCCTTATAGATATCATCCGTATCGTCTTCCTCTTCTTTTAGTTCCTTACTTTTTTCATTCTCCAAATTTACGTTCACAATAATTGGAGGAGCAGCAGCTTGTGATACCCAAACCGGACCATTTAAAAATACGTAGTGGTTACGCCAGTTGTCCCAATACAAATTATACTTTGGAAAATATACCCAACGACGGTGGTAAGCATATTTTGGACGCCACACAGGATGAAACACAACCACTTTCGCCGGACGATATGCGCTTCGCTTTACTACAACAGCTTTTTTAGCATGACGGTGTTTGTGAGGATGATGATGTCCTTTTTTTTGTGCTGCAACTTTTGAACTCATAATAAGCAAACTCAGCACAAGTATTGCTTTAAATAGCGATGTTAGTTTCATAATGTTCTTTTAATATTTGACGGAGGAAAAATACAAAGGTTTAATGCAAAAAAAGTAAAACGGCTAATTATTTGATAATCAATTGTACTAAACTATCACCAATTCTTCTCGGTAATATAAACTGTACCCTTAAACAAACTCACAATTTTATTTTCCTGGTTCTTAACAGTTACTTCATAGAAACCTATCTTTTTGGAACGACTCAACTCTTTGGCCTCTGCCGTTAAAATATCCCCTACCAAAACTTTAGCGGTATGCGAAATGGATGTTTCAATAGAAACCGCTTGTGGCCCATGATTATTACTTGCAAATGCCAAAGCACTGTCGGATAAACAATAGGTTATTCCGCCATGCGTAATCCCAAAACCATTCACCATTTCTTTGCGCACTGTAAGTTGTATTTTGCATGAGCCTTCACCAACTTCTAAAACTGAAATTCCCAACCACTGGCTGTAAAGATCAGCGGCCATCATGGTGTTAACTATTTCTTTTGGGCTAGGCATTTTTACTGGCGAGGTAACCAAGGAGTTTCTGTGGCTTTATAATCAATGGCTAATTGGCGTGAAAGTGTGAACAGATAATCGGATAAGCGATTCAAATATTTAAACGTAAGATCGTTCACGGGAAATACGTCGTTCAAGTGAAGAACATTTCTTTCGGCTCTTCTGCAAATACAACGCGCAATATGAACTTGCGAAATAGTTGCATGCCCACCCGGTAAAACAAAATGTTTCATAGTGGGTAATACTTTATCCATTTCATCAATAGCTTTTTCGAGTAATTCAATATCGCTTTCTTTTAATTCAGGAAGTTTCATTTTATTTTTCTCAGGATCGGCTGCTAAAATAGAACCCATGGTAAATAATCTGTCTTGCACTTCAACAAGCAACTTAAATTGCGCGTGCTTTTCGGTTATAAGATCTCTAACGAGCCCTATGTAGGAATTCAATTCGTCTACGGTACCATACGCTTCTATTCGTATATGATGTTTTGGAACACGCGTTCCTCCAATAAGAGAAGTTTCTCCTTTGTCGCCCGTTTTTGTGTAGATCTTAATTGCCATGCTTTGATCTTAAAGATAACTAAATGTAAGAAAATCTTTTGAACCTTTAAAAACTAGAATGAAAGGCTCAAATTAAGACTCGGCATAATTGGTAATTGATTGATGCGAGCAAATGTAAATCGGTTAACGTAAAATATATTTTGGCGATCAAATACGTTTGTGGCCCCAAAATTAGTTTCTAAAGATGTTTTGGGCGAGATATGATATTTATATTTTACACCAATGTCGAAGCGCGCAAAATCGGGTAGGCGAGCGCTATTAATTGTTCCGGGAACATATCCCAATAACCCGTTCGCAGTATTAAAATTATAATTAATATTTCCCTGGGCATTGATCTGATTAAGGAAGCCTTGCGTTGGTGTAAAAGGAAATCCTGATCCGTAGTTAAAACGTGCATTGATCTCCCAATTTTTTGTTTTCCCTAAGCTGTACGAAGTTACCAAATTCACATTGTGTCTTCTATCGAAATTAGGAGCGTATTCTAATATTTCGCCGGTTTGAGGATTACTGAACCAGCGTTTATTTAATCCATATGAATACACGGCCCAAAAGTAAAAACGTTTTTTCTCAAATTTCAATGCAATATCAAATCCTTGTGCGCGGCCTTGCTCAACAATAAATTCTTTTTTCTGCACATCAGGTCGCAACTCGTTAGGTACATTATCATCAAATACTTTTTCACGATTTATATTTATCACTTCATTAAAGAATTTTTGATACACCTCAACATTGAGTTCAAAATATTTCAAAATATCAAACTCAAAACCACCTACCATGTGATTGGCGCGTTGCACTGAAGAGTTAGCATCGTGTACATTGCCATCTTTATCAAGATAGGTTTTAGACATATTATTCTTATCAGGCCCAATAATAAATCCATAAAAAAGATTTACCACATCGCGGTCGCTATTGGCGCTGAATAAAGTTTGGCTGTAAAGTCCGGCTGCTGCTTTAAAGCGGATCTTTGGTGTGAAGTTGAATTTAAGAGAGGCGCGCGGCTCCGGCGAAAAATAATTAAGGGTGGCATAGTATTGGAGTCTTACGCCTGGTTCAAACACCAATCGTTTCTTTTTATCTATCACTTTAAATTTAAAGAAGGTGCCAACGTCCATTGTTGAACGAGTAATACTAACTTGTGTAAGATATGGATTGGTAATACTAAAAGCTGCATTTGTGATCACACCTTCAAATCCAAAGCGCAATTCTTGGCGCCCAATGAACTTAGAAAAATTAAAACCTGTATTTAAACCGCCAATGCTACTTGATTTTGTATCGCTTTCGTTACTTGGGTTTTTAAAATTCACATTGTAATTAGAATAGGCAAACGTACCTTCAACCAATAAATTGCTGTAAGCGGGCACCAAAACAAAACTTGTTCCAAGGCCTGTATTTTGCCAATCAAATTGTGCGATATCCGAATAATTAACTTTATCGCTAAAGTTAAAACCAAACAGCGAGAACTTGCTACCGTTGGCAGAATTGATCGAGAGTTTTCCGTAAATATCTGTATAATAAAAGGGGAGTTTACCTTGATCATTGGCGTAACTGTATAGTAATGGCGAAGTTTGAGGTAAGTAAGAATGTTTTGCAGAGAATAAGTATGAAGCGCTTAATCCTTTTTCCTCATCCAATTTTTTTAAGGGCCCTTCCAAAGTTAATTTTGCTCCAAACGTTGAAAAGGAAACTCTTCCGGCATGGCGTTTTTTGTTTCCATCCTTTGTTGTAATGTCCATTATCGAAGAAGTTCTTCCGCCGTATTGAGCGCCAAATCCTGCGGTATAAACATCGGCGTTCTTCATCGTCTCGTTATCAAATACCGAAAAAAGTCCGATCGAGTGGAAGGGATTATATACGATCAATCCATCGAGTAATACTTTATTTTGTACAGGTAAACCGCCTCTAATGTATAATTGCCCACCTTGATCACCTGTAAAAACAACTCCCGGAATAACTTGTAAATATTGTGCAAGATCGGGTTCGCCAACGCTCGGTAATTTATTGATCACAATAGGATCTATCTTTTGAATACCAACATTTGTTTTCTCTAATTTTTCGAGAGCCGTAGTTGTAACTTCTACTTCATCTAATTTAACGCCACCTTTAACCGCATAATATTTTTTACTGATAACGTCGGCAGCTTTTATAGTAATAGGATCTTGAATTGTATCATAGTCAAAACTAGTAACAAGCAATTTGTAAGTGCCCGGCGGTATTCGGGTGATGGTAAAAAAACCATTTATATCCGTATTAGCACCCAAAACAGTACCCTTTAAATACACATTGGTAAAAGGTACAGCCTCTCCGTTTGATTTATCATACACAAAACCCTTAATAACACCGTTATTTTGAGAATAGCCCGAAAGGACCATCAAAATAAGGAAAGTGAGAATAAGAAAAGGGTGCCTCATAAATTGTGATGGCGGTAAATTTAAAGAAATTTAGGCTCATGGGGGGAAATTATTCATAAGTGGAAAGAGGCTTTTTGTCGAGCACAAGGTATGCCCTTGTAGTAATTCGTATAATTTTCTTGTAGTTGGTAAATTTTGATTTGGAAATGAGGGGTGGATGGGGTATATTTGGTTGTATAAATACGATGTATTATGAAAAGAATTTTATTATTGTTAAGTGTTTTTATTGCGTTTTGTAGTAAATCTCAAAGCGTATTAAATTGGAATGAAGGTTTTGGGACAGGCTTCGATATAACACAAATTAGCAACTTTGACCCCACAAGTGATTGGATATTGGATGATGGATCGAGCGCTCCAAATCCTCCAATATGTAATGTTGTCGGTACAAGTGGGGCTAGCATGTTGTTTGGAGCTGATGCCTCTACGAATACCGAAACTGTTGGAACAATTGCAATAAACACTCTTAATTATACTAACTTACAGTTGAGTTGGAATTATCTTAGATTTAATGTTGCATCGGGACCTGTTGTGGTTTGTGAGTGGGCAACTAATACTGCGGGACCGTGGACTCCAGTTGTTTATACTCCCGGCTCAGCCGTTAGTAATACCTGGGGCGCTGTTGCACCAGTTACCTTGCCAGCTGGCGCATCATCAACTAACCTTTTTATTCGCTGGACTTATAATTCTACTGGTAATAATGATTATATAGCAATTGATGATGTTAAGTTAACGGGTACAGGGACACCTGTTTTTTATTGGGATGGAACTAATTTAACTAATACTGGTGCCTGGTGGGATAATACGGCATTCACTGGAACAGTGCACCCTGTCGATTTTGTTTCCGCAGGTCAAACATTTAATATTTGGCAACCAATAGCTAACCTAGCTGGTACTTGGACCGTTAGTGGTGCCGGTACGTTTATCAATATTGGTGATGGAACAGTTCCAAATCAATCTCATTTTACAATTCCTACTGGCGCAACTTTATCACTTCAATCCGGAGCAAAAATTAATGTAACAGATAATTCGACTTTATCTATATCAAGTGCATCGATTCCAGCGTTATCAAGCGTTAGTTTAAGCACAGTATTTTCTACAATTGAGTTTGCTCAGGCCGCAGGTACAGCAACAATTTGGAGTACTACTTATGCAAATCTTTTTTTAACAGGTGCTGCTATTAAAGTTCAGCCTGCTAATCATGTTATTGTACTCGGCCAATTTAATGTGGCGTCAGGTACTAGTTATAGCATGACGACTAGTTCAACTAGAAGAACAGAACTTTCCGGTCAAATTACTTGTAACGGTAGTATAATACCGAATACATCTCATCTTACAATAAATGGCTCGGGGGCAGTAGGAACACTCATTTTCTCTGCAACAACACCTATAAATAATTTTACATTTATTAGAGCTGGTCAAACATTAACCCTAGGATCAGATTTAAACGTGAATGGAATAACAGCATTCACATCAGGTATCATCAATTTAAATGGAAAGAGTTTAAAATTCTCTGGAAACGTAACTTTGCCTACTAATTCCGGACTTGGGGTATTTATTGGTTCAACTTCGTCTTCTCTCACATTTACAAATGCCGGGTCTGGAAGTGTTACGAATAATTTAAATATGGATCAAACCTCGGCTACTACAAGATCACTAAAAGTTCTTAATACTCAAAAATCGTTAGGTTTAGGTAATGCTTTAGAAATAACAGATTCAGTAAAAATATCAGGTGGCACCCTAACTGCTTCTGGGCTTCTACGTTTAAAATCTACGGCTCCTTTGAAGGCCAGGATCGCAGAAATAACCGGAGGTGGAGCTATCTCTGGAAACATCATTGTAGAAACTTTTGCCGCTGGTGGAACAACAGATTGGACTGTAATGGGTGTTAGTGGTGTCCAGAGCAAAACGATGAACGATTGGTATGATGATTTTCCAATGGCAATTGAGGGTTCGGCAACAGGAGTAACGTCTGCTGGTGGTTATTTTGAATCTGTTCAAGGTTGGAAGGAGAATGATGCATATGGTTACGATACCTCCATTACAATTGGAACAGCACTAACGCCAGGAAAGGGCTTCTGGGTTTATCTTGGAACAGGATTAACAACAACTGGTGATATAACAATGGATGTTACAGGTTTGGCAGTTACAGGAAATCCAAATATTGCGGTTAGTTCAGGAGGTCCACAAAATGGATTTAACTTGGTTTCTAACCCTTTTGCCTCTCCAATATCTTGGGCCAAAGTATTGGCGCTTTCTCCAAGTATAAATAATGCAATATATATTTATAATCCAGATGCTGGTCAAACTCAATATGCGAGTTTTGCTTCTTCTCATCCATCAACTCAAGGTGCTAATGATGTTATTCCAATGGGACAAGGGTTTTATATTCAGTCAGGCGGCGGAGGCAGTCTTAATTTTAGTGAGGCTTGTAAAGTTTCTAATAACACGTCTGCTAACCCATTGTTGAGGTCTTCAGAAGCTCAAAGTGTTGATCCGATCGTTGGAACGGTTATTCATTTAAAAATTGAAGGTGGTGGAGCCTCTGATTATTGTGCACTTCGTTTACATCAAAATGCTACAACATCTTTTGACGGACAGTATGATGCTTATAAAATATACGATTCGCCAGGATACGTTGGCTACCCAGGACCTTGGACAAAGAGAACTGTTATTGGAACGCAGTTAAATAACGTGGATTACGGAATTAATAGTGTACCTTATCCTATTACGCAAAATTTAGTATTGCCGGTTGTTGTAAGGGTTTATGGTTCGGGTTCTTATACTATTAGCGGTACAGATCTTCAGAATATTCCGGGAAACAGTTGTATAACACTAAAGGATAAATTGTTAAATGTAAATCACGACCTACGTACAAGTGATTATGTGTGTAATATTATCGATACAACTTATGCTGCTCGTTTTGAATTAATTGTATGCCCTAATGGCATAATTAATTCTGTTAATACAGTTGTCTCACAAAGCAGTAATTCTATATTCATCAACAAAGACGCTCAAGGCATCTTCGTTGATTTCGACTTCAAAAACACAACTAAAGCAAACATTACGGTAACTAATATTTTAGGCCAAAAAATAATGGATACTAAAAAAGTTAAAGTAACTAACGACAATGTATACTTAGACCTTAACGTAGATGATCAACTCATCTTTGTAACTGTTGAAACTGAGAATGAAAAAGTAACTAAGAAGTTCTTGAACTTCAGATAAGAATTACAAATAAATTAAAAACCCGTCACGAAACATCGCGGCGGGTTTTTTTGTTTTGCTGTTGTTTCAATTATTTATATCAACGAATTATCAATGGCAAACCTGGTAAGTTCGGCATCGGTTCTCATGTCAAGTTTAGAAAAGATCCTTTGTCTGTAAGTGCCAATAGTGCTTAGGCTTAAATTAGTTTCAGCAGCAATACTATTTGGCTTTTTGCCGCCTGCCATTAGCTGAAGTATTTGTAATTCTCTATTGCTTAATAATTCAATGGAACGCGTTTTCGACCGTTTATTTATTCGGGTAATGATGTTCTTTGCAAGGGTAGAAGAAATATAACTCTCGCCTTTTAAAATACTTTTAACGGCTGTAATAACATCGTTAATTGGCGTTTCGCGGTTCACATATCCCGAAGCCCCTACGCTCATGGCTCTATAACCATAAATGTTCTCAGGATAGATACACATAAGAAGTATAGGTACTTTGGGGTGAGCTAGCTTGATCTTCTTTATAAGATCGATATTGTTATTACCGGGATTAGATACCGCCAGGATCAATAGGTTGAACGATCTTTCTTTTAGCAAGTCAATTACTTCTAAAGGGCATGAAGTTTCAATCAGTTCTACATTTGGAATGTGAGTTTGTATGCTATTGCATAATCCTATCCTGCTTAGGGGGTAATTATCGGCAACGAGTACTTTAGGCATATAAGTTACTGTGATACATTTG
>JAGPDW010000202.1:0-5064 GCA_018057345.1 Bacteroidia bacterium | reverse complement strand
ACTATTACCGAAACAACTATATCCTTTTGTTTGCTCAAATTAATTTTCTTTTATCCAGTTCTTTATTTTAGTGAACATGCTTTCTTTTACTTCACATTCTTTTTCAAAACGCTGCAATTCATCAGGCGTTAAATAGCTCTCTTGCACCTTTCTTCTTTCTTCCTGCTCACGTTCTTTACTCTTTTTGAGAGAACTTAAACCGTCGGTACTAAATTCAGCTATAAATACGTTAACGTGTTTAGTGCTTGCGTTCTCTTTAATAATGGTTTTAAAAAAGAAGTCATAATCGGCTACTAATTTATAATTTTCATTGTAAGTTCCATGCTTTTCGAACAAAGATCTTTTTATAAAAGACACCGGATGCCAAAGTGTATCCTTATACATTTGCTCTTTTGTTATTTGATCAGGCATAAAACCATTAGAAACCGAGTTATTTCCCCAATTGATGCGCATATTGCCGTAAACAATGTCTTCGGTTGGTTTTTGGTTAAAAACATTTTGAAGAACGTCCTTATCGCATAAAAAATCACCTGAATTCAAGAAAAGCAGATAGTTTCCTTTGGCAAGAGCAATTCCTTTGTTTTGTGCATTATAAACGCCGGTATCCTTTTCAGAAACAAATTTTGTGATCTTATTACCATACGTTTTTACAAGCTCTGCGCTTCCATCGTTTGAAACATTGTCAATTATAATATATTCGATATTACCGTATGTTTGTTCTAATACCGAATCGATGGTTCTTTTTAAACCATTTACATTATTATAATTGATAGTTATGATGGATAATTCTATCATGCTTATTTTTTCAATAATTGCTCGTAAAGTTTTATATGTTGCTCTACTATCGTTTCGTTATGATAGTCCTTTTTTGCTTTTTGCTTTATGGCTTCTCTGTCAAACTTCTGTTTATTCTCAATGAACCACGCCAATTTGTTCTTCCAATCTTCTACATCCATTAAATTCACCAATAAACCATTCTCTTTGGTGATCTGTTCAGGGATTCCGCCAACATTAGAAGCGATGACCGGAGTTCCGCATAATAAAGATTCTACGATGGTATTAGGAAAATTCTCGGCCATGGATGGTAAAATAAAAGCGTCCGCTAAAGTGTACAACTCTTTTAAGATCGTTTTATCTTTTACATAGCCAAATTGAATGATCTTATTGTGCTTTAACATCGCATCATTCTTTTCGCCAATTGCAATTACTTTAATGTTCTTATCTTTTAATTCTTCAATGGCTTGGAGCAAAATTTTTATTCCTTTACGTGGATTATCAAAATGATGAGCTACAAAAACAAACACAGCAGCTTCTTCATCGATCTTATGCTTTTCTTTAAGTCCTTTTGCGTTTATCTCGGTTCCATCAAAAGCGTTCATGTTCCTTATTACATGATGACCAAATCGTTTTAAAATTGTGCTTTTCTTAGATAGTTCACCAAGCCATGAAGAAGGGGTTATAACTTCCAATTGCTCGTTGGCAATATCTCTTATAGCCTCTCTTTTATAATTAAGAATGGTGCTGCTAAAATAATCGTTGCGCGTTCCTTTAAGTTGGAAACAATAACTGCAGTTATCTTCAAACTTATTGCACCCATCATTATGGTGACAGCCTCCTGTAAATGGATTCAGATCATGAAGAGTCCACACAAATTTTTTGTTTTGTAGTTTAAATAGCTTTCTTGGATCAATAAATCCATCCGACACCCAATGTAAATGAATGATATCAGCCTGCTCAATACAATTTAAAGTTTCTGGCTCCAGGTTTGACCAAGGAAAACTAAAGTGCTCGTATTCGTTGGAATGACCTTTTAAATAAAAGCTCTCTATACTTTCGTTCAATTTTAAGCGCGAGAATGCCGAATTTTTTACTTTGTTATATAAGCGCAATGCAAACCATTTTGGTTCCTCATTCTTTAGAATTTGGTGAGCTTTGAACGAATCACCCAATTGAAATTTGCTTACAAACGTTGAGCTAACATTCTTCTCTAAAAGTGCTAAATGCAAATTCTTGGCTGCAATTCCTGCCCCACCAACATCACTTGTATTTAAATGCACCACTTTCATTACAAAAGTTCTTTAATTTTTTTCTCAACGATCTCGGGCGAGTCATTACGTACTACATGGCGCGTAAATGCATATCTATCCGATTCGCTATTCATGTACCCTCCAAAATTTGCCGCTGCGTGTTTTAAATTCAATTCCTCACAGATCTTCATTGTTTTTTCGTTGTAATCACGTTTCTCTCCATAGGGATATGCAAAATAATCAACAGGCATATTCAACAGTTCTTTCAGTTTTGATACAGAATCGTTGATCTCTTTTCGTTGTTCATCTTCGTTTAAGCACCATAACGACAAGTGCTCTACCGTATGAGCGCCGATCACAGCTGAACTTGAAGCTGCCAATTGCTTTAATTCATTAAAGGTTAAACACACGTATTGCTCCTTTTCTGCTTCGTTAATGCTTCGCAATTCCCTAATGGAATTTAAATGTGCGTCGCGTTGCCTCATATCATGCGAACGTTTTAGCATATTCAAATAATGTTCATATAGTTCCTTTGTATTCTTTGTATCACTTGCCTTTAAAAGTTCGCTTAATATAGTTTTATCCATTTTTTCTTCCCATCGAAACAAAAGATCTAATTCGTCCCACCAAAACAACAACGACGTATTCAAATTCTTTGTAGCAATATAAAAAAGTGCTTGTAAATTCAATTCTTCCAAAATGGGGATGGCATTTTTCAAATTATCGGCATAACCATCATCAAAGCTTATAACTAGCGAATTCTTTGGAAATGGTTTTTTATTAAGCAAATGATCGTTGAATTGCTCAATGGTTAAAAATTTATAGTTCTTCTTTAAATAGGTCAATTGCGCTTTGAAGTTCTTCGGAGAAACGCATAACTGTTGAGGATCAAAATCAGTTTCTACAATTCTATGATAAAGCAAAACCGTACAATTACCGTACTTAAAGCGATCCCATTGTCGCTTTAATTTTTGCCTTTGAAGATATAGATCTTGTCTTAAACTCATTTTGTTGCTTTGATACCAATGATCAGTGGATAAATTTCGTCGTTCTTGTCTAATTCAACTTCCTTTATTATTTCCTCTAAGGCATAACCTTTCATGAATAACGCCGCTGCTGCAGAATTTCCCAAAGGCTCAATTAAAATATTCTCCTTTATAAAACTTCCCTCCATTGCTTTTTGGGCCGACTGAGGTGTAAATCGCCAAAAGTCTCCCCATCTATCCGCATCGTATTTTGAAATGGGCGACATGCAAGCCACGGTTGCTAATAAAGTTCCACCGGGTTTTAATAAAAAATAACTTCCCTTTATTGCATCCTGAAAATCGTAAATGAAATTGTAGGTTTGCGTACAAATAAAACAATCCATGCTATTTTGTTTCAGTGTTTCTGTTTTACAAAGATCACCCACTAAAGTTGCTTTAGGATTTGAATTATCAAAATGCAGAATATGTGAAGTGTGATCTCCATTCGCGAATTTTTTGGTATAATCATTCTCGGCAATTTCCAATACATCTCCTTTTATTAATGAAGAATTATTTTTTAAGAATTTCTCAATATAATAGCGATCAATTGGTGTGCCTCTATCAAAACCAAACACGGTTGAAACCGGTTTAGAGTTCAGGATCTCCGAGAGTTTTATTTTAGAAAATAATCCCATTAAATAATGCTTGTTATAAAGTTAGCTAATTCCTTCATGCGTTCTTTGTAAGAATATTCGGTAAGCGTTCTTTTTTGTCCGTGCGAAGCAATAGTTTTTCTTAAATTATCATTCTTTAACAGCATTTTTATCTTATCAATAGCTTCGGCGGCTGTTTTGTAGGTTACAATTTCTTCGTCTGGTTTAAAGAACTCACCTATATTTTCTTTCCAATCGGTCAATAATAAAGCGCCTGCCCCCGTAACTTCCGTCATACGCATATTTGCAGCGCTTTTGGGCGAATTATCGCCATGCGAATTGAAAACGATTTTTGAATTATAAAGTATGTTGAACATATTCAATCCGTATGCTTCGCCTTTATTTTTACCTCGTATGTGTTGAATGCTGCTATAAAACTTCCACTGACGTTTTAGAACTGCCATTAAAGCATTCATGGGTGGCGCAGGAAAAGATCCGATCCATAAATTCATATCCACTTTACGGCTAACATCAGCTATCAAATGTAATCGCGACAAATGATAATCCACGTGCGGAATAATAGATCCTGTAAAAGAAGTTTCGAAGGGCGTGTTATTTTTCTTTAATCGTTTTAAAACACTTTCTTCAAAACCAAATTTATGATAGTACATTTTTTTGTCGCCGTAAAAACTCATGGTTTCCTTTACGGGCGTTAAAATAACATCCATTTTCTCATAGGTCTTTGGTTTGTGCCATAAGATCCCATCCCAACCTAACAGTAATTTTATAGAAGGAACTTGTTGTTTAATTTTTAAGCTCAACGAATTATCATTGTATTGATCCACTAAAAACAAAACATCGGGTTTAAAGGCCTTTATTTGTTCAATAGCGATCTCGTTCTTCCAGTTTGCTTCCGAATACTGTACTTTATTTTCATTGGCCCATTTCTTTTGAAGGAATTCGGCATTCATGATTACTTCACCGCATTCAAAGTTTCCGGTAGCTTCCAAATTGATCTTCCAAAAATCGGCCCAACCATAAGCATCGTAAAAATAATCCTCCAAAATTTCCGAATAGGTTTTTGACGAAAATAATGGATGAGCCTTCATCATATGATCGATATATGCAGGATAATTAGTTGTTATTTTTAAAAATCTGATCTTAGCCATTCTTATTGGTTAGTATGATCGGTTTCATAAAATAGTAGTATTCCTTATTCAATTCTAAATAAATACTGTCTTTGATCGTATAATCATTTTTAAGGTCCATCCCGGCGTTTCTAAATACAATGTTTTGTTTTTCACTATTGAAAATTTGCAAAGAGAGTACAAGAAATGGTTTGTTAGATCTAAGATCTAACTTTTTAAAGTACTCTTCATTGGCATTTACCATATCTTCAGGGTCAGCGATCCAACAAAC
>JAGPDW010000201.1:0-5079 GCA_018057345.1 Bacteroidia bacterium | reverse complement strand
CTAGTGGTCAAACAAAAAACACGGCTATGCAATACCTTACCGGAACCTTGGAAACCACTAATGGTAAATTCCGAGTATCTATACTTATCCGCCGTAATTTAATTTCTCAATTCAGGATAGAGAACGACAATGAGTAAGTTTATTAGCCTCCACAAAAAACATTTCGATCTAAAAAAATTCATTCTTGCTGCGCTCAAAGAAGATGTTGGCGA
The DNA here is from genome assembly GCA_018057345.1 of Bacteroidia bacterium. Classification (GTDB taxonomy): domain Bacteria; phylum Bacteroidota; class Bacteroidia; order B-17B0; family Aurantibacillaceae; genus Aurantibacillus. The sequence continues at coordinate 4,867 of JAGPDW010000201.1, read as the reverse complement.
TGGCGATCACACTGCCCTTTCTACAATTCCCGCTTCGCACAAAGGAAAAATGCAATTACTTGTAAAAGAAGAAGGAATTATTGCCGGTGTTGAAGCTGCTGTAGAAACCTTTAAGATCATTGACAAGAATATTAAGGTCAAAGTACTTATAAAAGACGGACAAGCCGTAAAAAAAGGTGATGTGGCTTTTATAGTAGAAGGAAAAACTCAAAAACTCATTACGGGAGAGCGTTTGGTATTGAACATCATGCAGCGCATGAGCGGAATTGCTACTAAAACCGATCACCTACAATCCTTGTGCTACGGAACAAAAGCCAAAGTAATTGATACGCGTAAAACAACCCCCGGCTTTAGATTCTTCGAAAAATGGGCAGTAGTTATTGGTGGAGGCGCAAATCATCGTTATGGCTTGTTTGATATGATCCTTATAAAAGACAATCACATTGATTTTGCAGGGGGTGTAAGCCAAGCTATTGTTGCCGCACAGCAGTATTTGCGAAAGAAAAAGAAGAAATTGCCCATTGAAGTAGAAACTCGCACTCTGCTTGATGTAGAGGAGGTTTTGAGGCATAAAGGCGTTGATCGCATTATGTTGGATAATTACTCTATTGAAAATACCATTAAAGCTGTAAATCTTATAGGTCGAAAAGCCCAAATAGAGAGTTCGGGAGGTATAACCGAGAAGAATATTTCCGATTATGCCGGCTGTGGGGTCGACCTCATATCCGTTGGAGCCCTTACCCATCACGTAAAAAGCCTCGATCTTAGCCTAAAAGCTTTGTAGCTTAAAGCCACTAATTGCACGAATTTACACTAATCTCACCGCGCATCTAAGGCTAGGTTAACACACACAGATTAGTGCTAATTAGTGAAATTCGTGGCTAAAAAGGCCTCATCATTAACATCATTCTTAATAACTTACTCCATTTTGTTAAACAAATTATTTAGCCTTATTAGTTTGCATATTAAATGATTTATGTATTTTTAGTTCCCTAAATAATACCCGTTTAAAAGATTATGAGTTTGAGATCAATTTTTGTTAGCATACTAAGTTTCGGATGTTTGTTTTTAATGATAGCATGCGGTGGAAAAGAAGAGCCTTCAAAACCACTTTGGCAATCGTACGAAATGCAAGGCAGCGATACTATTAACAAAGTTGATAGCGCAGGTTTAAAACAAGGTATGTGGTTCTTCTTTGCCGATAAAGGTAAAAAAGCCAAACCGGGAGAAAAACCAAAACTATTAGTTAAAGGTGCGTATGTTGACGATAAACGCGAAGGAGTTTGGTACTATTACTCTATTGATGGTACTCCTAGCGATACCGTTAAGTATCATTTAGATTTTCCGCAAGATCAGTAATCTTATTTTTAGCCACAAAAATACAACGAAATTTTTAGAACAAATTAAACCACCAAGACGCCAAGTCACGGTTTTTTCATTATAAAACCGTGTCTTAGGGTATTGGTGGTTAAAAATAATGAGTGAGTAAGTTTAACTTTGTGTCTCTGCGGTTAAAAAAGTGGAAAGCTAAATTGCAGCCATCAACAAATTAATATCCTTGAACGGTAAGTTAAACGTTTCTGCTAAAAATTGACTGGTTAAAATACCATTGTAAATATAAATTCCATTTCTTAAACCGGCATCTCGGCGAACAATGCTGTCAAATCCACCTTCTTCGCCCATATGCAAAAGCACTTGAGTAAAAATATTACTGAAGGCAAATGAGGCAGTACGCGCAACACGACTTGGAATATTTGGAACACAATAATGTATCACGCCGTGCTTACGAAAAACAGGTTTTGTATGATTAGTTACTTGCGATGTTTCGAACACACCACCTTGATCAATACTTACATCAATAATTACCGAACCGGTTTTCATTTCACTTACCATTCCTTCGGTAACTACAACAGGTGCTCTTCCGCCACGAGCACGCATGGCACCAATGGCCACGTCGGCAGTTTTTAAATGCTTTTCAAGAACTTTTGGAACAATAACAGACGTAAATATTCGTGAGCCTAATTGATTTTGCAAACGACGCAAACGCGATGTTGAATTATCAAATACTTTTACGGTGGCTCCTAACCCTATGGCTGCTCGCGCTGCAAATTCACCCACAGTTCCTGCGCCAATAATAACCACTTCCGTTGGAGAAATTCCACTAATCCCTCCTAAAATAGATCCAACGCCATTATTTACATTGCTTAATAACTCAGCCGCTATCAAAATACTGGCGCCACCGGCAATTTCTCCCATAGCTCGAATAACAGGATAAATCCCTTCTTCATCTGTCATAAGATCAAAAGCAACACAATTCAGTTTTTTTGAAATAAGTTTTCTTAAAAAATTCTCAGGCTGCACATGTAATTGCAAAGCACTGAACAAAATTTGTTTGTGCTGCATCATTTCTATCTCATCAATAGTTGGAGGCGCTATTTTTAAAATAACATCTGCTTTGTAAACATCCGATGCCGAATAAGCAATCTCTGCCCCTGCTTCGCTATAATCATTGTCCTCAAAATGCGCTGCACTTCCGGCGCCAGCTTCAATAACAATACGATGACCATTATTAACTAATAAAGCAACTGCATCAGGAACCAAAGGCACGCGAGTTTCTTGGAAAGCAACTTCCTTTGGAATTCCAATGAAAAGCTTTCCTTTCTTTCTGGCCACTTCGAGCATTTCTTCCTTGGGCGCTAGAGCTCCCTTTGTTAGCGACATCAATGTTTCTTTGCTCATTACCATAATTTGCTTTTTATTTTTTAATATGCAGGGCCACGATATTTTGGCGCGTTACAATCGTCAATACTCTTTCTTCTTGGTCGGTACACCAAACCAACTCGTGTTTCAAATGTTCTATTCCTCATAGATGTACTTCTTACTCGTGGATTCCAAATATCCGGATTCCAATGCTCCTCTATGAACCAATTTATTTTTCTGATAAATGGAAATTCCATTCCAATACCAATATCACCACTTGCCCAGATCTTTTTTGGTTCGCTAAATGGCGCATTAGCTGATGATGAACCGCTCAAAAGATACTCCGCTCTTATTCCAATCATCCAATATTTAGCGGATGCAATTCCCATATCACTAAAAAACTTTAAATAGTTGTTCCATTGAATGTAGGTGTATTTATTTGTTTGAAAGCCTGTACGCGCTCCGGTAAATGGATCTGTCAAACTCTTTTCTTTTGAGCCTTTTTTTGTATATGAAATTTCGGTTTGCCAACGTGCTGCGTAATTACTCGAGAACTCCGCAAATATTCCTGCACCCCAACTAAAATGTTCTTTGCCTACATAATTTCTTCCGCTGTAGTAATCAGGATTATTAGCGTAATCAATAGCGGTAAATTGTCGTGAACCTGCATCAATGTTCTTGTATTTATGACGCGATTCGGTTAAAGCGCCGTAAGCACCAATTCCTTTAAAGACTTGCGCGAACAATTGTTGCTGTATAAAGATCAAACTAAGTATGAGAACAATTTTCTTCATTTAAAAACTAAGTGCTTCAGCGGTTTGACTTATTTTTTTCACTAATCCCTGCAATACTTTTCCGGGACCACACTCAATATACTGCGTTGCGCCATCAGCTGTCATTTGCTGAACACTTTGTGTCCATTTTACAGGCGCTGTTAACTGCATGATCAAATTTTTCTTTATCGCAGTTGGATCGCTCACCGCGTTAGCCGTTACATTTTGGTAAACCGGACAAGTTGGTGCGCTAAAATTTGTTGAGTTGATGGCAGCTTCCAATTCTACTCTTGCGGGTTCCATTAATGGAGAATGAAATGCACCTCCAACTGGTAAAACCAAAGCGCGTTTAGCACCAGCTGCTTTTAATTTTTCGCAAGCAATATTTATTCCTTCAATACTTCCCGAAATAACCAATTGCCCCGGGCAATTATAATTTGCAGCTACAACCACGTGTCCTGAAGCGGAAATTTCTTTGCAAATATCTTCTACGATCTTATCATCTAAATTTAAAATAGCAGCCATTGTGCTTGGATTCATTTCGCAAGCTTTTTGCATAGCGAGTGCACGTTTAGAGACCAAGCGCAAAGCATCTTCAAAACTTAAAGCTTTATTGGCAGCCAGTGCCGAAAATTCGCCTAAAGAATGTCCCGCCACCATATCAGGTTTCGATTCGTTCTCTTTTGTTTTAAATAAAATAACCGAGTGTAAAAAAATAGCAGGTTGAGTGATCTTAGTTTGCTTGAGCTCTTCTTCAGTTCCGTTAAACATCACATCCGATATTCTAAAGCCTAAAATATCATTGGCTTTTTCAAATAATTGTTTTGCTAAGGCCGAACTTTCGTAAAGGTCTTTTCCCATTCCGGGAAATTGGGATCCTTGCCCGGGAAATACATACGCTTTCTTCATTAATAGGTCTAAAAAAAGTTAGAACATAAATTTACCTGAAAGGCAATTAGAAAACAAAGAAAGAGATGAACAGTATTTAACTACTGAATGTTAGTATCGGCCTTGTTTATCTTGTACAGATAGACAAAAAAAGCAATAAACCCAAGACTGAAAGGTATTACAGCGTAGTTTTTGAACTCAGCATGACCAAAGAACTCAACGCACATCCAAAAACTATTGGCACTGATCCAAAAAAGCACTGATAAATTCACGAAAAAATCGGGTGTTTTGCGGGTTCTGTACATCATTAAAAAAGTTACCCCAACGGTAGGTATAACCATAGAAACACCTAGAGCTTTAAGCTCTAAAGCCCAACTAATATCCTTGATCAACCAAAAAAAGATGTGGAAATTCTCAACCAAACGACTGTTGCCGAGTTTTCCTATATTAAATTTCATGTTGCGTTAAACCTTTATTACTTTTAGGGGTCAAATATAGTTAAATAT
>JAGPDW010000043.1:0-17857 GCA_018057345.1 Bacteroidia bacterium | reverse complement strand
AACCTCAAAAAAAATGTTTTCGAAAAGGCCTTATTAGTGTTGGTGCTCATCTCATACATTCAACCTTTTGGCGATGGCAATAAGCGCACCGCGAGAATAATTAGTAATGCTATTTTGATGAATCATAAATATTGTCCGCTTTCATTTAGAACAGTTGATTCACTGGATTACAAAAAAGCAATGCTTATTTTTTACGAGCAAAATAATTTGAGTGCGGTTAAGCAAATATTTATTTCGCAGTTTAAATTTGCGGTGGAGACTTATTTTTGATCTTTTTCAGTAATCCCCCCTCACGGAGGGGGTGGGGTCACAGGAGGCGTTCTTTTAAAAAAGAACCAAAAACAAATTCTTCGTTACTTTTTTCTTGATAAAAAAGTAACCAAAAAATCAAGGCGCTTCGATTCTCCGCACGGGCAACGCTCTTAGCGCGAAGCGCCTGGCTCGCGCACGCGTCTTCGGATGAAGATTTGTATTCAAAGGAAAATTGTGCTTCGAAAAGTGTTTGGAAAAATTTCCCTCCCCCGTCATTTGCTCCGCAAATGCCACCCCCTCGTTGAGGAGGATGGGACCCACGAGGCCGAACGCATTTCGCTTAGGCAGTAACGCTCTTTGCGCACGCCGGAGGCGCTTTGCCTGCTTAATTAAACACAGTTGGGATTTTGAAAAAAAACTTTGTGTCTTAGCGCCTTTGCGGTAAAAAATTAAGCGGTTAGTAAATGGATTTTAATTTTCCTCCTCCGTCATGGCTTGCGCCGTGCCACCCCCTCAAGAGGGGGATGGGACTAACTACTCAAAATAATCCTTCATGCGCTCAAAGAAACTCTTTTGATTTTTTGCAGGATTTGGTTTGAAATTTTTGGAGTCGCGTAATTGCTCGATCATCTTTTTTTCATCAGATGATAGGGTAGAAGGTGTGTACACACTGATCTCTACCATGAGGTCGCCTTTGTAATACGAATTTACATCGGGCAATCCTTTTCCTTTTAAGCGCAACACTTTTCCGCTTTGAGTTCCGGGATCAATTTTTATTTTGGCTTTACCTTCTACTAAGGGAATATCAACCGATGTTCCTAAAATAGCATCAGGCATGCTTACATGTAAATTATAAACTAAATGTTGGCCTTCGCGTTTTAATTCCGGATGTTCTTCTTCTTCAATTAAAACAATAAGGTCGCCGTTAATTCCGCCACGCACTGCTGCATTTCCTTTTCCACTTACATTTAATTGCATTCCTTCGGCAACACCGGCAGGAATATTCAATGAAATGGTTTCTTCGCCTCTTACAACGCCTTCGCCATGGCAGGTATTACATTTGTCTTTTATTAATTTTCCTTCACCGTGGCAAGAATTACACGTGGTTTGTGTTTGCATGGCGCCCAACATGGTTTGTTGAACTTTTGTAACTACACCAGAACCATTACACATGCGGCAGGTATCGTAAGCAGTTCCTTTTGCACCGCTACCACTACATGTATTACATGCAACTTGTTTATTTACTTTGATTTTTTTCTCAACGCCATTTGCAATTTCGGTAAGATTCATTTTTACCTTTACGCGCAAATTACTTCCGCGATTTACTCTTCTTCCACCGCGCGATCCTCCGCCACCAAAGCCACCAAATGATCCTCCAAAAATATCACCGAACTGACTGAAAATATCATCCATGTTCATGCCACCGCCGCCAAAACCGCCACCGCCGCCACTTGCAGCGCCACCAACTCCTGCATGCCCATACTGATCGTAACGCTGACGTTTTTCTTTGGTACTTAAAACTTCGTATGCTTCTGCCGCTTCTTTAAATTTTTCTTCAGCACTTTTATCATTCGGATTTTTATCGGGATGATATTTAATAGCAAGCTTCCGATAAGCTTTTTTTATCTCATCCTCGCTCGCATTTTTTGCAATACCTAATATTTCGTAAAAATCTCTTTTTCCCATTTTCTTAACTTCCTACTACTACTTTTGCAAAACGAATTACTTTATCTCCCAGTTTGTATCCTTTTTCAAGTTCATCCACTACTTTTCCTTTTAACTCATCGCTTGGAGCTGGAATATGCGTGATTGCTTCCATAAGGTCCGCATCAAACACTTCGCCTTTGCAATCAAAAGAGGTTAATCCTTTTTGTTGTGTTGTATTTTTTAATTTGTTATATATCAAATGCACGCCGTCTTTTATAGCCTTTACATCGGTAACATTTTCGTTGGCTTTTATGGCCCTTTCAAAGTCGTCTATCACAGGTAAAATGGCCTTTAAAACTTCTTCATTAGCGGTTTTAAGATAATCTACCTTTTCCTTGTGGGTACGCTTTCTAAAGTTGTCAAACTCCGAATACAGCCTCAAATATTTATCATTTAAGTCTGCTAATTTAGAGGCAGTATCTTCCCCCTGCTTTTCCTCTGTTTTAGCTGAATTTTCGTCAGTTTTTTCCTCGTTTTGGTTCAAATTGTCAGTTTGATCCAATCCCGAATCATCATTAACCTCGGGGTTATTGTCTAAATTATCATTATTCTCCATGGTACAGTCTTTATTAGAACATCTAAAAACCTCATAGACTTCGTTACGTTCATTTTTCAAAATCCTCATTTACAAGGGTAAACTACGGTTTTGTAAAATGAACAAGCCTCGTCTATGATGTCTTTAAATGTTCTATCATGTTTGTAAGGTAATAACAATAATGCTGCCAGAGAGGCTTTTAGGCTAAATTGTCAGTCTTTATACACCTTAAATTCAACCCTCTGATTTTTCATATGCTGCTCATCTGGGCAGCCTTGAGGGTTTTTACATTGGAATAAGGGTTGCGAATTACCTTTAGCTGCCACAATGATATGGCTTAAAGGAATACCTTTTTTAAGTAGAAAAGCTTTTACGGCGTTAGCATGTTTTTGTGAGAGAGCCAATGCAGTTTTTGCATCCAATTTTGTGCTGGCATGGCCAGTAACATCCACAAATAAACCATCATTCTTTTTAAGCATCTCAATAATACCTTTTAATTCAAATTCATCTTTTGGAGTGAGTTCGGCCCCTGCATTTTTAAACAGTAAATGTTTGTTCACGTCAATTTGATCGATCTTTCCTTCCAATGGAGCATCCTCACTTGGATCTAATATTTTTATATTGGCTTTTGATGGAACATAAAATACAAATCCATTATCCGAATTTTTTGATTCAACGATACGCTCTCCTTTTTCATTAAAAATGGCTAAGGGATCAGACGACATGATGTTTGCACCGTTATCCATCTTCAAAATAAAATCCTGATTTAATTTTATCTCACTAAATAAAAATTTCCCTTCGCCATCGGTCATTCCTCTTTCAATGGAATCTCCGTAAGCGTTGAACAAATATAATTTAGCGAATTTAAATACATCGTTACTATTCGAAGAGTAAGCAATTTTTCCTACCACATCACTTTTTACAGGCTGAAAATTCTTTTTATCGTCTAAGATCTCTTCAATGATGGTGATCTTTGGATTGATGGCTATTACAACACCTTTTTCATCAACAATAATATCGGTTGGTAAACTTGTGATGCCGTATTTTTTGCATAATTCATCGTTATAACCGCGCACGGCAATACCGTTTGTAACATTCACTAAGCTGTCTTTTGTTACAGCTTCATTCCATGCCGTTTTATCACTTTGCACAGCAATTTCTAAAACTACAAATCCTTCGGCACCTTTGTACATGGCATTTTTATAACGTTTGGCCAGGCGATCAAACGGTTTGTTATAGAACATCGACTTTTCTACGCTTGTACTATAAAAATGTAATAGAACAATTCGTCCCATATAAGGCATTGTAAAACCTTGCATCGAATTTTTTGGCATGTTCAATACAAACGACTGGGCCCTATCACCAATTTTAATAGTGGGCTCTTGCGCTATAAGCACAAAGCAAAATAAGATCAACAATATGATGCTTCCTCTTTTCAATTGATCACGTATTTTTGTAAAGTGTTTCTCAAACTTTCGCCCGTTAAATTCATGGCTACAATAATTCCTTCGCCATTCACTAAGTAATTACTAGGAATGCTTAAGATCTTATAGCTAATTGCAGGATCGCTACTCCATCCTTTCAAGTCGCACACATGTGTATTCCAAAGCAAACTATCTTTTTTTATGGCGGCTTCCCACAGGTCTTTTCTATAATCCAATGAAACACCAAGCACAGTAAACCCTGCGCCGCCTTTTTTAAATTTTTTATTTTTATAACTCATGTATGTCTTCACAATATTTGGGTTCTCTTTTCGGCACGGACCACACCAGCTTGCCCAAAAATCTATCAATACCATTTTACCTTTTAAACCAGATAAAGTGATAACAGAATCTTTTGCATCCTTGCCTGTGATCTCAGGTGCTTTATTTCCTAAGTTCAATCCAATGGGTACTTGCGGTTCGGTAGTGCTTGCAGTAACTGTTATATCTTCTTTAGCACTTTTACAATTTAAAAGTGTAAAGCAAAATAAAATCAGTATGATGCTTACACTTCTCAAGCCTGTTTTCGAATAATTTGCGCGCCTATAGCATTCAGTCGCGTATCAATATTTTGGTAACCGCGGTCAATTTGATTAATGTTGAAAATGGTACTCTTTCCCTTGGCGCTCATGGCTGCAATTAATAATGCAACACCGGCGCGAATATCAGGACTCGCCATTTGAATTCCGCGTAATTGAACTTTTCTGTCTAAGCCCATTACGGTTGCGCGATGAGGATCGCACAAAATAATTTTTGCGCCCATGTCAATGAGTTTATCTACAAAGAATAAACGGCTCTCGAACATTTTTTGATGTATGAGTACATTGCCACGCGCTTGAATTGCTGTTACTAAGGCAATACTAATTAGGTCGGGAGTAAAGCCCGGCCAAATAGCATCGCTGATGGTCATAATTGAGCCATCAATAAAACTTTCTAATTCGTAATGTTCTTGTTCCGGAATAAAAATATCATCGCCACGGCGTTCCATTTGAATTCCTAATCTTCCAAATATAGTTGGGATGATGCCAAGATTATCGTAGCTAACATCCTTAATAGTAATTTCTGATTGCGTTAATGCCGCCATTCCAATAAATGATCCTATCTCGATCATATCGGGTAACAAACGGTGTGTAGTTCCTTTTAATTCTTTTACGCCTTCAATAGTAAGTAAGTTCGAACCAATACCACTTATTTTTGCGCCCATGCGATTCAGCATTTTGCAAAGTTGTTGCAAGTATGGTTCACACGCAGCGTTGTAAATGGTTGTAATTCCTTCGGCCATACTAGCGGCCATTACAATATTTGCCGTTCCTGTTACCGAAGCTTCATCCAATAACATGTAAGCACCACGCAGATCTTTTCCTTCTACGCGAAATATTTCGTTCTCATTATCGTAATTGAATTTTGCACCTAAAGCTTCAAAGCCCATGAAGTGTGTGTCCACTCTTCTTCTTCCAATTTTATCGCCGCCCGGTTTTGGCATATAGGCTTTTCCAAAGCGTGTTAACATGGGACCAACGATCATCATGCTTCCACGTAATCCGCCGCCTTTCTTTTTAAATTCGGGAGAAACCAAATAATCTACATTTACATTATCGGCTTGAAACGTAAATTCTTCATGACCGGTGCTTTCAATTTTCACACCAAGGTCTCTTAAAAGATCGATCAATTTATTGATGTCAACAATGTTGGGAACATTGCTTATCACAACTTTTTCTTTCGTAAGCAACACAGCGCATAAAATTTGTAGTGCTTCGTTCTTAGCGCCCTGTGGGATAATATTTCCTTTTAACTTATTACCTCCGTGAACTTCGAATAGTGCCATATACTGCTAGTATTTTCTTTTGTGTTTATGATGTCCGCCACCTTTGTGTTTGTTGTTCTTGTGGCCACTGTGTCCGTGAAAATGTTTTTTAACCGGACCTCTTAATTCCTGATGAGAACTTAATACGGTATTAGGATCCATTTTTAAAGCACCTTCTGATAATTCACCAAGGTTTTTAAAAACAACATCATCCGTAATTGAATCTTTATTCCAGTTGAGGTATGATTTTTTAAGATGATTGGCAATTTGCCTGGTTAATTCTGCTCTTTCGGGACCTTCAGGTAAAACTTTGGCCTTTTTAATGATCTCTTCTATGGTTTTGCCATAGTGCTTATAGCGGATCTTTCCTCCGGGGTATTTAAGCACTTTAGGCTTGGTAATAAATGTCTCTGGCGTTGGTTTTGGATAGGGGCTATCCACATCAATTTTAAAATTAGAAATGATGAATAAATGATCCCATAATTTATGGTTAAAATCGGCAATATCCCTCAAATAAGGATTTAACTGACCCATAACCTGAATAATGGCCCTGGCACAAATATTGCGTTCGTCCCTGTCCTTGATAGAGATACAGTGATCGATCATATTTTGAATGTTTCTGCCGTACTCGGGAATGATGAGCTTCTCCAGCTGTGTATTGTAGTCCATGGCTTGCTTGATAAGCATTAAAGATAAGGAAAAAAGCCGTTAATATTACCTTAATAATTATTTTAATTAAAAGCCTCTTGTTAGTAGCTAAAATCCATTATATTTATGTAAAATTTTTGAAAAATGAATGCAACATTCGACCTAAAAACAGCGATATCAAATATTGCCACCCGTTGGAAATACAAGTGTGATGAAGTTAATCCAGGCGTATTTCGCGTGGATGTAGCCATAAAAATGAAGGATGGAAGTTTCCGTTACCAATTTGTTTGGGTATGGATCATTGCCGGACGTCATTTTGGAAAAGATGTGGTTTATATGAATAGCCGTTGTGGAGAGTACAACGCTAATTTGAACCATTATAAGCTCCTAAAAGAGGGTGGTTACGGAACTTATGCCTCGGTAACAATTACTACCGATAAGCGTAAGGATGGGACCGATTGCGAGAGTGTTATTGTGCAGGCCGTTCAGCCGGTTGAGCATACAAGTGAAGCCATTTTAAATGAGGCACTTTATGATGTGGCTTATAACGCCGACATTATTGAAGAAAGCTATTTTGGCGGAGACAATAACTAAGCATAAGAATAAAGTAATAAGTATAAGAATGGGGCCAAGATCTGTGATTTTGGCCTTGTTTTGTGTATGGTTTTATAGTAGATTTTTATACCAAATGCAGATATATTTTAGTTCAAAGTTGCGAAGTTATTTTTTGCTTAAACGATGAAAAAAGATCCTTGCGTAGCAAGGTCTACGGAAGGATTTTTTGAAGAAGTGTAAGCGAAAAAGAACAAGCAGATTGACCTAAAATATATCGGCTTTTGGTATCGAAAAAATAGGTATATTCGTGAACTCTAAAACAGAACTCTATGGCAGTATTAGTAAATAAAAATTCAAAGGTAATTGTACAAGGTTTTACAGGCGGTGAAGGCACTTTTCATGCTACCGCTATGATAGAATATGGTACAAATGTGGTTGGTGGTGTTACCCCTGGTAAAGGTGGTACAAAACACTTAGATAAACCTGTTTTTAATACGGTTGCTGAAGCTGTAAAAGTTGCAGGAGCTGATGTTTCTATCATTTTTGTGCCGGCGGCCTTTGCTGCAGACGCTATCATGGAAGCTGCGGATGCAGGAATTAAAGTAATTGTTTGTATTACCGAAGGAATTCCAGTAAAGGATATGATCTACGCTAAAGAGTACATCAAAACAAAAGGATGTCGCTTGGTTGGCCCAAATTGTCCTGGTGTTATTAGCGCGGGCGAAGCAAAAGTTGGCATCATGCCGGGCTTTGTTTTCAAAAAAGGAAAAATTGGTATCGTTTCAAAAAGCGGAACCTTAACATATGAAGCAGCCGATCAAATTGCGAAAGCAGGATTAGGTGTAAGTACCGCAATTGGAATTGGTGGAGATCCTATCATTGGAACTTCTACAAAAGATGCAGTTGAAATGTTGATGAATGATCCTGATACAGAAGCGATCGTTATGATCGGTGAAATTGGTGGAAATTACGAAGCAGAGGCAGCACGTTGGGTAAGAGCAAACGGAAATAAAAAACCGGTTGTTGGTTTTATTGCCGGACAAACAGCACCAAAAGGAAGAACGATGGGACATGCAGGAGCAATTGTTGGTGGTAAAGATGATACAGCCCAAGCTAAAATGGCAATTTTACGTGAGAACGGAATCACCGTTTGCGAAAGTCCTGCCGAGATTGGTAAAACAATGGCTAAGGTTTTAAAAGGAGAAAAAGTTGCGTAAGGCAAATCAGATAGTATTTAAAAGCTGTTCAAGTTGAGCAGCTTTTTTTTTGATACAGGTAGTTCCAATGCCACAGATCACGCAGATTCACACAGATTAGGAACCGCAGATTTATTTTTTCAATATTTAATCTGTGAAAAAAAATCTGTGAGAATCAGTGAAATCGGTGGCATAAAGGCTTACTATTATCAAGAAATAATTAGGGAAATCTTGAAAGAATTATAATTTTGGAATCATGAAACTATACAGTGTAAACGCAGGTTATTTTAAATTAGATGGTGGCGCCATGTTTGGCGTAGTGCCAAAAAGTATTTGGAATAAATTAAATCCGGCCGATGAATATAATATGTGCAATTGGGCCACACGTTGTTTATTAATTGAAGACGGCAAGCGATTGATATTGGTAGATAATGGAATGGGGGATAAGCAAGACGCGAAATTTTTTGGTTATTATTTTTTGAATGGTGATGATACCTTGCAAAGGTCGTTAGCAAAGCATGGTTTTAGTTTTGATGATGTAACCGATGTTGTGTTAACGCATTTGCATTTTGATCATTGCGGTGGAAGTATCAAATGGAGCGATGATAAAACTAAGTTAGTTCCCGCATTTAAAAATGCAAAGTATTACGTGAACGAAAAACATTGGAATTGGGCTGTAAATCCAAACGCAAGAGAGAAAGCCAGTTTTTTAAAAGAAAATATTTTACCGATCCAAGAAAGCGGACAGTTGAATTTTATTACCGAGAGTAGTAAAATAATTGATGCCATGAGTTTTGTTGAGGTGAACGGACATACCGAAGCCATGATGCTCCCAAAAATAAATTACAACGGACAAACCATTTTATACATGGCCGATCTTATTCCAAGCGTGGCGCACTTACCCTTGCCCTATATTATGGCTTATGATGTGCGACCGCTATACACTTTAAAAGAGAAAACTCATTTATTATCTGAAGCCGCAAAAAATAATTGGCTGCTATTTTTTGAACACGATAACTCCGTTGAATTAATTTCTTTAGAACAAACGGAAAAGGGTGTGAGAAGAAAAGAAGAGTTGAAGGTAGCGGATCTTTAGAGGCAGAAACCGCAAAGATGCTTCGCATTGACGCAAAGAAGGCGCAAAGAACGCTAAGTTTTATCACCATTACTTAAAGAAGGCAGTTCGACAAGCTCACTGTAAACGCCGACCTTCGGTCGCGCGAAGGAAGTCGATAATGCGGCTCGCGCTTTGCGAATGCGTAGCTTCTTTGCCTTCTTAATTTTTTTGCAGGTAGTTGATCCTTTGCGAATTTTGCGCCTGCTTTGCGTGCGCCAAAGGTGCCTTTGCGGTTTCTGCCTCTTAAAATACTAAACATTTATCCCAATCACCAACAGATCATCCAATTGCTCAAGATTTCCTTTCCATGATTTGAAAAAATCTTCAAGCGTTTGCTTTTGATCAATAGCGTTTTTTGAATGTATAGAAATCAAAAGATCTTTAAATCGTTTTGTGGTGAGCTTTTTATTGTTGGTGCTCCCAAATTGATCGGCATACCCATCTGTTGAAATAAAAATGCTATCACCACTTTGTAATGTTACCTCATGCTCTTCAAATAATTGATCGTTGTTTGTAAAACCACCAATTGCTTGCTTTGTAGCTTTTATTTCGATTAGATCTTTACTTTCTTTTCTCAAAATGTATAATGGCCTGTTTGCTCCAGAATAACTAAGCTTGGTTTTATCTTCTTTTGTTTTTTCGAGTCTTATAATTGCGGCATCCATGCCATCTTTATTTCCTATTGTTTCATTTTGATTAAGAGAACGTTTTACGCCTCTGTTCAATTCACTCAATATTTCGCCGGGATTATTTGTTTTTGCAACAGCTTTGTCCAGATTTTCCTTTCCAATTAAACTCATAAAGGCTCCAGGAACGCCATGTCCTGTGCAATCAACGCAGGCAATTAAAAACCCTTTTTGTGATTCAGCTGCCCAGTAAAAGTCGCCACTCACAATGTCTTTTGGTTTGTAAAAAATAAAATAATTTTGCAAATTATTATCTAGCATTGATTTGGATGCTAATAAACTTTGTTGAATGAGTCTTGCATAATTAATACTATCAGTGATCTCCTTACTTTTTTCTTCAATCAAGAGATTTTTTATTGATAACTCATGAGCGTTCTTTTTATTTTGACGATAACTTCGGTATACAAAGAAAACTGCAATTAATGCCATTAATAAGGCAATGGAAGAGGCTAACAAAATGATCTTTTGCAGGGAGTTTTCCGCTTCTTGTGCATGAAGTTGTTCTTGTTGTAATTTAATATTCTGGTCTTTAGTATCGCTTTCATACTTACTCTGCATTTCAGAAATTATTTTTTTATTATCCTCACTATTTATCGAATCCCATTTATTTTCATAAATAACCCAGGCCTTGCATGAGTTTTCATATTGATTTAGTTTCATTAATAATTCAGCACGCTCTTTCATACCTTTAAGCATGAAGTCTGGAAAGTGATATTTCTGTGAGTAAAAGATCCCGGAATCTAAAAAATTGAGGGCCTGTTTAAAATCCTTTTTGAGTACAAGTATCCTGCCGATGTTAATTAGTACGCCAGAGTATCCTTTTTCTTTTTTATTCTTTTTTCTTATTTCCATCGCCATTAGCAGAAACTCATATGCTTTATCGTAATTTTTCATCATTTTATAGGTTAGGCCTATGTTATTATAGCTAATGGCCATCAAATTTGGCTTATTTAATTTTTTTCTAATTTTAAGCGCAAGTTCATGAAAATATAAAGATGAATCGGCGTTCTCTAATTCTTTATACACAGTCCCCAAGCTGGAATAACAATCTGATCTTATATCTTCATTATCTGATTTATCAAGAAATTTTAGAGCACTAAAAAAATGTGACCTAGCAATTATTACTTTACCATCTTGGCTGAGGTAAAAGTAGCCAAGGCGATTATGAGCAATTATTAGACCTGAGTTATAGGTTAGTTTTTCGGAGAGTTTAAGACCCTCAAAATATTTGGTAATAGCTTCTGAATTATTGTTTTTTAAATTATAATAATGGCCTTGTTTAATTAGCGCATATGCTGCGTAATATTTGTTTTTTGTAGAGACTCGAATTTCTTCAATTAAATTGAAAATTGAATCGCATTGATTTTGATTTAAGTCAGTGGTTCTTAAACTATATTTGAAATAGACTTCGATCTTAACGCTGTCGTTCGAAGACCCTTTAATTTTAGCGGAAATAGTGTCAAGATAGTTTTGAGCACTTAAATTACTAAATGAAGAATAAAAGAAAACAATGGTTAATATGAAGTTTTTAAACATCAAATTAATCAGCCTGCAAAAACGGATACTTGTAATCTGTTGGCGGTACCAAGGTTTCTTTTATAGTACGCGGACTAACCCAACGCAATAAATTAATTTTTGCACCTGCTTTATCATTTGTTCCGCTGCCACGTGCGCCACCAAAAGGTTGTTGGCCAACTACAGCTCCTGTACACTTATCGTTAATGTAAAAGTTACCAGCAGCGTTGCTTAATTTTTTAGTAGCCAATTCAATCGCGTAACGGTCTTGCGCAATAATAGCTCCTGTTAAAGCATAAATAGAAGTGGAATCAACTAATTCTAAAGCCTCTTCAAATTTGTCGCCATCGTAAACGTGTAAAGTTAAAACCGGACCAAATAATTCTTCGCACATGGTTACGTACTTAGGATCTTTAGCCACAATAATGGTTGGCTCAATAAAATAACCTTTGCTCTTATCGTAATTTCCACCGGCAATTATTTCTACATTAGGATCTTTTTTGGCAGCATCAATATACTTTGCCAATTTATCAAAACTCTTTTCGTCAATTACCGCGTTAATGAAATTTGTAAAATCTTCTGTTGGCCCCATCTTCATACTCTTCAGGTCAGCCAAAACCAATTTTTTTGTTTGCTCCCAAATATTAGAAGGTACATACGCACGCGAAGCTGCTGAACATTTTTGTCCTTGGTATTCAAAAGCCCCACGAGATAATGCAACTGATAATGCATTAACATCTGCACTTTTGTGCGCCATGATAAAATCTTTTCCACCTGTTTCGCCAACAATGCGTGGATACGAACGGTATTTGTGAATATTATTTCCAATAGTTTGCCAAATACCTTGAAATACTTCTGTACTTCCGGTAAAATGTATTCCTGCAAAATCGCGATGATTAAAAATTACATCTGCTGCTTCTGGACCACTAGGGTAAATTAAATTGATCACACCATCAGGCACACCTGCTTTTTTGAAAATTTCCATTAATACGTTCGCACTGTATACTTGTGTATTACTTGGTTTCCAAACCACCACATTTCCCATTAACGCACACGACGTTGGCAAATTTCCTGCAATAGCAGTAAAATTAAATGGTGTTAAGGCGTAAACAAATCCTTCTAGTGGTCGCCATTCTAATCGATTCCAAACACCCGGAGATGAAATAGGTTGATCGGCATAAATTTCTGTCATGTACGCCACATTGAATCTTAAAAAATCAATGATCTCACATGCGCTATCAATTTCGGCTTGGTAAGCATTTTTACTTTGGCCAAGCATAGTTGCTGCATTTAATTTTGCACGGTAAGGACCTGCAATTAATTCGGCAGCTTTTAAAAATATACTGGCACGGTGTTCCCAACTTAATGCTTGCCATTTTGATTTGGCGGCCAATGCAGCATCTATAGCTTGAGTAACGTGCGTTTTATCACTTTTATGAAAATGTCCTAACGTATGTTTATGATCGTGCGGTGGAGCAATGCGAACTTTATTTCCGCTTTGCACTTCTTTACCGCCAATATACATTGGGATATCAATTTCTTTGCTACGCAATTCTTTTAGCATAGTTTGTAATTCTTTTCTTTCAGGACTTCCTGCTGCGTACTGTTTTACCGGTTCGTTATGTGGAACGGGTACTTTATAAATTCCTTTAGGCATATTGGATGTAATTTTGTAATTTTAAAAGAGTATCAAATTTACCTGTAATTGCTATAAACTACAAGTAAAAGTGCAAATTATTAACCGCTAGATAATTACCTGAATTGAAAGGAATTACAAGGGAAATAAGTTCTTGTTTTTCCACTTTATTATCTGTTTTAGTCTTAATTTTGACGTATCAATCGTGTTCGCATATATTATAGTTCTGTAATTGCCGTAGTTATACTATTCTCACTGGTTTGTTTTGTTAATTTAAAAGACATCAAGTTTGATTATGATTTTGAGGCTTTTTTTCCTAATGAGGACAAAGAATTAGAATTGTATAATAATTATCGAAAGACCTTTGGTTTTGATAATGAATTTGTGTTGATCTGTTTTGAGAACAAGAAAGGCATCTTTCAGAAAGATTTTTTACAAAAGGTTGATAAATTTACACAAGAGCTTGCCGACATAAAAAACATTGAACGCGTAAATTCTCCTACCAATTTAAAAAGTATAGCCTGGGGCGGATTGATACCAATTCAAAAGCGCGTGATGCATTTTGAGAATCCGGAATTGTACAAAGAGGATAGTATTGAGATATACAGCACGCCACATTTGGTCGGATCTTTTTTTCCGACAAATGCAAAGTCGTTAAGTATTTTTGCAAAAACAAAGAATCTTTTGAGTAAAAACAAAAGCGATACTCTGGCCATAACTATTGAGAAGGCCATTTACAGATATGGTTTTGATGAGGTGCATTTTGTAGGAAGGGTTTTTGGGCAAAAGGTGTACCTCGAGAATTTGCAAAAAGAATTTGTTGTATTTCTTTTGCTCTCATTTGTGGTTATCATCATCTTTCTATGGTTCTCTTTTAGAAGTTTGTATGGTGTGGTGGTACCTGTGGTGATCGTCCTCGTTTCTATTTTATGGACGCTTGGCATCATGAAATTTACCGGTAAATCCATTGATATTATGACAGTGATGTTGCCAACTATGATGTTTGTGGCAGGCATGAGCGATGTGGTACATTTTTTTACCAAATATTTTGAAGAGGTTGCAAAGGGAACTCCAAAAGCGCAGATCTATCCGCTCATTTTAAAAGAAGTAGGTTTTCCAACATTTCTTACCCTCATAACAACCGTTGTAGGATTTTTGTCTTTACTCTTTTCAAGCATAACTCCTATTAAAGATTTTGGTATTTATACATCTATTGGTGTTGTGATAGCTTTTATTTTGAGTTATACATTTTTACCGGCATTACTTTATTTCTTCACGCCAAAAAAACTGGTAACCGTTCATGGAACAAACAATAAAACAACCAATGTGATGCGCAGCGGTTTGTTTTGGATCTTTAGAAATCAAAAAACAATTTTGGTAATTACGGCTGTAGTTATGGTGCTTTCGGTAATAGGGATGTTTAAAATCAAGGTGAATAATATTTTATTGGAAGACCTGAGCGATAAAATAAAGATAAAGCGCGATTTTAATTTCTTTGATGAGAATTATAGCGGTGTTAGACCTTTTGAAGTGCAGATCACCCTAAAAGATAAAACCAAAAAAGTTTGGGATCGAGATGTGCTGTTGGAAATAAATAAAGTGGATGAGTTCATTAAAAAAGAATACGGCGCTGGATTTATTTTATCATTACCGCAAATCGTAAAAAGTATTCATCGTAGCATGGGCGATGATTATTCTATGCCAAATGATACAGATTACCTGGCTATTAGGGAGGCGATCATCGATAATAAGAAGAACCGGGACCTAAAACAGTTGATAAATGCTAATGGCGATCAAACCAAAATAAGCGCCAAAACGCGCGACATGGGCAGTAGTTTGATCGCAGAACACAATAAACATTTGTATGAATTCATTGATAAAAATATAAATAAGAACCTGCTCGAATTTAATATAACAGGTGCCGCACATTTAATGGATAGAAATAATGAATACATGGTAAGTAATATGACCCAAGGCTTTGCTTTTTCGGTGATCATTATTGCTTTTCTTACTTTTTTCCTGCATCGCAGTTGGCGAATGGTGTTGGTGTTTGTGTTACCAAATTTAATTCCCTTAGTTATTATTGCCGGACTGATGGGTTATATGGGAATAGAATTAAAAGCCGCAACTTCATTAGTATTTAGCATTGCCTTTGGGATTGCTACCGATGATACCATCCATTTTATTTCACGATTAAAAATTGAGTTGGGATATGGCAAAAGTTTAATGTACGCGTTTAAACGAACGTATTTTGAAACGGGAAAGCCTATTATTTTAACTACCTTTATTTTATTGGGAGGTTTTATGAGTTTAATGACCAGTAATTTTCAAAGTACCTACTATTTTGGATTTTTGATATGCATAACAATTATTGTGGCGGTGTTGGCAGATATATTTTTATTACCCGTTTTATTATTCTTAATTTACCGTAAAACTAAGCCTAAAGAATAAATGGAATTCGAGATCGTAAATACCAAGGACGGTTCAAAAAGTGTGTTCAGCAAAGTGTTTGATGCTGCGTATCACTCTTGGTATGGCGCAGTAACCGAGAACAAATATATTTTTATTGAGAACGGTTTGGTGTATAAACACATGCAAGGCCTGGAAACTATTAAAGTTTTGGAGATCGGTTATGGCACAGGATTAAATGCCATACTCACCGGCATTTATGCGGTTGACAATAATGTGGAAGTGATCTATTCAGGCGTAGATAAGTACGAATGTCCTCGTGAAATTTTGGACGAACTAAATTACGCCGCTTTTTTTGATGCAAAGTATATTGATCTTATTAAACACATTAATAATGTTCAGTACGATACTGCCATAAAACTTCATGAAAAATTTACGCTCATTAAATCGCTTGCTTCTTTAAAGGATACGGCTTTGAGACAGAATTACGACGTAATTTATTTTGATGCATTTTCTCCTCGTCAGGTGCCTTATATGTGGACGCTTGAAGTTTTTAAAGAAATGTATAAAGCGTTAAATCCCGGAGGGGTGTTGGTAACATCTTGCACGCAAAGTCAGTTTAAACGCGACCTTAAAGCAGCAGGTTTTGAAGTGGAAGAAATACCTGAAGCAACAGGGAAGAGGGAGATGACCAGAGGAACTAAGAAGTTTGAATGACGAGGTACGAATGGCTAAGTACGAACTTGGAATGACGAAGTACGAATCTGGGTATGCGCACAGATTCGTACTTCTAACTTCGTAAATCGTACTTCAACCAACAATAATTTTTCCTATATTGCCTTTATGAATCGTTTTAACGTTCGAGTGTACGGAATATTGATACAAGACAGTAAAGTTCTTGTAAGCGACGAATATATTAAGGGGAATCATATCACTAAATTTCCGGGAGGAGGATTAGAATTTGGTGAAGGAACTATTGATTGCGTAAAACGTGAGTTTATGGAGGAGTTAAATTTGCCTATTGAAGTTGAATCACATTTTTATACAACCGATTTTTTTGTAGCCTCTGCGTTTGCCCCCAATAACCAAGTAATTAGTATTTATTACAAGGTTAAACCGGTAAAGCCGATCAAAGAATTGTTTAGTTCTAAAGTACATGACTATAAAAAAGAGGAAGGCGCGCAATCGTTTAGATGGATCCTTTTAAATAAATTGAGTAGTGATGACCTTACACTTATTATTGATAAGCGAGTGGTGGAAATGCTCTTGGATTAGCTCTTAGGTTTTTCTTTCAAACTTAAAAGCCATTTGTAAGCTTCATCTTTATCGGTAAAAAATTCCTGAGGAAATCCTTTTTTTCCAAGCTCGTGTAAGTATTTGAAAAGTGCGGCTTTTATGAAATTAGATACAACAACAGCTCTTGCTAAAGTATGATGAGCAGAGTTCTCGAGCTTAGCTCTTTCCTTGGCTTTTCTATCCATACTCCAGTTAGCTCGCCCATCAAATAACTTAAGTACAGGCTTGCCTCCTGTTAAGTGGCGTAAAACCAAATTGAAATCAACCACATCGTACTCATCAACCTTTCCGCAATTTTTCATAGTAATGATAACAATATCATTCGTATCAATATGAATACTTGCAGTACGGGTTTCTGTAATATTATTCTGGGTCATTTAGTAGGTATAAGTGCAATAATATGCAAAGTAACGCTGTTAAAGGGGATTTATGAGGGAACCCCAATAAGTGGAGGTATATGGCAAGTAAGTGGTAGGTTTTAAGCTGTAAGTGTAAGGCTTAGGATTTTTGGTGATATAACTTTTCACCTTTAATCAGCTTATTAATTGCAGTTGCAATACGCTCAATTTTGGTTTCTTCTTTTTTGGCCGAGTAGATCCAATCCAAATAGTGTTTTTGTTCGGCATCGCTTAAGGTATAATAAAATTTTAAGGCCTTTGGTTCCTCTTTTAAACACAAGGTAAACTCTTCAGGAATTTCAATAGGCGTATTATCTTCGTATAATGTTACATGAATAGTATCGCCTTCTTTTTTCTTAATGATCTTTCTTATTGCTGCCTTAATTGGTAAAAAGAGGGTGCCGGCTTTCATTGGCATGAGGTTATACTTTTCCAATTGGTAATTATCAATAGTTCCGCTTACCCTTACAAAACCAAACTTCCGTTTTTTATTGGCGGGGACACCACTAACCACCACATAAAAACAACCGCCCTTACCAGGATAATTTTGAAAGATGAGTTTTTTGTTGAAAATCGGGTTATGCATATTTAAAAAAATATTGAATAATGAATACATCTTAAT
>JAGPDW010000042.1:0-17896 GCA_018057345.1 Bacteroidia bacterium | reverse complement strand
TGTCATGGTGATGTGAAATCAATGACTGTTATAGAACAGAAAAATCCATTGACTATGAAGTGGTGTATAGATTGTCACCGCACAACACAAGTAGCAATGGAAGGAAACGCATACTACGATCGCTTACACAAAGCATTGAAGGAAAAATATGCAGGTCAGTACGACGTTAAATTTACCGTAGATAAGATCGGTGGATTAGAGTGTGCTAAATGTCATTATTAATAAGGAATACATTAAGAACGAAATAACTAATGTCTATGTCAAAAAAATACTGGAAAGGTCTACCTGAACTTCATAATAGTCCAGAATTTCAGGAACAAATAAAAAATGAGTTTGCTGAACCTCTTCCCATCGATGAGTTCTTAAACAGTGATGATTCAGAAAGTAAAGGAACTTCGCGTCGAGACTTCTTAAAAGTAATGGGCTTTTCAACAGCTGCTGTTGCATTAGCGGCTTGCGAAACTCCTGTGAACAGGTCAATTCCTTATGTAGTAAAACCTGATGAAGTTACCCCGGGTGTTGCTAACTTTTATGCTTCTACTTTTTACGATGGTCACGATTACGCTTCAATTCTTGTTAAAACAAGAGAAGGACGTCCTATCAAGATCGAAGGCAATGACCTTTCAATGGTTTCCCATGGTGGAACTAGTGCCCGTGTTCAAGCATCTGTATTGAGTTTATATGATGGTGCTCGTTTAAGAGGTCCAATGGTAAAAGGAAAAGATGCAACATGGAAAGCTGCCGATGATGCGGTTGCTTCTGCAGTTTCTGCCGGCGGCGCTATTCGTGTATTAACGTCTACTATTATAAGCCCTTCAACAAAAGCAGTTATTGCTGAGTTTAAATCAAAATATCCAACAGCGCAGCATGTAACATATGATGCAGTTTCATACAATGCATTAACGCTCGCTAATAAAAATGTATTTGGTAAGTCAGTTGTTTCTTCTTATGATTTCTCTAAAGCAAAAACAATTGTTGGTATCGCTTGTGATTTCTTAGGAAACTGGTTAAACCCAATTGAGTTTGCAAAACAATATTCAACTAATCGCCGTGCAACAAAAGAAAACCCTGAAATGAGCAAACATTATCATTTCGAAGCTAATCTTTCGTTAACAGGTGCAAATGCTGATTACCGAGTTTGGGTAAAACCATCCGAGTTAGGTAAAGTTACTGTGGCTTTATATAACGAAGTTGCTGGTGCTACCGGAAACTCTAAAGTATCAGGCGATGATAAGATCGGAAATCCAGCTGCTGCTGCTTCAATAAAAAAGGCCGCTGAAGATTTGGTAAAAAGTAAAGGGCAATCTTTAGTTGTTTCTGGTGTTAACGACGAAGGTATTCAAACCTTAGTTAATGGTATAAATAAAATGCTCGACAACTACGGAAAATCGGTAGACGTTGAGTTACACTATAATTTAAAACAAGGTGATGATAAAGCATTCACTGATCTAGTTGCTGATATGGCTGCCGGAAAAGTAAATGTATTAATGACCTACAACTGTAACCCGGTTTATACTTCTCCTGCTTCATTGAACTTTGCTGCTGCGTATAAAAAAGTAGCTACTAAAGTTTCTTTTGCACAAGTGTTAGATGAAACAGCACAGTTGGCAGATGTGGTTTGTCCTGATCATCATTATTTAGAGTCTTGGAATGATGCTAATCCAAAGCGTGGACATTATTCTTTACAACAACCAGCGATCAATCCAATTTTCGCTCAACCTCGTCATGAAGGCACACGCCAATTTCAAGATTCGTTATTAAAATGGTCTGGTGTAAAAACAGATTATTTATCATATTTACAAGGAGTTTGGAATAACCGTATTTTTCCTAACCAAGGCAAATTCGGTGACTTCGTTTCTTTCTGGAATAACTCATTGCACGACGGTGTTGTAAAAACATATGTACACAAAGACGTTAACGTTACAGAAAAATTAGTGATCAACGACTCAACAGGAAAGCCTTTATTGGCAGGTGTTGCGGCAGTTGTTGCTGAACTTACCGATACTACAAAAGTTGAAACACCAAAAGCAGATCCAAAAGTTGCTGCAGTAACGGAAGTATTACCTACTCCTGATTATAACAAAGCAGCTTCAATGGCTAGTGGAACTAAGGGCGGCGCCCTTGAACTATTTGTTTACGAAAAAATTGGTTTAGGAAGCGGTAATCAAAGTAATAACCCTTGGTTGCAAGAATTACCAGACCCTATCTCAAAAGTTACTTGGGATAATTATATTACTATGAGTCCAATTGATGTTAAAGCAAAAGGACTTGGCGAAATGTTACGTCAGGATGTTGATGGCAGTATTGTTGAATTAACCGTAAATGGTGTGACGATGACCGTTCCTGTTTATCCTCAACCGGGTCAAGCTCCAGGATCAATTGGTTTAGCGTTAGGTTACGGAAGAGCAGTAGAGTCAATGAAAGTATCCAATGGCATTGGTGTTAACGCGTTTGCCGCATTAGAAATAACAAATGGAACAATTCAATCAATCGTTCCTAACGTTTCAATCAGCGCAGAGAATGGTACGCATCGTTTTGCTGCTACTCAAATTCAGCACACAATTATGGGTCGCGAAGAATATCTATTGCGCGAAACATCCATCGGAGAATATAAATCAAAAGATAAAGAGTATTACAATCCTGCAGCGGAATTACCCGTTCATGGTGGCGGCAAGAAACATGTTTCAGAGATCGATCTTTGGGACTCTTACGAACGCCTAGGACATAAGTGGGGATTAACGATCGATATGAGTACATGTATTGGTTGTGCAGCTTGTGTTGTTGCTTGTACTGCCGAGAATAACGTTGCAGTTGTTGGTAAGGAAGAGGTTACTATTACGCGTGATATGTTCTGGTTACGTATCGATCGCTATTACAGTTCAGATGCAAATAAACTTGTTGAAGATGTTAGCGGCTTAATGAATACCCGCCAAATGTATTTGGATATGGAAACGCCTTCTGCAAATCCGAAGGTAACATTTCAGCCCATGATGTGTCAACATTGCAATCACGCTCCTTGTGAAGCCGTTTGTCCAGTATTAGCTACTAGTCATAGTTCTGAAGGATTGAATATGATGACGTATAACCGTTGTATCGGTACACGCTATTGCGCAAATAACTGTCCATTTAAGGTACGTCGTTTCAATTGGTTCAACTATAATGCGAATTCAATGTTCGCGAACAATCCTGCACAAATGGAATTAGGCCGCATGGTGTTGAATCCGGATGTTGTAGTTCGTTCACGAGGTGTAATGGAAAAATGCTCAATGTGCCAACATCGTTTGCAAGCAGGTAAACTAGAAGCAAAAAAAGCGGGAGTAGCCCTAGCAGACGGTTCAATTAAAACAGCTTGTCAACAAGCTTGTCCTACAAATGCGATCATGTTTGGTGATGCTAACGATGAAAAATCAGAAGTGTCAAAGTGGAGATCAGATGATAAGAACTACTATTTATTGGAAGAAGTTGGTGTGAAACCAACAGTGTCTTATTTATTGAAAGTACGCAATGTTGACGAACGTGTTACATACTACAATGAAGAAGAGCATAAAGGTGGTCAAAAAGGCCATCAAGAAAAGCATGATGAACACAAAGAAGAAAAACACTCCTAATTAATTATTAAACTTATTTTATAATATACTATGCACGCAGAATCAGAAATAAGGGAACCGCTAATAGAAGGGAATAAGACCTATCGTCAGATTTCCGATGATATTATAGCGCCCATTGAAGGTAAAGCCGCCAGAGGTTGGTATACACTTATAACGATCATGGCCCTTTGTTTTTTGTGGGGAATTGGAAGTTTAGCTTACACCATTGGTGTTGGTATTGGATCTTGGGGAAGTAATAATGGTGTTGATTGGGCTTGGGATATCACCAACTTCGTTTGGTGGATTGGTATTGGTCATGCCGGTACATTGATCTCTGCCGTACTATTATTGTTCCGTCAAAAATGGCGTATGGCAATTAACCGTTCAGCAGAAGCGATGACGATTTTCGCGGTACTTTGTGCGGCTATTTTCGTAACCCTACATACTGGACGCCCCTGGTTAGACTATATGTTATTTCCATTACCAAATCAATTTGGTAGTTTGTGGCCTAATTTTAACTCACCGCTACTTTGGGACGTATTTGCGATATCAACCTATGCAACAGTATCTATTGTGTTTTGGTATATTGGTTTAATACCTGACTTCGCTATGATTAGAGATCGCGTGGTTAAACCATGGCAAAAGAAAATGTATTCATTACTTTCTTTTGGTTGGGGTGGAAGTGCTCGTCACTGGAGCCGCTTCGAAGAAGTATCTTTAGTGCTTGCAGGTTTGTCAACTCCGCTTGTATTCTCAGTTCACTCTATCGTATCTTTTGACTTTGCTACATCAATTGTCCCAGGTTGGCATACTACAATTTTTCCACCTTATTTTGTATCGGGAGCGGTATTCTCGGGTTTTGCAATGGTGTTAACGTTGATGTTAGTAGTGAGAAAGATCTACAAATTAGAAGCTTATGTAAGGGTGAAGCACATCGAATATATGAACATCGTTATTATTGTAACGGGCTCGATTGTTGGTGTAGCATATCTAACTGAGTTATTTGTTGCTTGGTATTCTGGTGTAGAATGGGAACAATATGCGTTCTTAAATCGTGCTACCGGACCGTTATCTTGGAGCTATTGGATCATGATGAGTTGTAATGTATTATCACCACAATTGTTCTGGTTCAAAAAGATACGTACCTCAATTGTAGCGACATTTATTTTATCTATTGTAGTAAACATTGGTATGTGGTTCGAGCGCTTTGTGATCATTGTTCCTACGTTATGTCGTACATATCTTCCATCTACTTGGAACACTTACACTCCTTCATTTATTGATGTCGGAATTTTTGTTGGAACCATCGGTATGTTCGGAACATTCTTTTTATTGTTCTCTCGTTTCTTTCCTGTAATTGCACAGGCCGAATTGAAAACAATATTAAAGGCTTCAGGTCAACAACAAAAATTAGATTCAGCTAAGCACGCTAATCATGCATCAGCGCATAATTAATTAAAGATTAAGTATCAAATATGGCAACTACTAAACAAATAATACATGGAGTTTTTGGTGATGAAGAGCCAATGATGGAAGCATGTAAAAAATTAAGAGCTGCGGGTATCCGTATAAAAGATGTGTATACACCAATGCCGGTACACGGTCTTGATGGAATCATTGGAGTTCCGCGTACCCGTCTGGCAATTTGTGCATTCATTTACGGTATTACCGGAATGTCGTTAGCTACATTAATGATGTGGTACATGATGGTGTACGACTGGCCAAGTGATATTGGAGGTAAACCAACTTGGGCATATTACATGGCTGTACCTGCTTTTATACCAATTACTTTCGAGGCCGCTGTATTTTGTGCTGCTCATGGATTGGCTTTAACTTACTTGTTGCGTTGCTGGTTAGTTCCAGGTGCAAAAGCAAAGAATCCGGATCCAAGAACTACTGATGATAAATTTCTGGTTTATTTAGAACTAAAAGAAGAGCAAGCTAAAAAGGCCGAAGCAATTTTTAAAGAAACTGGAGTAGAAGAAGTTAATTACAAGGGAACTTTACAAATTGAACCAAAATATTAATAGAATATTTTATATGGACATGAATTATAAAACAATAAAATTAGCGGTAGCTGGTGTAGCACTTACACTTGTATTTGCTAGTTTGAGCTCTTGCGGTGTAAGAGACGAAAATACTCCGGGTGTGGAATTCATGCCTGACATGTATCGCTCTCCATCTGTTGAGAATTATGGAACGTACGTAATTGACGGTGATACTCTGTATAGTGCTATGTTGCCTGTAAAGGGAACTATTGCTCGTAATTATTTACCCTACACATACGAGAATAGTGCCGCAGGTTATGAAGCTGCAGGGTTAAATCTTAAAACCCCTCTTGATATGGCGCATCGCGATATTTTTGAAAAGGATGGCGAAGTGCTTTATGGCAAATTCTGCATTCATTGTCATGGAGCCTCAGGGGCAGGTGATGGAAAAGTAGGTTTAAAATTACCTGGACCACCACCGGCATATGATGGTGCTTTAAAAGACCTTTCAGAAGGAAAAATTTTCCATTCGATCACTTATGGTAAAAACTCTATGGGTCCGCATTCAAGTCAGTTATCTGTCGAAGAACGTTGGAAATTAGTGTGCTATGTACAAAAATTACAAGGAAAAAAAGAGCCTGTTGACAGTACTAAACAAGTTGCAGCAGTTGCAACGCCAACAACAGCGGGAGAACATTCGAGCGGAGGACATCATTAATTATTTTAATACGTAACGAAACTATAGTATGAATACAGAGAATTTTACAATACCTTCTAAAGCCAAAATGGCCTCATTTATTTTAATGGGTCTTGGTTTAGTATCCATTATTTGTATGTTCATGATGGACAAAGGAAACGAGGCAGAACATTATCATGCAGGAACTAGGGCTTGGTCAAACGTGTTTGCAGGGTCATTCTTTTTTGCAGCTCTTGCTTTAGGTGCAGCCTTCTTTTTGGGTTTGCAGTATGCTGCAGAAGCAGGTTGGTCAACTACCATTAAACGTGTTATAGAAGCAGTTTCTATGTATTTGCCATGGGGGCTTAGTTTTCTTATGTTACTATTCATCCTTGGGCAATTTTTTCACGCGCATCATATTTATCATTGGATGCAGCCTGGTATTGCCGACCCTTCAAGCGAGTATTACGACTCTGTGATTGCCGGAAAGATTGGATATTTCGGAGTTTTCTGGTGGGTACGTACTATTCTTTATATGGTTGGTTGGACATGGTTCACAATGAAATTAAGAAAGAATTCGATTGATGCAGATAAATTAGAGATTGATGTAAATAACAGCTTTCACTGGAAGAATGTGAAACTTGGTGCATGGTTCATGGTGGTATTTGCTGTTACATCTTCTACTTCTACTTGGGATTGGATCATGAGTATTGATACACACTGGTTTTCAACTATGATGGGTTGGTACGTATTCTCAGGAATGTGGATCAGTGCGTTGGTTGCAATCACAATATTAGTTATTTGGTTAAAGAAACTAGGATACCTGGAATATGTTACAGAAAGTACTATACATGATATGGGTAAGTGGATGTTCGCGATCTCTTTCTTGTGGACATACTTATATTTCTCGCAATTCATGTTGATCTGGTATTCAAATATTCCTGAAGAGGTTATTTACTTCCAAACACGTTGGGAGAGTTATAAAGCTTTAATGTGGACCGTATTCTTCGTGAACTTTGCATTCCCAATGATCATGTTAATGAGTCGCGATAGTAAACGTAATTTCTTTTTCTTGATGTTTGTTGGAACAATTATTTTCATAGGACACTATTTGGACATTATTATGATAGTGATGCCAGGAACAGTTGGTCATTCATGGACAGGTTTAAGTTGGATGGAATTTGGAACATTCTTCTTCTTCCTTGGATTATTTATTTTTGTAGTATTGAATGCTTTAACAAAAGCACCTTTAAGAGTGAAGAATCATCCTTACTTAAGCGAAAGTTTGCACCATTCAACTTGATATTACTAACAAAAAGAAATTTAAAAACTTAAATTATATACAATGAAATTACTAGTACTATTAGCCATCGTTTTGTTAATAATTGCAGGACATCAGTTATTAAGAATAATCGAGTTAAGTAGGGGGTTAAAGAAAACTACCGAGTGGCAGGTTACAAGCTCTGATAATGATCGCATGGGAAAGATCATGGTTATATTCATGATCCTGTTTTTCGCATTCTTTTTCTGGCAAGCGGCCCGTTGGAACGAACGCGCTTTACCCTTAGCGTCTTCTGAGCATGGCCTGAAGGTTGATGCGCTTTGGGATGCGAACATGTATCTTATCACATTTGTTTTCATAGTAACAAACTTCTTCCTTTTTTGGTTCGCTTACAAGTATCGTGGATTAGCAAATAGAAAGGCCGTATTTTTAGCTCATAACAACAAGTTAGAATTAGCGTGGACTGTTATTCCTGCTTTTGCACTTGCGTTTATCATCATTTTTGGTTTAAAGTACTGGAACGAGATCATGTCAGTATCTGATAAAGCTGATAAAGTAATTGTTGAACTTTATGCGAAACAGTTTGATTGGTCGGCTCGTTATGCTGGTAAAGATGGCAAATTGGGCGAAACAGATTACCGTCAAATATCAGGAAGCAACTCCGTTGGTATGGATACCGCAGATGTTTTAGGTAATGATGATGTTATTGTAAGAAATGAATTTCACATTCCTGTTGGAAAGGAAATTGTTTTCTATATGCGTTCGCGCGATGTGATTCATAGTGCTTATATGCCACACTTCCGTGCGCAAATGAATTGCGTACCTGGGATGATCACCACCTTCAAATTCGTGCCAATAAAAACAACAATGGAAATGAGAAAAGATCCATATGTAATTAATATGATGGCAGGTATCAATAAGCAAAGAGAAAAATTTGGAGAAGAACCTGTTGAGTTTGATTATCTCCTATTATGTAACAAGATCTGTGGTATTTCTCACTTCAACATGCAAATGAATTTGATAGTGGAAAGTCAAGCAGATTATGATGCATGGATCGCGAAGCAAAAAGCATTTAAAGCGGTAGCGGTTAAACCTTAATATTAATAAACTTAAATAAATAAAAATGGGCTCTGTAACAAATTCTGCACTTGAAAAGGAACATCTAGTTCATCATGATCATGTTCATCATGATGATGATCACGAAGAGAGTTTTATAACCAAGTATGTATTTAGCCAAGATCATAAAATGATCTCACGTCAGTTTTTAATTACGGCTGTTATTATGGCGGTTATTGCAATGACCATGTCTATAATATTCCGTATGCAACTAGCTTGGCCTGGCGAAAAATTCGCCTTCGTTAATGCATTATTAGGAGATAAATGGGCTAAAGATGGCATCCTTGACCCAAACATGTACCTTGCCTTAGTAACTATACACGGTACTATCATGGTATTTTTTGTATTAACAGGTGGATTAAGTGGAACTTTCAGTAATCTATTGATACCTTACCAAATTGGTGCCCGTGATATGGCGTCAGGATTCTTGAACATGTTATCATATTGGTTCTTCTTCGTCTCAAGCTGTATCATGTTGGCGTCTTGTTTTATTGATGATGGACCTGCCTCAGTTGGTTGGACTATCTACCCTCCTTTATCTGCAGTTCCTGAGGCAATGCCGGGATCGAAATTAGGTATGACCATGTGGTTGATCTCTATGTCAATTTTCGTTGTTTCGTCATTATTAGGAAGCTTAAATTATATTATCACCATATTTAACCTACGTACAAAAGGTATGACAATGACTCGTTTACCATTAACGATCTGGGCATTCCTTGTAACAGCCGTTCTTGGTGTTCTATCGTTCCCTGTTCTGGTTTCTTGCGTAGCATTATTAATAATGGATAGAAGTTTTGGAACAAGTTTTTACTTATCTGATATTTATATTGGAGGACGCCCATTAGACAACGTAGGTGGTAGTCCAATTTTATTCGAACACTTATTTTGGTTCTTAGGGCACCCTGAAGTATATATCGTATTATTACCTGCATTAGGTATTACTTCAGAGATCATCGCAACAAATTCACGTAAACCAATTTTCGGTTATCGTGCCATGATAGGTTCGATCTTAGCAATTGGTTTCTTATCGTTCATCGTATGGGGTCACCATATGTATATGACGGGTATGAATCCATTCTTAGGTTCGGTATTCGTATTCACAACGCTATTGATCGCTATTCCTTCAGCGGTAAAAGCGTTCAACTACATCACTACATTATGGAAAGGTAATTTGCAATTCACTCCAGCTATGTTATTTTCTATTGGATTGGTATCATCGTTCATCACTGGTGGGGTAACAGGTATCATCTTAGCGGATTCAACTTTAGACATCAACGTACACGATACTTATTTCGTGGTTGCTCACTTTCACATTGTAATGGGATTAAGCGCGATCTTTGGAATGTTTGCCGGAGTATATCATTGGTTCCCTAAATTATTCTTGCGCATGATGAATAAGAAGTTGGGATATATTCACTTCTGGACAACATTGATATTTGCTTACGGAACGTTCTTTCCACAGCACTTCTTAGGATTAGCAGGAGTACCTCGCCGTTATTATACCAATAGTAATTTCCCTATGTTCGACAATCTAGTTGACATAAATGAGATCTGTACTGTTTCAGCGATCTTAGGAGGTTTAGTGCAATTAATATTCTTATTCAACTTCTTTTATAGCATGTTCCGTGGCGAGAAAGCTCCTCAAAACCCATGGAAATCAAATACTTTAGAATGGACAACGCCTATGGCAAATATCCACGGTAACTGGCCTGGTGCTTTACCAACTGTTCATCGTTGGCCATATGACTATAGTAAGCCTGGTAAGGAACACGATTTTGTTCCTCAAACCGTGCCTCTTGAAGATGGAGAGCATGATGGTGGAGGCCACTAAAAAAATTGATCCCGAGTTCTATGCTCGGGATTTTTTTTGCTACATTAGAGTGTAAAATACTTGGATATGGAAAAGATAAAGATGTCGATTACCTTACCTGTAAAAGCAAAGGAATTGTATGATGCCTGGCTTGATAGCAAAAAGCACTCTGCCTTTACCGGTGGAGATGCGAATGTGAGCAAGAAACTAAATGGAGAGTTTACTGCATGGGACGAATACATTAGCGGAAAGAATATTGAGTTGAAGGAAGGAAAATTCGTCAAGCAAAGTTGGCGCACAATGGAATTCAAAAGCAATGCACCTGATTCGATCTTAGAACTAACCTTTGAGGAAAAGGCTGGCAAAACTAAACTTAGCTTATATCATTATGGTCTTCAAAAGGGTGATGGGAAGAAATATGGGCAGGGTTGGAAGGATCATTATTTTGAGCCTATGAAAGCCTATTTTTCGAGCAAATAAGACCAAAAACGTTCTAAAATTTTGGCGATTTAGGATAAATCTCTACATTTGCAGTCCCTAATCAAAATTGGGTGTCTGGTCTGGTAGTTCAGCTGGTTAGAATGCCGCCCTGTCACGGCGGAGGTCGCGGGTTCGAGTCCCGTCCAGACCGCAGATAAAAAGATAAAAAAGCGCACTCAAGTGCGCTTTTTTATTTGGAGTAATGCTTAACAGCCTTGCTTTTAGTAAATTTGATAAAGAGTGATGAGGAAAGCTTTAGTATTATTTATTTTAGTGTGCGGTTGGCATTCAATGTTTTCACAAACAAGCGTAACCATAGCTATTCAAGATGCAAATTGTACTTCTTCAACCGGAATAGTTACAATTAATTCGGTAACCACTAGCGTTGCGCCAAATTACACCATCACCGAAGGAGCAACACCAATAGGAACAAATGTAGTTTTACCTTTTACATTCACTAATGTAAGTGTTGGGTCGCATACATATGTTGTAACCGGTTCTAATTCGGTTGCAGTTACTTTCACTGCTAATATTCAAACAAACACAGTTGCACCTTTGGTTTTTACCGGCGTTGGAGGAACTGTAACATGTAGTTCGCCAATAACAGTTTTAACCGGAACTTCTAATGTAATTACCGCGACTTATAGTTGGAGCCCACAAAACGTAACAACAAATACCGCAACAGCTATTGGTGGTGGTAATTATACATTAACTGTTACTGACCCTGCAAATAATTGCACTAGCAGTACCGTAGTAGTAGTGTTTCAAAATACGGCTGCTCCGAGTATAACGGCTGTAACAAACAGTTCTATTACCTGCACAAACACTATTGTTGGAGTTATTGGCACTTCTACAACAAGCGGCGTTTCTTATAGTTGGAGTCCAAGCGGATCTACAAGCGCATCAATAACAGCAACCGGAGTTGGTATCCATACCTTAATTGTTACCGATCCATCAAATGGTTGTACTTCGGTAAGAACGGTTACAGTTTATCAGATAGGGCAGTTTAGCGCAAGCTTAACGCTTTTGGGAAACGTAAAGTGTAACGGGGCCAGCACGGGTAGTGTTGAGCTGGATATGCTTGGAGGATCAGGTATTTATTCTGTAACAATTTTGAACACTAATTTCTTTGTAGGAAATCTCACCACATTTCCGTCAACAGTTACAACACTGGCTGCCGGAAATAATTCTATTGCGATATTAGATACGCTGTCGGGTTGCACGCAAACTGTTTTTGTAAATATTACGCAACCACCTGCGCTTAATTTGTTGCTTACATTAACCAGCCAACCCGAAATATGCGAAGGCGAACCGGTAACTATGTATACAACACTTAGTGGAGGAATTAGGCCTTATACTTACCAATGGTTGCCGGTTGGAGGAACCGATTCTACAATAAATATTTTAGCCGGCCCAAGTTCTTATACACTATTGGCCTACGATGCCAACACGTGTTTAGTAACCGCAGTAAAAAATTTAACGGTGCATTTAAAACCGCAGCTAGGATTATTAAACCCATCGGCCATAATTTGTGGATCTATTTGTGTAAATTTTTCTTTAACCGCACCACAAAATGCTACATACGTGTATAACTGGAGCTTTACCGATATCAATTCCGTAGCAACACCCATACAAGTTAACGATTATAACCCTACCATTTGTTTCACGCAAGTTGGAAAATATAATTGCGATCTAAGTATTATCACTCCGCAAGGTTGTTCAACCCAATCGTTGTTACCATCATTTCTAAAGTTGTACCCAAAGGTTAAAGCCGCTTATGTGTATGAACCGGGTAGTGGCAATATTATTTTTGATGAGGTTAAGTTCATTAATTTAAGTAGCGGTGCAGATTGGTACAGTTGGTACGATGAGAATGCATTGTTCTCTGATAATATGCATCCGTTATATAGTTTTTATGAACCAGGAAAATTCTTAGTGTCGCTTATCGCGGCAAATGAAGGATGTTCGGATACAATTTCAAAACATATTTCTATTAATGAAGCAACGTTTATGCATTTCCCAAATGCATTTACTCCTAATAATGATAACCTTAATGATATTTGGCGCCCTGTTTTTTACGGAGAGTACCAGGGTGGAGAGTATGAGTTAAGGATTTTTGACCGTTGGGGAAAACAAGTGTTTTGGACCGTTATTCCCGACAATGGCTGGGATGGTACTTTTAAGGAAAAGCCTTGTGAGGATGGAGTTTACAATTGGAGGGTTAAGTTTATTACAAGATCCATCAGTTACGAAAAACTAAGAGGTATTATTAATTTAAAAAGGTAACCATAGGAAAATAAATTTAAAAAATGAATGATCGTTTTATAGTGTATTTTTAGTAATTTCAAAGGGTAAATAAGCAATGTTAGAAAGTCAGCTGCACGAAAGTCACTCTTTAAAATATAATGTAACGTTAGAGAGCGTTAATGACCTGCCTATGGCTGTTGTGGAATTCTTAGATTCTACAAATAATAAATTGAATACCATAAAATTAAAGGTAGTTACTGCGGATGACCTTTACGATAAGATCGACAAGGGAGAAGATTTTTTATTAGAGGATAGCTATATATTTAATTTTTCGTTAAGTGAATACAGATACAAAAAAGAATTAAAAGAGCATGATCCCGTTGTTTTGAAAAACTTTAAAGCTGTAAGGTCTTTCTTTAACTGTTATTCAGTGACCGATTTCAGTTATGCAAAATTTGAAGGAAAAAAGGTACAATTCAATAATTGCGTTTTCGGTAATGGTTTAAATAATTTCCAATATGCCGATTTTGGACACAGCGATGTTCAGTTCAAAGTTACCAGGTTTGGAAGCGGCACTAATAATTTTCAATCGGTAGTTTTTGGAGATGGTGATGTTACTTTTGCCGGAACGAATTTTGGAAATGGGAATTTGATATTTGCAGACGCTAAATTTAGTAATGGAAACGTTGATTTCAAAAACACTATATATGGCGAAGGAAATATAGATTTTAAATTCGCGAAGTTCTCTGAAGGAAATATTTCTTTTGAAAAAGCCTCCTTTGGTATTGGAAGAAAGGATTTTAAAAATGTGGAATTTGGCGGTGGACGTATTGATCTAAGAAGAGTGAGTTTTAGTGATGGAGATGTTTCTTTTGAGGGTGCTGAATTTGGACAAGGGAAAGTGAACTTTAGAGGTTCTTCATTCGGAAAGGGAAGTAAGAATTTTGACCTTGCCGATTTTTCAAATGCGGAAATTAGCTTTGACAGCGTTGCTTTTGGAGAAGGAAACATTAGTTACAATCAGGCCGTAGCAAATCATATTTCTTTTAATGCATGTTCATTCAACAGTTTTGTGGATTTCAGATTCGCTAAATGTGCGTTGCTTAACCTTAGTAATTCTGTGATACGAGATATTGTAGATATGGTTCCTGAAAAGGAAGAGGTGGTGATCAAAGAAATAAACCTTGTAAATACAAGGATCTTAGGAAGGATATTCATTAATTGGCGAGAAAATCAGGTGTACAAACTTATTCACGATCAAGATGCATCAACGTATTTTCAAAAAGCGGAGCAGTTCAGGATATTGAAGGAAAATTTTCGTGTGAATGGGCAGTATGAAGATGAGGATTTAGCATACATTGAGTTTAAACGTTGCGAAGCCTTGGCTAATTTAAATCACGAAAAGAATGGAGCTGTTATTGAAAAAGTATTTGCTTACCCCAAATTCTATTTCCAGAAATATGTATTCGATCATATTGGGCGTTATGCTACTGCTCCAATTCGTGTGTTGGTAAACGCCCTATCTACTGTTTTTGTATACGGTGTTATTTATTTTACTTTTACAAAGTATTTTCCGGGAATAGGATCGGTTGCAACTACATTACCTGCCGAAATAAATCACGTGTCGGAATTTGGAAATAGTATTTACTATAGTGCTATTACATTTTTCACCATTGGCTACGGCGACTACTTCGCACACGGGTTCCTTAAATTCGTTGCAGCCTGCGAAGGGTTTTCAGGAGTATTTTTGATGAGTTATTTTACTGTGGCTTTCGTAAGAAAGATCTTACGTTAAATGCGGATGCCTATGATGCAAACGTCATCGACCTGGTCAAGCGAGCCCTTCCATTCTTCAAGATCTTTTAAAAGGAATTGTTTTTGTGCTCCGGGATCCATGGCTGCTGAAGTAATAAGTAGTTTTTCTAATCGCGAGTACATAAATTTCTTTCCTCTAGGCCCCCCAAACTGATCTGCAAAACCATCGGTAAATAAAAACAACATATCATTTTTTTGCAATTGAAATTCTTTTAGGTTGAATAACGTTGAGCCTTCATCTAAAGAAGCTGTAACAGCTCGCTTATCTGCTTTTAGTTCAGTGATCTTTCCTTCGCGTAATATCCAGCAGGGATTATTGGCGCCCGCAAATTGCATCTTCAACGTGTCGGTTTGTATCAGGCAGCAGCTAATGTCCATTCCGTCACGAATGATCTCGTTATTCTTAGAACGTAAATTCTTTTTTAATTCTGAATTTAAAAAATTAAGTATATCTGCCGGGTTCTGCACACTGCTTTCTAAGATCGACTGATTTAAAATGGAAGCGCCAAGCATACTTAGCATAGCACCCGGAACACCGTGACCTGTACAATCTGCCACTGCAATTGCTTTTATTTTTTGTTTTAATGACGGATGATCTTTAGTGTCCAATATCCAATAAAAATCCCCACTTACAATGTCTTTTGGTTTGTAGATCGCAAACGATTGAGGAAATACATCGTTAAATTCTGAGTTAGAAGGAATAAAACTATTTTGTATTCGCTTAGAATAATTAATAGAGTCAATTATCTCTTTCTGTTTTTCTTCAACTAAGTGCTTTTGTTTGTCTATCACTTTCGTTTTTTCTCTATTTGTCTTTAATGCTTTAAAAATAAAGAACGAGAACACTAATGTTAAAACAAGCACTACGCCAATAGCAATTGTAATGTTACGCTGTATCCTTTTTTCGCTAGCGGCTCTTTCATCTTTTACTCTTTGTTCGGCCTCGTTTATTTTTAATTCGTTTTCGTATCGTGATTGTGAGGCTGCTCTTTGAGCCGCATTTTTATTGAGTGCTTTGCTATAAATGTAATGTTGTTCCATAAACTCAAGTTGATACTTATGAAGCTCAGGATGTTTTTCGCAATAGCTTATCACATTTGATAAGGTTTGGGTCAGATCATTAATATTCTCTGTTTTTTTGAATTCCTCAATTGCAATAAGATTATTCTTTATAACTTCTTCGCTATTTCCGGTGAGCATGTTTACCTCACCAATATTTCTGTGATATAAAGCATTCATGTTTGGATTGTTTAGCTCGTCAACTATTTCTTTAGCTTCTTTAAGGTAGATGTTGGCAGAACTCATGTTCTTTAATCTTAAGCTAAGATCCGAAAGCATAAGTAACGTATGGGCCATACCTTTTTTATCACCTATTTGGCGACGAATACTAAGTGCTGTTTTTAACGATTGCATTCCGGTCAAAACATTTTTCTTCGCCATCAAGGTACCCATATTATGAAGAAGGTGTCCTTTCATGTTTTGATCGTTATATTCTTTAGCGATCAAAAAGCATCGTTTTAAATAAAGTAAACTTGTGGTTGTATCTCCAAGATACATGTATATATTAGCCATATTATTCATGGCCGAAAGAACACCTGTTTTGTTCTTTGCTTGCCCTTCAAGTGAAAGTGCTTTAGTGTATAATTCTATAGCTTTAAGAAAGTCGCCTTTATTTTGATATAAGTTTGCTATGTTTGAGTAACTCACTATCAATAGTCCATATGACTTGATCTCTTCATTGATCACTCTTCCTTTTTCAAAATAGAATAAAGCAGA
Source organism: Bacteroidia bacterium (assembly GCA_018057345.1). Classification (GTDB taxonomy): domain Bacteria; phylum Bacteroidota; class Bacteroidia; order B-17B0; family Aurantibacillaceae; genus Aurantibacillus. The sequence continues at coordinate 1,119 of JAGPDW010000042.1, read as the reverse complement.
ATCCATATTGGTAGTGTAATTCGAAAAATAATATCCAATATTGTTTAGACCAAGCGCTTCCGTTTCTCTAAAAACATATTTTTCTTGACCTTGAGTTGTTTTTTGTTTTCGTACCGCTAGATCTAGCATCATTTTATTATAGCGCACCCATACCTTTTCGTCGTAACAGCCTTCAGCTATCCGGCTTAATGTTTGTACTCTCGCAGTGTCGGATCTACTGCTATGGTATGTTTTGATCTCCGATCTTAAAAGCTGAAGATCATTTTTGTTCATCTTGGTACTATCAAGTCCATCTAATAAATAGTAGTTTTTATCTAGATACTGCGATCTAACAGATACAAAACAGATCAGCAAAAAGATAATAAATTTAAAACGCATTTTACTTTTTTAATGAATCGTTAAATGGTACGCGATTAGAGATCGATCTGGCTAAAGTTACTTCGTCGGTATATTCCAATTCATCACCAACAGCAATTCCGCGTGCAATGGCACTCATGACAATTGGAAACGAATTTAATTTTTTGAAAACAAAGAAAGAAGTTGTTTCTCCTTCCATAGTTGCATTGAGTGCAAGAATCACTTCTTTTACAGTAGCATTATTTACTTTGTCAACCAAACTTTGGATGTTAAGGTCGTTCGGGCCAATTCCATCCAGCGGCGAAATGAGCCCTCCTAATACATGATAAATGCCCTTGAATTGCCCTGTGTTTTCAACGGCCAAAATATCTCTAAAATCTTGCACCAAACAAATGGTTGAATGATCACGTGCAGGATTGGAACATATGGCACATACTTCTGTTTCGCTGATATTATGGCATTTAGTACAAAAGCGTAATTCAGTGCGCAATTTATCAAGTGAGTGAATAAAGCCCTCTATAATCTTTGGATCTTGTTTGATCAAATGTAATACATGCCTCAAAGCGGTTTTTTTACCAACTCCCGGTAATGCCGAAAAAGATTCAACGGCTTGTTCTAATATTTTTGAGCTATATTCCACTAATTAAGTGATTGAATTAGGTAATGTATAAAATTACTTAAATATTATACTTATTCAACCCAAAATGTTTAGAAATTATTGAACAAATGCATATAAAACAAATGGTTTTGAACCAATTTTGA
>JAGPDW010000041.1:0-17897 GCA_018057345.1 Bacteroidia bacterium | reverse complement strand
GAAACATGTGTGCATCGGAATAATTTCCTTCGCCCATTAATACGCAAGAAGTCCTTATCCATTTATTAGCAGGTTCTACACCAACTTTTCTTTCACGTGGAATAAAATTAATGTATTGTTTGCCTGATAAAAATGTTGCCAGATCATCGTGTAGCCAACCGCCGCCGTTAAAACGGGTATCAACAATAAGTGCTTTTTTATTTACATATTTTCCCATTACTTGGTCATAGAACTCGCGATAACTTTCGTCGTCCATTCCTTTCACGTGCATATAGCCAATTTGACCGTTAGATAATTTATCCGTCATTTCTTGCATCCGTTTTATCCAACGCAAGTAAAGTAAATTAGAAACCTGTCCGTTTGAAAAAGGTTTAACAGTTTCATCCCAGCGTTTTTTTGTGGTTTCGTCATAAAGTGATAACAAAGTTGTTTTTCCCGCAAGGCGATTCAATAATTGATAGTGATTTGTTTCAGGTGTAAGTTCAACACCGTTGATCTTTTCAATTATAGTTCCTGCTTTGATCTCGGTACCATCAAATACTAAAGGACCTTTTGCAATAACTTCAACAATTTTTAATCCTGTTCCTTTAAATGATTGATCAAAGAATGCGCCAAGATTCGCTGTTTCATCCCCACGCTTACCATTACCGCGATAACCGCAGCCTGTGTGTGATGCGTTTAGCTCACCTAATAATTCACTTAGCATTTCAGCGTAATCGCGATTGTTGTTGATGTAAGGCAAAAATGTTTGATAATTTTGTTTGTAATAATTCCAATCGGTTTTTTGTAGATCGCTCACGTAAAATTTCTTCACTACCTGACGCCACACATGCTCGTACATTTCGGCGCGCTCGGCTGCTAAATTTAAATTCATCTCAGCATTAAAAGAGATCTCTTTTTTCTCTGCCTTTTCAATATTTATTTTGATCAGTTTTCCTCCGGCCACGAAAAAAATATTCTTTGCATCCTTATCAAACATCATTTCTCCAACGTAGCCAACGTCGAGTTTTACGAACAGTTTTGTTTCATTCTCCTTGAACTTAGTTTGCCAAAGGTCAAATCCCCCTTCAAATTTTGTGATGTAAAATAATTTTTCTCCGTCAGGACTTAATAATGCATCGGCCAATAGAGATGAATGAATAGTTAATCGAGACTTTCTATCTTCCAATCCATCTAATTCAATTTTAATTGCTTTTGCAGTAATTTTTTTAGATGTGTCTGATTTACTTTTGTCCTTGTCTTTATCCTTTTCCTTATCTTCTTTTTCTTTGAGTAGAGTGTACTCTTCCTTTTTCATTACAAAACGTTCGTACCCTGATTTTGTAAAGAACAAGGCATACATGTCAGATTGATTTCCATGACTCGCAATATTTTTCATTCCATGGCGGCTCGAGTTCCATATCATTGCTTTTCCATTCATTGCCCACTTGGCTCCACCTGCATCAAAGCCTGATTGCGTAAGATCAATGATAGGATTTTTTCCTTCTGCATCAGCTAGTCCAACCTCCTGTCGCCAGTTGCCGTCTTGTAAAAAATGAACAAGTAAATACTTACTATCGGGCGACCAATCAAATGATTGATCACCATCGGAATAAGAGTAATTTTTTTCTGCCGGTAAAATTGTTCTGATCTTTTTTGTTTTTAAGTTGATCACCTTCACTGCAGTACGATCTTCTAAATACGCTACTTCATTTCCATCGGGTGAGTATTTTGGTTGAAAAGCTTCGGTATTACTAACAACAAGTGGCTCTTCTTTTAAAATTGTAGAATTAAAGAAGAAATTTTCTTGCTTGCGCACAAGATCTGTTTTATAAATTCCCCAAATATTATTTCTTTCGGAAGCGTATATAATGCTTTTACCATCAGGACTAAAACTTGCACTGCGCTCTTGGCCGGGAGTATTAGTGATACGTTTTGTGGTTCCGCCTTCAATAGATGTAACAAATACTTCACCTCTTGTAATAAATACAACTTCTTTTCCGTTGGAAGAAACATTCATTTCTGTTGCGCCTGTGGTGAAGTTCTCGATCTTCTCTATTGGATAACGCTCGTCGGTAGAAATGCTAATACTAACTTTTTTAGCATCGGCGCTTTCTGTTTGTGTATAGATCTCGCCGTTATAACCATAACATAAAACGCCGGTAGAAGCCATTGTAAGAAAGCGCACAGGATTTTTACTGTATTTTGTGACCTGAGTTTGTTTTGATGGATCTGCTGCATCCATTTTCCAAATATTGAACGAACCGCTTTTTTCGCTTAAGAAAAAAATATTTTTTTCATCTGAACTGAATACAGGATTTCTATCTTCTCCCTCAAACGTTGTGAGCTGAGTAAATTTTTCATCCTTTTTAGTGTACATCCAAATATCGCGAGTTACCGATGACGTGTGGTGCTTACGCCAGTCATTTTCATAACCTTTGCGATCATGAAAGATCATTTTATCCCCGTTCTTATTTATACGCGCATCATCTGCGCAAATAGAAAGCACTTGTGTTTCGCGGCCACCGGTAACGGGAACACTATATAATTCCGGTAAACGACCTGAAGGGAACTGTATGAATTTTGCATCGTCAGTACGAATTGAAAGGAAAACAACATTCTTTCCGTCTTCTGTAAAGTAACTTGGAACATCATCAGTTGAATAATAGGTTAAGCGTTTGGCTTCTCCACCTTCGGCAGAGATCAAATAAATATCAAAACCACCATTACGATCAGATGCAAATGCGATCCATTTTCCATCGGGCGACCAAATTGGCATAAAATCGTAAGCATCACTTACCGTAAGGGGCGAAGCATTGCCTCCTGCAGCATCTACTTTGTAAATATCACCTTTATAACAAAACACAATGTTCTTTCCGTCGGGTGAAATACTTGGGTAACGCAACCAAAGCGGCGTATTTTTTTCGGTACTGAAGGAAAAACACAATAAGGCCAAAACATAAATTGGCGAAAGAAGGATTTTTTTCATATGCATGATATTAGCAGAACAAATATAGAAACTTAGGCTGTTTTAACAACAAAAAGATCATCTAAAATGATGATTGGTGAATATCCGTGTTATAAACAAAATAACCACCAAGGCACCAAGGGAGGGCTTTTTTAAGTATTAACCGTGTCTTCGTGTCTTGATGGTTAAATTAAATACTTTATGTTTATTTCTTTGTGTCTATTGCGGTTTCTGCCTCTAAAGCCCTATATTTATACCTCAAATTTTTGAAGATGTTGAAGAAAATCATTTGTAGTTTATTAATTATTTTTTGTGGCAGTAGTTATGCCCAAATGAAGAATAAAACATTCCAATACGACGCAGGTGCAACACCGCGGGATCACAGTTTGGATTTTGAACGTATGCGTTTGTATGTAGAATTTGTTCCGGAAGAAGGATTAGTAAAAGGAAAGATCACACATTTTTTCTCGGCCATAAGGGCAAAAGTAGATTCGTTTTTTTTAGATGGCCCCGGAATTGAGATCAAAGAGGCAAAATTAAATGGAACAACTATCACTTATAAAATTAGCAAGGATGGTATCACCTTTTTTCCGTCAAAGCCATTAAGTTGGAATACCAAAGATAGTTTAGCAATTACATACGAGGCACATCCAAGACGTGGTATTTATTTTATTGGATGGAACGATAAAAATAATATTTCACGCAAACAAATTTGGACGCAAGGTCAGGGGATAGATAACCGTCATTGGTTTCCATGCTATGATACACCCAATGATAAATTGCTTACGGAAGTTTATGTAAAATTTGATAAGGAATATAAGGTTTTATCTAACGGGGTAAAAACGGCGGAGAAGGAGCAAAAAGACGGAACAAAAATTTGGCATTATAAAATGAGTCACCCACACCCAACATATTTAGTTATGTTGGGGATAGGAAAGTATGATATTAAAGAAACCAAAGCAAAAAGTGGAGTGCCTTTGCGTCAGTGGTATTATCCGGAGTGGAAAGATAGATATGATTGGTGTTATAAATACAACGAAAAGATCTTTGATTTTTTAGAAGCAGAAATTGCTGTGCCTTACGGTTGGGAATCGTATTCGCAAATACCGGTGCAGGATTTTATGTTTGGTGCTATGGAAAATACATCGGCAACATTGTTTGGCGATTTTTTTGAAGTAGATGCGCGCGGATATAATGATAGAAATTATGTTTCGGTAAACGCGCACGAATTGGCGCATCAATGGTTTGGTGATCTAATAACAGCGCGCGCCGGAAACGGAACATGGTTGCAAGAAAGTTTTGCAACGCATTATAATATTTTAGCCGAGGGCGAATGTTTTGGAATGGATCATTTTGATTGGGCAAGGCGTTATGCGCAAAATGCAGCCGTAAATACAGGTGATAAAAAGTCAATTTCACATTCGGAAACGCCAACATCTAATATTTATCAAAAAGGTTCGCAAGTATTGCAAATGTTAAGATATGTAGCAGGCAACGAAGGTTTTAGAAAAAGCATCAAGCGTTATTTGCTTGCTCATAAATATGCCAATGTGGATTCGGATGATCTATTAAATGCTTTTCAGGATGAATTAGGCATGCCATTGGATTGGTTTTGGGAAGAGTGGGTATTTAAAGGCGGAGAGCCTGTGTATAATGTAAGTTACGAAGATCAATCATTATCCGGAAAACGTTTTACGCAATTTGTGGTATCGCAAACACATATTGTAAATGATCTTACGGGATTATTTAAAATGCCAATTGTATTTGAAGTGCATTATGCGGATGGTAGTTTTGATAGCAAGACCGAATGGATAGAAAAGGAAAGTCATGTTGTAAAAGTGACAAATACCTCAGGTAAAACTATTGATTACGTTTTGTTTGATCCAAACAGTGAAGTAATTAAAACGGTAGTATTCAATAAGCCATTTGAAATGTTGAAAGCGCAAAGTATCAAAGCACCAAAATTATTGGATAGATATGATGCGGTGTTTGCGATGCGTAATTTTCCATTGGATCAAAAACGTGCTGTATTGATCGAAGCTTTTCAAAAAAACACCTTTCATGGTATTCGCAGTGAAATTGTGATGCAATTATTAAATGATAAGAACGATCAAAGCATTCAATTGATAAAACAAGCTTTGCACGATAAAGATGTACAAGTAAGAAAAAATGTGATCGTAAATGCCGTGAGCATTGAGTCATCATTACTTAGCGATTATGAAACCTTGTTGTTGGACTCATCATACATTACTATCATGGCTAGTTTAGAGAAATTATGTTTTCAATTTCCGCAAAACGCACAAAAGTATTTAGATAAAACAAAAGATCTGGAAGGAACCAGCGGAAGAAATGTGCGTGTGAAGTGGTTGGAGATAGCTTATTCAACAACAAACGATAAAAAACATGTTGATCAATTAGTGAAGTACGCTTCAAACACTTATGAATTTCTTACGCGAGGGAATGCTATGATGAGTTTGCGAAAGTTGAACTACTTTGATGAAGAAGCTTTATCCAATTGTTTGAACGCGGTAGTAAGTTCGAACGGAAGATTAGCGGGCCCCGCTGCGGAGACAATTAAATATTTTTACGCACAACCTAAGTTCAAAAAAATGATCGTAGATGGAGTTGCTTCTAAGCAAATGAAAGAATGGGAAAGGGAGATCGTGATGAGGTTGATGCAGTAGAAAGTTCTATTTTATGTAATTGAATTGCTTTAAAATAGGAATGAGCTGTTGGGAATAGGAAGTGCTATTATTACTTACAATAACTATACTAAGTTCAATTGAGGGAACAAACATTACCTCCGTTCTATAGCCACCAATTTTTCCTTCGTATGAAATACTTGTACTTTCTGCCTCAGGTATTTGGCCAATGAACCAACAATAAGAATGAGGTGGACGATGAGGCGAATACCAATTAAAGGGCACAAGTAGTTCTTGAGATAACTTTACATTCTCGCATTTTAAAAATAAACAGTATTGAAGGCCGTAAATATATTTTCTTATATCAACCACATTACTCCAGATTCCTCCATTTACGGCAGTGTACATTTTTGGAACTTCGCCTTGATCGTATTCAGTATAAATGCCTTTTATTTTTCTGTACGCGTGAGATCCGCTAACTTGTTCGCCCGGTTTGCCCGAAAATTTTGTGAACGTCATACCGGCGGGAGCGCAGATCTTTTGTTGAACGAATTCTTGCCACGACATCCCGCTTACTTTTTCTAAAACAAGTACAAGCGCGCTAAATGCTTGGTCTGAAAACAAAAAATTATTTCCCGGTTCAAACGCAAGCGTGTTGGAATATTTAACAAGATCAAAGTTCTCGCCATCTTTTATATTTAAAAAATGAACACTATCCATTTTTTGCAAGGGAAGATCTTTGAGTCCGGAAGTGTGCGTTAACAAATGCCTGATCTTTATTTTTTTGGCGAACTCTTTATTTTTAAAATCGGGAATATATTTTAAAAGACTATCCTCTATATTTAATTTACCTTCTTGCTGCAAAATTAAAATGCCGTAAGCAATGAATGTTTTTGAAAGTCCGCCAAGGTTCACGAGTGTGTAATCGTCAAACTGTTTTTTACTTTCAATATCAGCAATTCCAAATGGTTTATAATACAGTATTTGGTTACCCATCTGAACGTAAATATATCCGCCCGGATCATTTTGATGGATGGAAGAAAAAATCGAATCTAGCTTTTGTTTTAAGGGATCGGTGTAAAATTGGGAATACGATGAACCAAAGAGGAAAATGCACAATAAGCTAAAGAGGCCTTTTTTCATATGGCTTTAAAGGTATTGAAATTATTGTTGCAATGAATGAACTTTGATAAGTACTTATTGAATGGGTTATTTACTCGTCTTTGTTTTTTTCTGCCAGTAAGTGGTTATTTTTTCGATCTGCGGCTTGTCAAAATACAATTTATGATCACCGTTCTTTTTGTTTTCATATATCACAAATCCTTCGCCTTTTTCTTCTCCAAGAAAATATACATTTACTTCCTCTCCATCTTTAAGCATGGTTTTAGGACCTGCAAATGTAACTACATGAAAATTGATCTGGCAAAGCGCCCAATGAGCGATAACGCTTTTATCGGGATCGCTAAGGGTTTCAATTAGTTTTGCATTAGCCGATCTACCAATGCGTAATAATTTTTTAGCGGCTTTGCTTTCTACTTTAAAAGTAGCCTTGTGATCATGATCAATAATAAAGTCTTTATTGCTTAAGGCTTTAATACATTGATCTATTTTTTTGGATTGTGCTTGTACAAAATATGTACTTAAAAGCAGTAAGATCATTATTATCTTTTTCATCTCCCTTTCAATTATCAAAAAGCTAACCAAAAAATATATTTTGGCTATTTTTATATGTATTATACGAATTCCATAAGCTAAGGTTACGGTGTAAATATCTAAATATCAATATCTTAAACTATGTTAAAAGATGTTCTTTTGCCTCAAAGAAAAACTGTAAATTAGTAAGTAACGCATGAAAAAATTAGTCCTTATTTCCATTATTAGTTTGAGTCTGCTAAATGCTCAAACACCTTACTTGGATTCATTAAAAAATATTTTTCGCACTGCAAAGCACGACACGTTAAAAGGAAATGCGCTTCTTTCGTTGATTGCTAATGAGTTTGATGATAAGATCTGGCCGGGTTATAATAAAGAGCTTGAAAAGATCGCGCTTAGAAATCTCACGCCTGGCTCTGAACCAAAGAGCAGGTTAGATTTTGTTTACACGCTTTATTTGGCAAACGTTTATTCCAATTATGGTTTTTGTGAGTATTACATGAATACCAACTCCGAAAAAGCAATGCAATGTTTTGATAAGTCGTTAGAATACAATAAGCTTATTAAAAATGAGGTGGGGGAAGCTGATATTTACAATTACATGAGTGTGGTCTTAAAGAATCAGGGCGATCTTAAAAAGTCGATGGAGTATAATTTCAAAGCGCTTGGTATTAAGGAGAAGTTGAATGATAAGCAGGGTATTGCGGCGGCGTGTGTAAATTTAGGAAAGATCTACTTTGAACAAAAGAATTTTAAGAAAGCCGAAGAAATGTATCGAAGGAGTTCGAGTTTGTACAAGGATGTGAAGAATGCCGATGGACATGCGAATACACTAAATAGTTTGGCACATTTATATTGTCAGATGGAAAAGTACGACAGTGCTTTGATAAATTACAAACAAGCGTACGATATAGTTGAAAAGATTGGCGATAAATATGCCATGAGCGGTGTGATGGTGAACATTGGAGAATTTTATTATAAATATGGTGACCCGGCTTGCGATTCTTCTAAGCAAGATTGTAGACCAACCAATTTAGCAAAGGCAAAAGAGTGTTTTGAAAGATCCCTAGCCATAGCCGAAGAGAATAAAAGTGTTCAGGGCATTTGTGCCGCGAAGAATCATTTAGCTTGGTTAGCTTACCGATTTGGAAATTACAAAGAAGGAAAGACCTTGTCGCTTGCTTCGCTTGAGTTAGCCAAGAAACTAAAATTTCCTGCTTACATTCGAAATTCTTCTGAGCTACTGTACATTATTGAACGAAAGGAAGGTAATTTTGAAAAAAGTTTAGAGTATTATCAGCAGTATATTGTGATGCGTGATAGCGTGAGAAATACTGAGCATACCAAAGAATTGCTAAAGAAGGAATTGGAATATGATTATTTAAAAAAGAAGGAGATTGACAAGGCCAACAACGATAAGGAGTTGGCAATTTCGGAAGAACGCGAGAATAATCAAAAACTGGTAAGTATTTTTGTTGGAATTGGATTGGTGCTAGTGTTAGTATTTGCTGTGATCATTTTTAATCGATTACGCGTAACAAATAAACAAAAGAAGGTCATTGAAGAGAAAAATCATGTGATCGAAGAAAAGCAAAAGGAAATATTAGATTCTATTCATTATGCAAAAAGGATCCAGGAAACCATTTTGGCGCATAAGGATTTTATTAATGATAATTTACCTTCTAACTTTATTTATTACAAGCCAAAGGATATTGTAAGTGGTGATTTTTATTGGGCCACAAAAAAAGGCGAGCATTTTTATTTGGCAGTTTGTGATAGCACGGGCCATGGTGTTCCGGGGGCATTTATGAGTTTATTGAACATTGGTTTTTTGAATGAAGCGATCACCGAAAAAAACATACTTGAGCCAAACGAGATATTTAATTACGTGCGAGAGAGATTAGTAAATAGTATTAGTCGCGAAGGCCAGAAAGATGGATTTGATGGCGCTTTGTTGTGCATTGATACAAAAAACAAAAAGATAACATATACTGCTGCCAATGTAAATCCGGTGGTTATTTCAAGTGCAGGTGTCACTGAATTGCCTTCCAATCGAATGCCGGTTGGTAAAGGTGAGATCTATAAACCTTTCGAGCTTCATACAGTTGAGCTTAAGCAAGGCGAAACGCTTTATGTATATACTGATGGATTTGCCGATCAGTTTGGCGGACCAAGAGGAAAGAAATTCAAATATAAACAATTGAACGAATTGTTAACGCGTATATCAAAGGGAGAAATGAAAGAACAGTTAGACACTTTAAATATTGAATTTGAGCAATGGCGGGGAGCACTTGAACAAGTCGATGACGTTTGCATCATAGGTCTTAGCTTATAATTTGCAAATATCTTTTGCACAGGCCTGATCAGCTTTAACTTGGTCCAAATGGCGTTTCAGGCCTATTTTTTGATTAATTCAAATAAAATACTATTTTTACTTTGACGAATTCAACGATCTGGTATATGAAGAAACTTCTCACTTTTATTTTACTATTTTTTACGGCCTTAAACTCATTTGCCGCCAATAAAATTGATACTTATCTAGTAGGAAAGCTTGAATACAAAGACCTTGAGAGTAGTAGTAAATTGATCGATAGATTAATTGTGAATGCGTTTGGAATTTCTAATGAGGATAACGATTATAAATTCAATATAAAAAAGATAGATTGTTGGAATGAAGAAGTTGCCGAATTTAGGTACTTCCCTGAAGTTGATGTAGAAAAACGATCGAAATTAAGCAAAGGTGTATTAACGTCAGGTAAAAATTCAAGCATTAAATTCCGAGTTACTATTAATAGTGAGAAGTCTTTTTTAACAGCAAGGATCCGTGAGTACTTAGATGATAACGGCTCATTTGAGATGGAGCTTATTGTTGTTGGTGAAGATAGGATGTTTGTTACAGAAGCTGTAGATAAAGATGTTTATAACGAGATACTAACTACCAAGACATTTGTAGATAAAGCCTTCAAGAATTTTTTTGGTGTGAATGTAATGAATATGAATTATCATATTGAAGTACTTAAAACCACTGCTTGCTTAATAAAGGATCTTCATAAATTAGATTGTGCAGAAACTTACGATATGAGTGGTACGGATAGTGCTTATAATGCTTTTAGTAATAAAATAAGCACAAAGGAATTCAGCTCTAGTTTTATTTTATTTGATGTAACCGTAACCAAAGATAAATCAAGGCTTACACAAAAGGCCAATGATGTTATAATAAGAGATGCAGATAGATCGGAGCACATACGATTTTACTTTTGTATCCCTAAGTATAACTTAAAACCGGGTTCGGGAAGATTTTTTGATATTGAAGGAAAAATCGTAACAAGCGACAAAAAACCTTTTGCAAACGTGAATGTTGAATTAAGGGACGCAACTAATAAACTTGTGGCAACTCAAAAAACTGATAAGAACGGATATTTAAAGTTCGCAAAAGTTGATGAAGGGATGACCTATACGCTCTTTGTTGATAAAGCATATAAGGAAGAGGGTTTAAAGTTAACAACAAACGCCGATAAAACCGTGGGCCTATTTAAAAAGACTAAACTTGGTTTCGATTATAAATTATTAACTCCCGTGATCAATACCTTAGAGGTAATTGAAGTTAAGGATCCTTCAGATGAACTTATGATCAAGATCAAGGCAAGGATAGTTTCGGTAAGTGATAAGATCAATCCAATTGCCGATCAGGTGGTAGAGTTAAGGGATTTTCAGAATAAAGTACTGCAAACGAAAATGACCAACAAGGATGGAGACTTTGAATTTAGTGATGTAAATATAAAAGAGATCTATTCGGTAGAATTATTTGAATACAAAGAAAAATTTAAGAACGAGAAATTATACATCTCTAATACAAAGAACGAACTGGTAGCTCGGATTAGTAAAGATGCAAATGGTAAATTCGCTTATAAAACCATTCCTGCCGATCTTATCTATCTTTCTGAGATGAAAAGCGAGGATGTTTCGCTTACGGTTAAGCGACAATTGAAATTAAGTGATAACAATCTAATCATCCGTGATTTTGTATATTATGAAGTAAGATCCTCGGTAATATCTCCAAATGCAAAGATAACACTTGATAAGATCATTAAGATCGCCAATGAAAATAAAGAAAGTAAGATCGAGATCATTTCTCACACAGATGTTAGGGGAGAAGGCGGCGACAATTTAAAATTATCGCAAAAAAGAAGTGAAGCTGTGTTAGAGTATTTTGTAAAGAGTGGAATTGACAAAGCGCGATTGAATCCAATAGGAAAAGGTGAGTCGGAGCCATTGAATTCGTGTACCGACGGTGTTCCTTGTACCGAAGACGAATATAAGATGAACAGAAGAACGGAGTTTAGATTCTATAAGTAGTTTTACTTCATCACACGCTCTACGTATTCACCGGTTTCTGTATCAATTTTTAATTTGTCGCCAATGTTAACAAACATAGGAACGGAAATTTTAATACCGCCTTCAACTTCTGCCGGCTTTACTAATTTACCTTTGTTGCCATCTTCGGTATAGGTTACGGTCAATTCAACATGTTTTGGAAGTTCACCATTCAGTGGTTTTTCGTTCTCGTCAAATCTTATTTTGAGGATCATTCCTTCTTGAAGAAATTGAATGGTGTCGGCAAATATGATCTTTGGAATATGTATTTGCTCAAAAGTTTCCTGGTTCATGCAAACCAAAAATTCATTCTCAGAATAGATATATTGTAACTCATGCTCATCTACTCTTACTATATCAACCTTTTCGCCAGAGCGAAAGCGAACTTCACTTTGTTTGCCATTTTCAACGTTACGACATTTGCACGAAAAAATAGTATTTCCTTTTCCGGGAGTAATATGGTCGTATTCTAATACTTTTAAAAGTACATTATCGTATCTAATAAAGCAGTTTTTTGAAAGATCTGAAGTGGTTGCCATTTTTGATTATTTTTTGTGGTGAAAATCATCATGCGCTTACGTCAACAAAAGGTAAGTGCACGATGATCAATTAAATGAGAATTTAAGCATTTTTGTATTGTCCTTTGCTTTTTCGAATATTAACAGCAACTATTTTGTATTCCGGACAAAGCGCTTCCGAATCGTGCTCATCGCTGGTGATCACATTGAGCATTACTTCAGGGAAATGAAATGTAGTGCTTAATACACCTGGCTTAACTTCATCGGTGATAAGAGCCTTAATATCTACTTTGCCGCGCATAGACTCCACACAAACCATATCGCCATCATTGATCAATAGTTTTTTAGAATCAGCAGGATTAATCATGATCACATCTTCGGTTAAAATATCAACGTTACCTGTTCTGCGTGTCATTGTACCACAATTGTAGTGTTCAAGTGTTCTATTGGTAGTTAATGTGAAAGGATATTCTTTTCCATTCTTTTGTATTTCACTGGATTGTTCCCAATCGAAATAGTGAAACTTACCTTTACCGCGTTGAAAGGATTCAAGATGTAGTATTTCTGTGTCGCTTCCGTCTTTTTTAACTGGCCATTGTTTTCCGGTAGTTCCAAGTTCATTCCATTTTACGCCGGCAAAGAATGGCACAATTTGCGAAATCTCTTCAAGCATTGTATCAGGCTTGTATTCAGGTTGTGCGTATCCCATTTTATTCATTATCTCAACTAAGATCTGGCCGTCTGCTTTTGTTCCCTCAAGTGGTTCAACAACTTTTTGTACCTTTTGAATTCTTCTTTCGGCATTAGTATAGGTTCCACTCTTTTCTAAAAATGATGCGCCCGGTAAAATAACATGGGCGTACTTAGCAGTTTCAGTAATGAATAATTCTTGCACAACCAATAGATCTAAATGTTCCATGGCAGCGATCACTTTATTTGTATTCGGATCGGTTTGAATTACATCTTCGCCCATTAACCAAAGTGCTTTTAACTTACCATCAATCGATGCATCAAACATCTCAGGGATCTTTAATCCTTTACCCATTGGAATTGGGGTTTTATAAAAATCCTGATAAACTTTATTCCAGGTTGCATCATAAGAATCCATATAACCGGCTCCTTGGTGCGGTTGACAACCCATATCGGCAGCGCCTTGAACATTATTTTGCCCACGTAATGGATTTACACCAACGCCTCTTCTGCCAATGTTACCTGTGATCATGGCAAGGTCAGAGATCAACATTACCGTAAACGATCCTTGGCTATGCTCTGTAACACCCAATCCATGAAACGACATTGCATTTGGTGCTTTAGCATATGCTAACGAAGCTCTTCTTACAAGATCTTTGTTAACTCCGGTGATCTTTTCCAATTCATTTACATCCAATTTCAAAATTTGCGCTTTGAAATCTTCATAACCCTCAGTTCTATTATCTATAAATTCTTTTGCAGCCGCACCTTCCGTTATTATATAATACAGCATCATGTTGAGTAATGCTACATTTGTTCCGGGTTGTAGTTGTAAATGATAGGTGGCGTATTTTGCCATTTCAGTTCTACGAGGGTCAATTACAATGGTAGTTTTCCCTTTCATTGCAAACTGTTTTAGCTTTGCACCGGTAACAGGATGTGCATCGGTTGGATTTGCCCCAATTACCATAATGCAATCTGTGTGTTTAATATCTTCAACGGAGTTTGTGGCTGCACCTGTACCAAATGCGCGTTGCATTCCTAATGCAGTTGGCGAATGGCATACACGAGCGCAACAATCAATATTGTTTGTGCCAATAACAGCACGAATAAATTTTTGCATTAAATAATTTTCTTCGTTGGTACATCTTGCAGAGGATATACCTGCAATTGAGTCAGGACCGTGTTCTTTTTTTATCTTGTTTAATTTTGTTGCAATAAAATCGTATGCCTCATCCCAACTTGCCGGTTCAAGTTTTCCATTTTTACGAATGAGAGGAGTTTTAATTCGGTCAGCATGGTTGTAAAATGAGAATGCAAAGCGACCTTTTAAACACGTGTGCCCTTGATTTACTTCGGCATCATATGGTGCTTGAATAGATTTTACTTTGTTGTTCACCACAGTTACTTCTAAATTGCAACCAACGCCGCAATAGGTACAAATGGTTCGCGTTTTTGTATCTGCAACAACAGATTTTGACTCAAACACATCGGAAATTGCAGAGGTAGGGCAGGCTTGAGCACAAGCACCACAACTCACGCAGTCAGAATTAAAAAATGATTCGTTATTGCTTTTTATAATATGACTGTCAAAACCTCTGCCTGCCATACTTAAAACCAATTCGCCTTGTACTTCATCGCAGGCGCGAACGCAACGGTAACAGTTAATGCATTTAGAGAAATCTGAGGTCATGTAAGGATGACTCAGGTCTTTTTCTCTATTTAAATGATTTTTTCCTTCGGGATAACGAACATCGCGCACGCCAACCTTAGCTGCTACAGTTTGTAATTCACAATTATTATTCACCTCACAGGTTAAACAATCTAAAGGGTGGTCAGTAAGTACCAATTCAATGATGTTCTTACGTAAGCGTTTGATCTTTTCGTTATTTGTATAGATATAAGAATTAGGAATAACCGGTGTATGGCAAGAGGCTTGTGCTTTTGCCGGTCCATCTTTTGCCAGTGCCACATCTACGCTGCAAACACGACACGATCCAAACGGATCAAGATTTGGCGCATCACAAAGTGTAGGAATTAATTCTTTTCCTAAATGTCTTCTTACAAAATTGAGAATGGTTTCGCCCGGATTTACCGGATAAGACTTATCATCAATGAAAGCTACTGATTCCATAATTTTTATTTTTTAAAATAAACTGATAATTCGTTTTCAAAATATTTCATCGCATTCTTGATTGGTAAAGGTAAACCACCTCCAAGTGCGCATAAAGAGCCTGTTTCTAAAGTTTCTAACAGATCATTCATTAAATTAATATCGATCTTATAATCTTCTTTTTGAACTTTTTCCATCATTTCGGCGCCCCGGGTTGAACCCAATCTGCAAGGAAAGCATTTGCCACAACTTTCATGCGCTGTGAACTTAAATAAGTGTTCTATGTATTTCACTATTGGAAAATCTTGAGGAATACATACAACCGATGCATGTCCTAATAGAAAACCTTCTTTTGCAAACGAATCAAAATCAACAGTTAGGCTATTTATTTTCTCAAACGGTACCAATCCTCCAAGTGGACCGCCAATATGCATAGCCTTTATGGGTTCACGAAACCCTCCGCCTAATTCATTCAATACAACTGAGAGCGGAGTTCCCATATCAACTTCATAGATGCCGGGATTATTGAAGAATCCATCTAATGAAACTAATTTTGTGCCTGATGAACGTGCGGTTCCAATGGCAGCAAATGCTTTACCGCCATTTTTAAAAATGAACGGAAGATTTGCTAATGTCTCAACGTTATTTACTACTGTTGGTTTGTTGAATAAACCTTTTTGTGTAGGGTAGGGAGGGCGAACTCTTACTTCGGGTCTTTGTCCTTCAATTGATGAAAGTAAAGCCGTCTCTTCTCCACAGATATAAGCTCCTTGTGCTTTAATTACTTTAAAATCAAAATTGAATGCTGATCCGTTAATGTTTTTTCCTAAAAGTTTTTGTTTCCTTAATTCATCAATGCAATCAGAAATAATATCTACAGATTCAGGATACTCACCTCTGATGTAAACCACACCGCAATCAGCACCGGCAATGTAACCGGCGATCATCATCCCCATTAGTAAAGAATGAGGGCGATTTTCCATGATATAGCGATCAGAATAAGCTCCAGGATCTCCTTCATCTGCATTGCACACAATAAATTTAGAATCTGAACGCTCATTTCTGCAAGCGTCCAGCTTAAATGCCATAGAGAATCCGGCACCACCTCTTCCTCGTACACCTGAATCTTTCAATTCAGAAATAAGTTGAGATGCATCTTTGCCAAGTAGCGATGTAAATATTTTGTAATAGTCCTTTATGGGGCCGTATTCAGCGGTTAAAATACCTGCGCCTTTTGCTGCTACTTTGTACTTTTCAGCGGTAATTTTTTCTCCCGCTTTTATTTTTGTGATATTATCGATGTCTTTTCCCGAATAATTTTTTCCATCCAAATGAAAGGAGCTATTCTCATGACAACGACCAAGGCAGCACATTTCACCGATCTCATTTGCGTTGAAATGTTTCTCTAGTTTAGCATGTACAGCATCTTGAGTTCCTTTGATCATGCAAACGCTACCATTACACACGTAAACTTTTTTGCCTTTGTTCTCGGGCTTTAAAAAGTCATAAAACGAAACAGTTCCGTGTACTGTAGATTTGCCAACTAAAAAATCTTGACGTAATTTTTCAAGAACTTCTGCATCAGGTGTGCCTTTTTCTGAGGCAGCAACACCCAGTTCTTCAAACAAATTCTTTGTAATGCCTTTACGGCCTAATAAATGACTTAAGTTATTCGACATCGTTTTTAATTTTTATTTTATCACTAACTAAATTGGTATTTACAATTGTGATCTGATGTGGATTTGAGTAAATAGTGAATTTATCATTGCGGCAAAAAGCCATTAAGGAAATGCCGGATTCTTGTGCATTATCAATAGCTAAAGTAGATGGAGCCGATACAGCTGCGATAAAAGGGATATTAGCTGATTTTGCTTTCTCAACAATTTCATAAGAGATCCTTCCGCTAACGGTAATACATTTTGCTTTTTCTATCAATTTATTATTGATGAGAAACCCAACAACCTTATCAACTGCATTGTGTCTGCCAATATCTTCTTGAAGTGTGAGAAGTTGTCCGTCTATAGTAAATGCACCGGCAGCATGAGTGCCGCCTGATTTCTGAAAATTTATTTGTCCTGCATTTATTTGCTCAAACATTTTTGGCACTAGCTCGGCATTTAACTTAGCCGAGTTATTTACTACTGTACAATGCATGTCGTCAAGAGTAGTTTTTCCACAAACTCCGCAAGATGATGAAGATATCACATTTCGTGTGCCTGCAAAATCTTTTAAAATAAATTCATTCGGTATTTGAACATTAATGGATTCTATGAAGCCTTCTTTGTTTTTTGTTATTACTTCAATGGAAGGAGAGTGAAGCAGATCTCTGAAGATGTTTTCAGTGAACAATAACCCTCGTGCAAGATCAAATTCATTACCCGGGGTTTGCATTGTTACAGTAAACGGAACATTATTAACAGCAATGCTTAATGGTACTTCAATTGAAATAGGATCCTCTGTTCGCGAGAATTCTTGACCATTAAAAACAACTCCGTTATAAAGTTTTATCTCCATTAAGAAAGCCCTGTGATGTTTCCGTTATTATCAATATCCATTCCTTCAGATGCAGGAATAACAGGTAGCCCCGGCATTCTCATCATATCTCCAACAATTGCCACTACAAATCCTGCACCGGCCGCTAACTCAAATTCACGAATATTAATTTTAAATCCTGTTGGTCGGCCAACTCTTTTTTCATCATCCGAAAATGATTTTTGAGTTTTTGCCATACAAACAGGAAAGCCATTAACGCCTAGTTTAGCGTATTCTTTTAATTGAGTTTTTGCTTTTGGAGAATATGTTACATCAACTGCGCCATATATTTCAGTAGCGATCGTTTTGATCTTATCTTCGATAGATAAATTCCAATCATAGAGTTGTTTGTAGTTGTTCTTTTTGCTTTCGATAACTTCAACAACAGCTTTTGCAAGATCCATAGTTCCGTTTCCTCCATCGCCCCA
>JAGPDW010000040.1:0-17970 GCA_018057345.1 Bacteroidia bacterium | reverse complement strand
TAGTTTACGTTTGAATAATTACTTCATGTATTTTGTATCCAAAGATCTTGACACAAAATACAACTTAGAATGGAATGATAAAAAAATACCAAATAACTCCGGTAAATTCAACGGCACGGTTTCTTTTGCTGATAATAAAGCTTTATTCAAATACAATGAATTGAATGTTAAAGTAAGGGATAGCACATGGAAACTCACCACCACTAATCCAACAATAATTGACAGTGCCGGAAATATCACTATTAATCCTTTAAAATTTGAGAATTTAGAGCAGAGTATTGCCATAAACGGTACGTTGTCAAACAAAAAGTCTGACTCTTTAAATTTTGTTACAACCGATCTTGTATTAGACCAATTTAATCCGTTCTTAGAACAATTTGGCTTGAAGCTAAATGGCGAACTTGATTCGAGGATCAAATTGCAAAATGTTGACAAACATGTTACGCTAAATAGTATAATCGATCTTACTAAATTTAAATTCAACGACAATCTTATTGGTCAGATGCATGTGCAAACGGATTACATCACACAAGAGCAACGCTTGCAAATGGATGGATATACCACGTTAGGTTTGGGTATTGGATTTGGCGTTATGAAAAATCTATCATTTAAAGGAAATTATTATTTTGATAAACGTGAAGAGACCATTGATCTTAATTTTAGTGCTAATCCGCTTAACCTAAGACTTATTAATCCATTAATGGCAGGAATTTTAACAGTTAAAAAAGGAGTTGTATTTGGCGGTGGAAAGATCCATGGTAACGCCGATAAAGTATTGATAGATGGAGAATTGAAATTGACCGATAGCGAGATCAAAATTGATTACACCAATGTAACTTACAAAATGAACGGAAAAATAGAAATCATGCCCGATCAGATCCGTTTTAGCGACATTTTAATGGATCAAATTGACCCTAACGATCAACTCAGAAATGTGAAACTTAAAACGGTGCCACAAGGAACCATTAACGGCAACTTATTCCATAGCAATTTCAAAAAAATGCAGCTCGATTATGATATCTCGTTCAAGAACATGTTGGCACTAAATACCACCGAGCGCGAGAATAAGGATTTTTATGGTCGAGTTTATTGCACAGGAAATGTTGGATTGTATGGATTTATGAACGACATACACATGGAGGTAAAGGCAACCACTAAAAAGAACTCCAAATTTATTTTGCCGTTAGATGGTCCAACCGAGATAGCCGAAAATGATTTCATAAAATTTGTAAAGAAGGATACTGTAAAACGCGAAGTGAAGCATGACCTTACAGGATTTAATCTTGACCTGAATATTGTTGCAACGCCTGAAGCAACAACACAGATCATTTTTGACAAGATATCGGGCGATGCCATAAACGTTTATGGAAATGGTGATATTAAAATGAAGATAAATACACTTGGTAAATTTGAAATGTATGGCGATTATATAATGAATGGTGGGGACTATAATTTTAGTTTGCAAAATGTGATCAGCAAAAAATTTGATATTGATCCGGGAAGTACTATTATTTGGAGTGGTAATCCCTACAACGGAGATATTGACATTACCGCGAGTTACCGTCAGCGCGCTTCAATCGCACCATTCATATCAGATCCTACTGCCGCCCAACAGTATAAAAGTCGCACACCTGCAGCGTGTAAATTAATTATGAAACATACCTTGATGAAGCCTGAAATTTCGTTTGAGCTAGAATTTCCAACCATTTCAGATAATGTGCGATCGCAAATAAGCAGTGTTTTAGCCGATGAAGCTGAACTCAACAGGCAAGTATTTTCTTTCCTTTTGTTTAGGAGTTTTATTCCTCCTGTAATTTATGGAACAAGCGGAGGAGGCGTAACAGCAGGTAATGCAGCAGCTTCAACCGGTAGTGAATTACTAAGCAGCCGTGTAAATGGTGTTTTGGATGGTTTAGTTGGAAATTTTGATAAGGATCTACAAGTAGGAGTTAATTACAGGCCCGGAAGTCAAAACAACTCAGATGAAGTTCTAGTTAATGTGAACCGAAATTTTTTGGATGATAAGCTTACCGTGGATGGAAATTTTGGCGCAGGATCTAGCACCGGATCAAGTAAGAATATTATTGGTGACGTGAACGTAGAATATAAATTAAGTAAAGATGGGCGTTACAAATTAAAAGGCTTTAACCGCACTAACGATATGACACAACAAACAACCTCGGGCGGACCTTATACACAGGGGCTTGGTTTCTTCTTTAGAGAAGAATTTGATACTTGGGATGAACTTTACAAAAAGTACTTGCAGAAAATAAAGAAAAATAAAAAACAAACCGAAAAAAAGCCCGATGAGAAATCTTAACCTTCTTTTTGCATTTCTTATTACTCTTAACTCGTTCTCGCAAAACGCAGAAGTTCGCTTTTTAAAAAGTTGTAACAAACCAAACATGCCTATATGGGATAAAACTATGGAAGGTGTTTCATTTTCAGTATATCCTGCAATGCCCTTAACCGTTGGTGGTATTTGGGCTTATGGCTACTTTAATAAAGATCATGAAATGATGCGTAATGGTTACAAAAGTGCTATTGCAATAAGTTTTGCTAATGGACTAAGTTATGGATTAAAAGCTGCTATCAAGCGCGATCGTCCGTTTGTTACACACCCAAACGATATTACACAAAAAACACATGTTGGCCCACTTTCATTTCCGAGCGGACATACCACCGCCGCATTTGCAACTGCTACAGCGTTAACTTTAAGTACAAAAAAATGGCAATTTGCAGTTCCCGCCTATGCGTATGCCGGATTGGTTGGTTATTCGCGCATGCGATTGGGTGTTCACTACCCTAGCGATGTTTTAGGAGGAATGATCATTGGCATTGGCAGCGGTTTGCTTACCTGGCAAATTGATAAATGGATCAGAGGTTCAAAAACTCCTTGATGTTTTTATAAATGTATTGCAATTCATCTTTGGTAATGCAATAGGGCGGTAAAACATAAAATACATTTCCTAACGGCCTCAATAAAATTCCTTTATTCAAAAAGTATGAATTGATTTTTTCTGAAATAGTATTCAAATAATGTGTTTCACCTTCAGTTTTTAATTCAATAGCTAAGATGGTTCCTTTTACTCTTATATCCTTGCAAGCTTTATGATCCTTTATCTCATTTAAAAAACTTAAATGTTCTTTTTCTATCATTTGGATCTGATCTAAAGTTTCCCTTTTTTCCATTAGATCTAAACTTGCTAATGCTGCCGCGCAAGCTGTAGCGTTTGCTGTATAACTATGGCCATGAAAAAAAGTTTTTGTCTTATCATCACTTATATACGCATCATAAATAAATTGCGCGCAAGAAGTAACTCCCAATGGCAAATAGCCACCTGTTAATCCCTTTGACAAGCCAATGATATCAGGTTTATTATTTAAATGATCGGTCGCGAAAAACTTTCCTGTTCTTCCAAAACCTGTCATTACTTCATCGGCAATAGTAATAATTTCGTTTTGCTTACAAAAAGCGATCAATTCATCTAAAGTTTCTCCATCGTACATCATCATTCCTGCAGCGCCTTGAACTAATGGTTCAAAAATAAATCCGGCAATAGAATGATTCTCTTTCCATTGACCGATCACTTCCTTTATTTGTTCTAAGTTCTCTTTTGTGGGAATTGGAATATGCGCCACATTGAATAATTGATTCTCAAAGGCGCTATTAAATACATTGCGGGCACCAACACTCATGCCGCCAAATGTATCGCCGTGATAAGCGTTTTCTAAAGCTATGAATGTGTTTTTTGGTTCGCCTTTATTATGCCAATACTGAAGCGTCATTTTTAATGCCACTTCTACCGCTGTTGAGCCATTATCAGAATAAAATATCTTAGATTGGTTATTTGGTAGATGTCCTAATAAACGCTCGGCTAATTCAATGGCCGGTTGATGCGTAAAATCGGCAAAAGGAATATGTTCGAACGAAAATAACTGCTCACTTACTTTTTTGGAGATGTATGGATGTGAGTGTCCGTGTAAATTTACCCACCAACTCGAAATGGCGTCCATTATCTTGCTGCCCTTATCGTCGTATAAATAAAGTCCTTCTGCTTTTGTAATGCGAATTGGATCAACAGCCGTTTTTAAATGAGTGAACGGATGCCAAATGTGTTTTTTATCCCTTTCGCTCCAATTCATATGAATAATTCCTTTTTTACTAATGAAGCCAATTCACTGATCTTAACTTTATCAATAGCTCCTTGCTCCGGAAATTTTGCTAAAACAGGGATATCGGAATACGTTGTGATCACTTGCTCCACCAAAGGATCAAAATTCCCATTTAAGATCATCCCTTTTATTTTGTATTTGTTTCGCAATAAATAATCGATCGACAATAAAGAATGATTGATACAACCAATATAATTTCTCACCACCAAAATAACTTCAGCATCTAATTCTCTGGCGAGTTGGATCACATAATTATTCTTACTTAACGGAACCATCATCCCTCCTGCTCCCTCAATAATTAAGTTATTTGTTGTAGACGGAAGAACGATGCTCTTCATTTCAATTTTCTTACTTTCTATAGCAGCAGCCAAATGAGGGGAAACAGGAGCTGCAAACACATACGCTTCAGAATGTACTTGTGTTTTTGAATTTGAAATAAGTTTTCGCACTTCATTCACATCCATTCCATCAGTTATCCCACACTGAATAGGTTTCCAGTAATCGGCCTGCAAAGCTTCGACCAAAATTGCCGATACAACCGTTTTACCAACATTGGTATCAATTCCTGTTATAAAATACCGTTTCATTACCCTTTTAAGATCTTTACTAATGTATCAATTTCTTTTTTTGTATTGTAAGCATGTAAACAAAAACGGATACGCTCACTACCCTCCTTTACGGTAGGACTTTTAACCGCTTTACTTAAAATATTCTTCTTTTTTAATTTATCCTCTATTTCTGTAGCTTTTTCATTGCTATTTAAAACCATGCATTGAATAGCGCTTCTGCTTTTAATGAACGAAGGGATCTCCTTTACCTTTTCGAGGAAGTGATCGATATTTGCACGAAGCAATGGTTGCTGTTTGTTTTCTTTTAAAAGATCGTAAGCTATTGAGATATTTGCGATAGCATGATCGGGCAAAGCCGTCGTATAAATAAATGATCGCGCAAAATTGATCAAATAATTTCTTAATTCATTACTTCCAACTATAGCAGCGCCATGACAACCCATTGCTTTTCCGTAAGTGTATACTCTTGCAAAACATTTATCCTCTACACCTGCACACAACCCCTTTCCAAAAACACCAATGGCATGTGCCTCGTCTACAATTAAAAAAACATTTTTATATTGTTCCTTTAACTCAATTATCTCTTTCAATGGCGCTTCATCACCATCCATAGAGTAAACACTTTCTACAGCCACAAACACATTCTCAAAACTTGTATGATGCCTATGCAGCAGATCTTTTAGATCATCTACATTATTATGTTTGAATTTATAATGTTTAGCATAGCTCAATCGCACGCCATCATAAATAGAGGCGTGGATCAATTCATCCATGATCACTACATCATTCTTCTGAGGAACGCAAGAAAATAATCCCACATTGGCATCATAACCGGAATTAAATATCAAAGCGCTTTCTCCTTTATGAAATGTGGCGATCTTTTTTTCTGTCTCTTCAATAAAATCTGAATTACCGCTTATTAAACGCGAACCGCCTGAACCCGATGCGTTAGAACTATTCTTTGCTAACAGACCAAGTTTGGAAAATCCTAAATAATCATTGCTAATAAAATCTGTTCCTGAAAAGTTCTTAGAAAGTGTTCGAAGCAGTTTATTTTCCTGCCTTAATTTTAGTGCATTCTGGATGTTTGCCGGATCTTTACCCATGGAATACCAAATATACATATAATTTGATGCAATTTGCTCGTCCTTTTTCATCAATACTTCTTCAAAAAATCATTACATAACAATTGCTATGCAATAATTTTTGTTCATCGTCTTGACGAAAAATAACTTCGCATCTTTGGATCAAATTATATGCACATTTGGCATTACGGATTAACCGATTCTTCAATTCGCACGTCAGCATATGCTTTTTTTGGTTTCAATCCTAAGATCTCGAACATTTGCATATCCTGATTATAACGTGGGTTTGGTGTAGTTAATAATTTATCGCCAGCAAAAATAGAATTGGCACCCGCCATAAAACATAAAGCTTGGCCTTCCATGCTCATGCTCATGCGACCTGCGCTTAAACGCACTGCTGTTGTTGGAATAACAATTCGCGTAGTTGCGATCATACGCACCATATCCCAAATTGGAACAGGAGGTTGATCTTCTAAAGGAGTTCCTTCAACGGCAACTAAAGCATTAATTGGAACGCTTTCCGGTAATGGACGTAATAAACTCAATGTATACAACATCCCTACTCTATCTTGCGATGTTTCGCCCATACCAATAATTCCACCTGAACAAACTGTTAATCCCGCTTTGCGAACATTCTTTAATGTATTTAAACGATCATCGTATGTACGCGTAGAAATAATATTGTTATAATTTTCTTCTGATGTATCTAAATTATGATTGTAAGCATACAATCCTGCTTGCGCTAATTTTTTTGCTTGCTCTTCGGTAACCATTCCAAGTGTTGCACACACTTCCATGCCTTTGCTGTTAATGGTTTTCACCATATCTAATACTTTATCAAAATCTTTGTTATCGCGAACCTCTCTCCAGGCTGCACCTAAACACATACGGCTTGCGCCACCGGATTTTGCATTATCTGCCGCAACATTAATTTCGTCGACACTCATTAATTTTTGAACTTTAACTTCAGTGTGGTAACGCGCAGCTTGCGGACAATAAGAACAATCTTCAGGGCATCCGCCTGTTTTAATAGAAAGCAAAGAGCTCACCTGAACTTCGCCAACTTTGTGATGCTTTTTATGCACTTCAGAAGCGCGATAAATAAGCTCCATTAAAGGGGTATTGTAAACTTCAAGTATTTCTTCTTTGGTCCAGTCCTTTATCATATGAGGGGGCTATTTGAAACAAATTTAATGATTACAAGCGAGTAAGCAAAACCTTTACTCCACCCATAAAACCATGCCTTTTAAGTATTCACCCTCAGGGAAATACGGAGTAACGGGATGATCTGCAGGCTGATTTAAATAATGCAATACGCGAATATTTCGTTTGCTTTCGATAGCAGCGGCTGTGATGGTATTATAGAACAAATATTTATCTACTACGCCACTGCAACTAAATGTAAAAATGATGCCGCCCTTTTTAATGAGCTTCATGGCTAATGCGTTTAAGCGTTTGTATCCGTTAATGGCCTGATGTTTTGCATCCCTACTTTTTGCAAATGCAGGAGGATCCAAAACGATCACATCGTACATATCTTTTTTGTCCTTAAAAAAATCAAATGTATCTTCCACAAAAGACGTGTGATTCTTTGCTCCATTTAATTCAATATTTTTATTTCCGATCTCTATGGCCGGAGCACTAACATCCACTGAATGCACTTCTTTTGCACCTGCCAAAGCTGCGTAAACCGAAAAACCTCCTGTGTATGAAAAGGTATTCAATACTGTTTTTCCTTTAGAGTATTCGCTTAATAATTTTCGATTATCACGTTGATCAATAAAAAAACCTGTTTTTTGTCCTTTGGTCCAATCTACTAAGAACTGAACTCCATTTTCTTTTACGATCGTATTTTCCGAATCACCAAAAAGAAACTCATTCTTTACATCGCTATGATTGTTCTTACCTGAAATAGTTTCAGAACTCTTATCGTAAATAGTTTTAAGATCAGAGCCTAGAACTTTTTTAATTGCCGCAACAATGTTCTCGCGTTGTAAATGCACACCAATATTGTGCGATTGAATTACTATATGTCCGTTATAATTGTCAATGATCAAAGCAGGAACACCATCGCCTTCGCCAAAAAACAAACGATACACGTTTGTGTTTTCGTTAACTACACCAATTTGTTTACGGTATTCGTAAGCTTTGCTGATCTTGTTGATCCAAAAAGCTTCATCAATGGCAACTTGCTCGAACGAAATTATGCGAACGGCAATACTTCCATTGGCATAATATCCTATACCAAGGAATTTATTTGTAGAAGAATAAACC
Organism: Bacteroidia bacterium; assembly: GCA_018057345.1. Lineage (GTDB taxonomy): Bacteria > Bacteroidota > Bacteroidia > B-17B0 > Aurantibacillaceae > Aurantibacillus. The sequence goes on along the minus strand of JAGPDW010000040.1, from coordinate 9,866 downwards.
TCTACCAAAGCCCCATCCTTTAAATTAGCTTCCTTTACTTTAATTGCTCCCGAAAATACCCAAGGATGAAAGCGTTGAAGCGAATGCTCCTTATCTTTATTTAATACAATTTTGCTATACACCCGGCAAAGGTAATAATAATTGACGGTAATGAAGAAGTTGAGTTATTTGGAGATAAAATAGATAAAGCCTAGAACAAAAATATAAAGGGCTTTAAAAGGGAGCTCGCTAATTACATTGTAATTGAACCAAGAGTAGCGCGATAATTTTACGAGTATAAATTTTTGCACGAGATTGAAGTTGCAAAAATCAATTGTTAATTCCTAAGAATTTCTATGAATTGCCATAATTTATAGACGAACCATCAGGCCAAAAAACCCATCACTATATCAAAGAATTCCTTTGGTTTCTCAGCATGTAGCCAATGTCCGGCTCCTTCAATAGTCTCAAATTGTACATGGGAGTATCGTTTGCTAAAATCCGACTGATCCTCGGAAGTGATGTAGTTAGATCGACTTCCTTTTATTACCAAACAAGGTACCGAACTTTTATAGAATGGTACAGTTTCTCGTATATGGTCATAATTTTCGCTTATCACCTCCAAGTTGAAGCGCCAATCCATGATGTTATTTGTTGTATCCTTCCAATAAATGTTCTTTAATAGAAATTGCTTGGTTCCAAAATCATCAATATGTTTATTCATTTCTGCTTCTGCTTCCTTTCTTGTTTTTACAATACTAAAATCAACAGCATTTAGCGCATGTAAAACCTCTCCATGATGTGGGGGGTATTTTCTTGCAGCAATATCACATACAATTATTTTTGAAACAAGGTTTGGAAACATACTTTCGAAGAACATTGCTACTTTTCCGCCCATACTATGCCCCATCAAAATAAAATTTTTCAAGGCATGATCATCTATAAAACGTTTTACATCTTCAGCCATTAAACTATAATTCCAATCCTTGCTGTGTGGTGATAATCCATGATTACGAAGATCTAAAGTATAAACCTTAAATCCTTTTTCAGAAAATTGCTTTGCCAACGTATTCCAATTATCACTTTGCCCAAATAACCCATGGAGTATGATCAATGGAGTTCCCTCACCGTATTCTCTGAAAGCTAATTTCATTTTAGTTGACGCAAATACATTTGAACTATATTCTCCAAACCTAAATACAATGCATCGCTAATTAAAGCGTGCCCAATAGAAACTTCCAATAAATTAGGAACTTGTTGCTTGAAGAACTGAAGATTTTGTAGGCTCAGATCATGTCCTGCGTTTATTCCTAATTGCAATTTTGCGGCAAGTGTTGCAGCTTGTACAAACGGTTTTACCGCTTTTTCTTTATTTTTAGAATAGTTGGCAGCATAACTTTCGGTGTACAACTCAATTCTATCTGTTCCGGTTTCTTTTGCGCCTTCGATCATTTTTAGATCCGCGTTAACAAAAATGGATGTTCGGATATTGTTTGACTTGAATACTAAAATGATCTCTTTCAAATAATCTTTATTTGCAATTGTATCCCATCCATGATCGGAAGTTATTTGTGATCCTGAATCAGGAACTAAAGTTACTTGGGCAGGTTTTGCTTTTAAAACTAGGTCAACAAATTTTTGTTCTTTAGGATTTCCTTCGATATTGAATTCTGTTTTTAAGATCTTCGAAAGTTCATGAACATCTGCGTAACGAATATGACGTTCATCAGGACGCGGATGTACTGTAATACCTTGGGCCCCAAAGCGCTCAATATCTAAAGCGCAAGCAAAAAGATTGGGAGTGTTACCGCCACGCGCATTACGTAAAGTAGCTATTTTATTAATATTAACACTAAGTTTTGTCATGCCTTGTAACTTGATGTAAAACTACTAATTTTATTGCTAAATTTGAGCAAATTATATGTTAGTCTCCGAATTAATAACCGACGAAATTCCTCCACTAAAAACAAGTGATACAGTTGAGCTTGCTTTAGATTGGATGGAACAATTTAAAGTTTCGCATTTAGCGGTTGTACAGGATAGACAATTATTGGGAATTGTAAGTGAGAATGACTTAATGGATTACGAGCATCCTGAGCAAACCATTAAAGAAATTAAAGTTCCTTTGATGAAGCCTATTATTCATCATTACCAGCACACGTATGATCTTGTAAAATTAATGAACAGCCTAAATCTTACTTTGGTTCCTGTGTTGGACGATAAAGAAATGTACAAAGGTTGCATTACATTAAAAGGTATAGTTCAAAATTTAAGTAACATGACCGCCATTCAAAATCCGGGTGGAGTTATTGTACTTGAAATGAATCAAAATGATTATTCGGTTACACAAATAGGAAATATCATTGAAGGAAATGATGCTAAGATATTAAGCTTGCACGTTTCGTCTGTTCCGGATAGCGTTAAATTGGAAGTTACCATAAAAGTGAATAAAGAAGATATGACACGTATCTTACAAACTTTTAACCGATACAATTATACTGTAAAAGCCACTTTCCATCAAGGCGATTTTGAAACCGGCTTGAAGGATAAATTAAATGAATTCCTCCACTTTCTTAATATTTAAAACGGTTCTCGTTTTAAGTTTACTTTCCTTTTCAGTTAAAGCTCAAACTGACAGCAGCGAACGATATAAAGTAAATAGTATTACCATTTCAGGGAATAAAAAAACAAAAGATAAGATCCTTATCCGTGAGCTTATTAAACAAACAGGAGATACACTTACACTTAGGAATATCAACAGGATCGCGCGTCGAGGCGAATTCAATATATTTAATACCTACCTTTTTATTTATGACTCTATTAATTACAAAGTAAATGATACTTTAAAAACAATTGATTATTCGATCAAAGTAAAAGAGCGCTGGTATATTTGGCCAACACCTTTTGTTGATTTTTTAGACAGGAATCTTAACGCCTGGTTGCAAACAAAAGACCTTGATCGTTTGAATTACGGAATGGCTTTAAGCTTTGATAATTTTACAGGAGTAAAAGACCGTTTGATCCTTCAGGTAAAAACGGGCTACGCCAACCAATTTGGATTTAATTACCGCTTACCCTACTTAAATCAGAAACAAACCCTTGGAGCCTATGTGCAATATCTTTACACCGAAAGCAATAAACTTCATTACAGAACATTAAATAATACTCAATTATTTACTGCTAGCGACTCTGAGCATTTGAGAACGGAACATGGGGCAAAAATTGGCATATTCTATCGTCCTAAACTTTTTTTACAACACTCTTTAGATATTTATTACAACAGCATTTTAATTTCAGATAGAATAAACCTTCTTAATCAAAAATATTTCCATAATAATTCTAACACTACGGCTTATACTGGCATTCAATATAGATTAACCTACGATGATCGCGATAATAAAATTTACCCTTTACAAGGAACAATGATTGATCTAAATTTTATAAAAGATGGATTTGACATTAGCGATAATTCAAAATTGAACACAGCACAAGGCTACTTTACGTTAAAGAACTACTTCCCTATTGGCAAACGCTTCAATTTTGCCAATCAATTAAAAGCTCGGTATGTAAATGCCGAGCAATTACCTTTTGCTTTCAATCAAGCATTAGGTTATTCAAATTACATTAGAGGATATGAATACAATGTGATAGATGGACAAAATTACTTTTTATTGAAAAATAGTTTTCGCTTTCAATTGATAAAACCAAAATACCACGAAATTGGAATGCTAAAGAAATTGAAACCGTTCAGTACTATTCCATTTTATGCTTACATAAATGTGTTTTACGACGGAGCCTATGTACAGGAAAAATTTTACAAGCAAACCAATACCTTAGCAAACTCCTGGCAGCATGGCTATGGAATAGGCCTTGATCTTATAACCTATTACGATATGGTATTTAGACTAGAATACAGTTTGAACAAACAAAACCAGGGTGGATTTTATATCCACTTAACTTCAGGTTTTTAGTTAGCGTAATCCTTCAAATAACTAAAAGGTTCGGTAAGCTTACCATCTTTGCAAATAGAAGCGCGTTCGATCACGCGATCCTCATCTTTTTCAAATAAATAAGGCAATACTCGCTCGGTAAGGTCCTTTCCAAAATCATCACTCGCATCACGCGGTAATTCACAAGGCAAATTATCTACGGCCATGATACAAATGGTATCTTTATTAAAAGGCAGATCTTCTTTATCTTGTTTGATATTGTATCCAAAAAATGGCTGCGTAATTGTGCTCGCGCGTATTGTAGTTGGAACGCTTCCATCCACATCGCAAGTAATATCAGCAATAACGCTCATTCTAAAATCAGGTTGCTTCATGTCATTAAGGTCGAACATTTTTGGAGAACGCGGATCCCAATAATGTGCCGACATAAAAAGATCGGTTACTTTTGTAAACACAGGAAACTTTGAAATAAAATGTTCCGGATGCTTGAAGAAATCATTCAGGTCGAAATTATGATCATTAGGCCTCTCCACATAATCGCGCGGATTTAACTGACAATACACCGGCTCTCTGAATGTCATGGTTAAAAATTCATCGGCTGTAACTTTACGAATACGCAAGGCGCTTAATGTTTCTATAACGCCATTTGCAACGCGACCGCCGCCGGTAAGTGCAATTTTTATATTTGGTAATTTAACGCGTTTTAATTCTTCTTCCATTTCAGCTCTATCTCTGCACAAATGCGCCGGTTTTAAGCGAAACAGATCGTACTTTAATCCGTAACCCAAAATTCCATTGTAAGCGCCAACTACTCCTGCATATCTCCCAAAACCAATGATCCTATTACTATTCTTATCGGTTAGAGTTTCATAATCTATCATCTGGATCTTCTTTTCAATCAAAGCCTTCATCAACTTTATGTTATGAGGTTGTTTTTTGATGGTATGCGAAAAGAAAAAATACTTTTTATTAGGGATAAGTTTTTCGGCCGGAACTTCTTTAACACCCATTAACACATCGCAATCCGAAAGATCTTCTTGCAAGGTAACACCAAAAGCGGTGTACTCTTCATCGCTGTAACAGCGGATCTTACTGGGCTGCACAACAATATCAATGTTTGAATATATTCGTGTTAATTCTGAACAAATAAGTGGAGTAAGTGGTACGCGTTTATCAGGTGGACTTTTTTCCTCCCTTAAAACGCCGATCTTTAATTTTTGCATATCTTTATTCTATTATACAAATATAGCATTTATGTTGTCTCGTCTTTTAAAATCCGGCTTATTATTTATGATGTTGGGTTTTAATTTGGCAAATGCTCAAACCCAAAGTTTACTTACTAAAAAATACGGTCCGGCTCAATTAAAACAAGACGCTACGGTTATGAGAGATGCTATCATGCGCATACATCCTGTGGTTGGTATTTACGAATCGCGCGCTTATTACGATAAACTTTTTAATGATCACATAAATTCGCTTACTGATAGCTTGACCGAAAAACAATTTCGTATTAAAACAAAATTAGTTATTGAACGTTTGCATTGTGGGCATACGGATATTATGTATTCCAAAAACTATTTAAAAACACTTAAAAAAACAAAGTTCAATTTCCCAAGATATTATCTTGTTCCAATTGAGGATAAAGTTTACGTTCTTGGTGGATTAAATAGAAAACAGGACACCATTTTAAAACCGGGAACTTTGATCACAAAAATAAATGGCGTTCCGGCCGATTCATTTTACAGATTTGCGCAAAGTTTGATCACTATAGACGGATATATCAATGAAAGCAAAAAACTATATGGCCAAATGGGTTATAGCTCTTACTATTTAACGCTTCTCAATTATCCTGATACAATAAGATATGAGTATGTGGTTAATGGAAAAACAAAGACACTGAATAGTCCAGCCTTTAATGCCATAAATATTCCTGATTTTTCGTGGAGAAAAAAAGATGACACCTTATTCACAAAATATAAGCGTGCCAAGATGCGGTATCGTTATATGGATGAAGATAAAAAAACAATGCACTTGAACATTCAGGCATTCTCTCAAAGAAAATATACAAAAGCTTACCGGAAGATATTTAAGCAATTGGAAAAAAATAAAACCGAGAATTTGATCATTGATCTAAGGTATAATGGTGGTGGAAGTTTAACCAATAGCACTTTGTTATTGAAATATCTATTGGATGAGCCTGTAAAACAAACCTCATACACTACCATCAGAAAATATCCATATAAAAAATACACAAAAGGTAATGCCATATTTAGGATTACTCGTTTGTATTTTAAATTATACAGCAAAAAAAGAAGAAGTGGCGACACTACGTATTTTACGATGAAAATGAAGCCTGGAAAAAAACATCATTACAGCAATAAAGTGTATGTGCTTACCAATGGTGGAAGTTTTAGCGCAAGTTGTTTAGTTGGGGCTTATTTAAAAGAAACAGGTCGCGCCACGTTCATTGGCAGAGAAACGGGCGGAACTATTGAAGGTTGTAATGCAGTGATAACTGCCTATTACAAATTACCAAACACAAAAGCAAAAGTAAGAGTGCCTACATTTAGATTGTTACATGATGTTTATACTAAAGGAAATACTGGTCGTGGTATAATTCCTGATCACGAAACCAATTACACATTTAAAGATATTTTCTACAAGAAAGATCTTGAAATGGAAAAGGTAATGGAATTGATAAAGAAGAAGTAAGTAATGTTATTAAATTCTAACACCTATGAGGGTTACATCATCAACCTGCTCTAGGTCTCCTACCCAGCTTTTAAACGTAAATTCGAGTATAGCCTTCTGTTCTTCCATTGGCAAATGAGCATTTGAAATAAGTAATTCCTTTAAGTTTTTGCTCATGAACTTTTTTCCTCTTAATCCTCCAAATTGATCTGGAAATCCATCGGTAAGTGTATAAACAACATCGTTAGCATGCAAGTCAATTTCTTGTTGTGAGAATGGTACTGAATCCCTGTCGTGCTTCCCAACTGGAATTTTATCGGGTTTTATTTCCATCATTTCCGCTCCTCTGGCGATCCAAACCGGGTTATTAGCGCAAGCAACAGTTAATTTATTTTTCTTAAAATCGTATACTGTTAGGCTAACATCCATACCATCTTTACCACCTTCAACAGTTCCATCCTTTTTTAAACGTTCGATTATTGTTTTTCGTGTGTAATCTAAAATGCGAGAAGGTTGCACTTGCGTTTCAATTGCTTTCTCCAAACTTGTAACGTTAAGCAAACTCATAATGGCGCCCGGAACCCCGTGCCCTGTGCTGTCAGCTGTAGCCAGCGCAAAATTTCCATTGGTCAACTTACTTGCCCAGTAAAAATCTCCACTTACTATATCCTTTGGTTTAAAAAACACAAAGTACTCTCGCAAATTTTCATCTAATATCTCTTTTGTAGCAATAAAACTGCGCTGAATACGCTCCGCATAATTAATACTGTCAATTATCTCCCGTTGCTTTTCTTCAATAACGTGATTTTTTAACTCAACAACTTCTTTTTGATTCTGCACTTCCGCCTTTTGCCTTTCAACTTCCGCTTTTTGGGATAGGATGATCATGTTATCCTTTTGCTTTTGCTTGTTACTTTTTACTAGTATGAAAGTTACTACCCCCATAAGAAAAATAACAACAATTGTTATTATAATAATACTTCTTTGACTGCTTAATTCTTTCTCGTGATTTAAACGAATGGCCTCATCCTCTAGGTCCTTGATATGATCCTCTTCCATTCTTTTAATACTATCGGCATAGGCTATTTTTTCAAAATCGTAACCCACTTCCTTACGTGTTGATTCTCGTGTTTGTTCAATGTTTACTAAACTATCTTTTATCTTCGAAAAGAGTTTATAGTTAACCAAACTGTTCCTATAATCCCCTTTCAATTCGTAAGTTTGAGAAATAAAATCATATGCATTCCTTATCTCATCTAAGCTTTCCGCTTTTCCGGCCAATTTTAATGCTATATTAAAATAATCCAATGCCTCTTCATATTTCTTCCGTTTTTGGGCAATTTCTCCGAGGCCCACATAAGCAAATATGACTGTAAACTCGTCGCCTTTGCCCTTGTAGTATGTCATTGCCTCTCTATATAGTTGTTCAGCTATTTCGATCTTCCCAATATTGACCTCTACTAAACCCATATTGAGTTTACATGCCATTTCGATCTCATCATTCTTTATTTTTTTTGCTAATGGCAAACATTTGTCATAACACTCTTGAGCCAAAGCGTATTTACCTTTATCAGCATGGAGTGCTCCCATATTAAGAAGAGAAAGAGCTACACCAAAATCATTCTTTATATTTTGGCAAATTCCGAGAGATCTATTATAGTACTTTATAGAATTCTCATAATTATGTTGTTCGGCATAAACATTCCCAATATTATTATAACCTTGCGCCATTGCGGTACTGTCTTTTAGGAATTCGAATATCTTTAATGCCTTAAAATGATAATCAAGAGCCTTATTGTAAACTCCCATTTGGTAAAATAATCTACCTACATTATTTGTTACACCGCCCCTTTGATCAACAGAAATACGCTTATCATTCATGGCAAGCGCTTCAAGATTAAGCTTTATGGCGTCATTAAATCTTCCTTGCTGCTCAATGATCTTGGCCTTCTGAGCTAACATCAGATATAATCCTTCGCCAGGACTTTTTCTAAAAACGGTATTGATCAAAGAATCACAAAATCGTTCGGCGCGAGCAGGGTCATTTTGACTAATGGTGTTTGCAATAGCGATCAAGCTATCAATTGAACTTTTCTTTTGTTGAGGAAATAAAAACTGAGGAAAGATCAGAAAGATCAGCACCATCCAACGTGAATGGCATTTAATTAAATATATATTCCTTTTAAAATATTGCACATTTATACAATTTAAAGCGGCTCGAGGGCATTCACCACTTCAAACAGATCTTTCTCGGTATTAGGGCTCATCACATTCATACTTTCTTGCCAAGTATAAATAAGATAGTAATGGTCTTCGATCTTTGTTTTGTATTTAATTACTTGGTAAGACTTGCTGCTTGTTTTTGTATCCATGAAATACGATTTCTTTTTTTCGAACGAAAAATTCTTATTCTTCGTCTTATCGTATTTTTCCACATCTACAAATTTTAATATTCCTGCCATATCGTGTTTAGAAGAGTCCAATCCACTGATTGTGCTCGGATACACCAATACGATCATTTTCCCATCTTTATGTTGCTTAGTGAACATCACACCTGAACATTTGCATAGATTGTTTCCTGATTCATCCCAAGATGTTTTGCCTCCAAACTCAAAGGGATTCCATCCTTCGGGAGCCGTATATTTTAATTTAAGGGCTTTTGACTTTACGGTTTGCGCGTGTAAACTAATTGCTGCAATAAGTAAACACAGAGATATCAGCTTTTTCATTATAGAATAGTTTTATGAAGTTAAATATAGTAAAAAGCTGGATTTACCCCTTTAAATTTTGTATCTTTGTTATTAAGTTCTTTGAGGAGTTTTGTTTTGCAAGTGATGATTATCATTCATAATTCATCACTTATAATTCATAATTCAAATTGGGCCCGACCGGTTTTGACAGTAAGCGCATCAAATAGGTAAGCATGTAGAGCGTTGTAAGACGAGCTCTTAAAACTGAACTTTCAAATTTTTATTCGGCGAAGAGAATTCTTACGCTATGGCTGCTTAATCTAAGATTAACCAACCTTTGCATCCCAGGGAGCTAAACTGCTCTGCGCCTTGGATCATGCATCATAAATGTGTAGTTTGTTTTGGTAATGCTATTAACTAAAACAATATTAGTAGCTAAGTTGAAGCTTGGTTTGAATTATTACCTGGCTTCGATCGAAAACTAAATTAGTTCTAAACGTGTAGAAAGCTTATTTTTTCCTTATTTGGACGAGAGTTCGAATCTCTCCGGGTCCAC
>JAGPDW010000200.1:0-5198 GCA_018057345.1 Bacteroidia bacterium | reverse complement strand
GTAGAATCCTTTGAAACTCTCCAAAAGTAAACTGTACTATCAGCAAACGGTAACGATACATTCCAATCAAGTACACCTCCAGAGCTTGTAATTAAAGTTTGCGTAATTGGTGAAGTAAATTTATCGCAAGTGTCTAATTGAATTTTATAACGCGTTTGTGGTGCAAATGGATCGCTGGTGCTAGCGCGTAAAGTAAGGCTTGAAGTTAAAGGCACAATGGCGTATTTATAAGGATAAACCGGCACAATATCTCCTCCTTGAATAAAAAGATCAACTGTGCCAACTGTTGCGTTATTGCCTTTGGTGATCTCAACAGTTTCGTTGAACTGATCGAGACGTACTTTAAATTTATTTAGTCCAATACCCTTTGTAAAATCAAGGGGGATATAGAACTTTAAGCTATCTTGAAAATAGGGTGCGTTGATGCGTTTTAAGTATACAGCAGAATCATTGTTAGGAAAGAAACGTTCGATCTTAACAAAAAAAGAATCCTTGCGAGCCAAACTTAAATTTTTGTGATAAATAAAAATACCGATAGAATCAACATGTTTTTTAGTATCAAACTTCACATCACTATTTTGGATAGCATAATCGGGTTGCATTCCTGTATAAACTTTTATAGAAGGATCTCCGTGCAAAGTCATGTCTAGTCCGCTATATCTAACAGCTTTATCAAAATATATTGAAGAATTAATAGCCGCATGCTTCATAGAGTGGCCAATTCCTTTTCCGTATTGCAAACTACCAAGTGCCTGATAAAAAAAATAGCTATAGTAATTCAAAGCGTTAATGTATCCTGTTGAAGTTGCCGATAAAAATCCGATGGAGCCTGCTTGGTTAGAAAACACAAAACGCTCGCTAATAGAATTGGACGAAGGGATATGTATGTCGCCCGAGTAACATGAGTTGGCTACTACAAACGGATACCTACCTGAGTTATTATAAGTATCAGGGTCATCAATAGCTTGATCGAATCCTACGTTTGAACCATGTCCAAAAAAAGTGATCAAAGAAGCGCCGCTACTAATTGTATTTTTAATACTATCACTTATAAGCGTTTGAATAGGGGCCGTTGTATTCTTTTTATATGTATGTACTTTAGCGCCAAAAAGTGTGTCTTCGATGGTTGTTTTGTAGCTGTCCATGTAAAAACTCAGTTGACTGGTTAATTGAGGTGTGTCGCCGCCTACAAAATGCAGCACGTTCTTTTTCCATTCTGCCAATCCTGATGTTTCATGTTGCTGAACTTTTGTAAGATAAGTTGTAACATCAGTATTGCTCATAGCCGCCAATCGTCCCACTGGTATCTCAGGATATGTACCCAAAGAATTGGTTATTCCTGCAGTAAGCAAATTATCACTACTTGGTATTCCAATTGTAGGAACAAGATTAAAAGGTTGAGAAGAAGCATACAAATTATTGCAAGCTACACCTTTGCCTAATAAAAATAAATACGATGGGGGAATTGGCAAACTATCATGTAAAAACCTCATGAAGTTTCTGATCGATTGAGGATGCTTGTTTATTCCGTAGCCAAATTGTTCATATAACTCAAGAATATTAGCAGTAATAACATTGTAACTTCCTCCTGTACTGGATTGCCTATACGTTTTGTATGCTTGAGCAGAAGTTGTAAAATTAGGATGATAAACAATTACAAAAGCGTTTGAAGCGTTAGTACTTTTAAAATCGGTGAATGGCTGTCCTTGATTAACATCTAACAACGCATTAACGGGAATAATAGTTGACTCTGCGCAAGCTATCACACGTTTTTGTGCGCCCGAATTAGGAACAACCATTCGCGCATTACCTCCTAAAACATGCACAGGGATCTTTTTGCCGTTAGTAATATCGTAAGCAACAATGGTGTTGGTGCTGCCTACATTTGGATTCGATAAAATAAAACTTTGCTTACCAGGACCCGATAAATCGTTTATAAAAAACGAATTGATCAAATTATTGGAAAGCGTTGGGATCTTAGGGTACTTAAAGTTTATATAATGTAGCGATGAAGAATTATTGAATGTAGAAAAAGAAGGATTAGCAACCGAAGAGAGCATGAAATTTGTTGTGTTGCCAATATCTGTATTATTTAAGGTATAAGTTAATCGTACAGGTTGATACCCATAAAATAAGGAATCATTTAATGTGACTGTATTTGTAAGATTGTTAATATACTCAAACTTAACTTCGTGATCTATGGCCGAATTAATATTCATGGAAGCGCCGGAATAATTTACCTGTAGATAACAGTTAAGCGGCGTTAAAGTATAAGGTAAAAGATTTATGAAATTACTTGTAAGCGTTGCACTTTTATTAAAACTAATTCCAGGGCCCTCAGCTTGGGTATAACGTGGGTCGCTATAAATATTTTGAACGTCTGCTACCGAATTATATGCACTCGGAAAACTATATACCAATTCAGAATAAAAATGATCGGCCAATGGGTAATTCGCAATAGTTGTATCTGTTTCCTCTTGATAACGCAAATTGCTTATAGAACTGTTTACTGTGAGATAACCATAAATAGTATCGTTGAAAATAGGAATGTAAGGATTGGGAAGATAATTCACGCCTGCATAAAGCAATGAGTCGTAATCGCGCTGTAAATGGCTTGCGTAAAACTCAACATAGTCGTTAAGGTTGATCTTATTGTCGCTTTCGCCAAATATATAAAGATGTTGTTCTTTTCCCTTAATGAATAGTTGCAAATTCTTCGGATTAAGTGTTTGCAAATTAAATTTTGTTGAAAGTGTTGCAGAATCTATTCTGTATACCCCATCTTTGCTGATAGGGAATTTAAAGTAAGTTTGAGAGAATTTGATCCAGCTATTACCGTAGTTTTGAGCGCCCAAAAAGCCTGAAAGAAGTGTGAGGACAAGCCATATGTATAGCGCCCTACATTTCATCTATTTATTTGGCTTCTTGTTAAAATCTATCTTAAGCGAGAAGATGTTAGAGTAAAGGGCAAGCGAACGATCGCCAATATCAGTTAAAGCATAATCTAAAGTAAAAATACGATACTTAATACCTACGCCAAAGTTAGGCTGAAAACTTGTGATCTGCTTAGTTCCTAATGCATCGTATTGTTTTTGAATATTGCCAATTCCTCCACGCAAGAAAACAAAACCTTTGTATCCAACTTCTACACCAAACGCTGGTTCTAAACTCCAGTGATCGCTTTTAATAACCGTATTTCTAAAGCCGTCGAATGTATTTATTAAATTCAATTCTCCTGAAGTTGAGATCCTGTCTTTCCAAAACAAAAATGTTTTTGAAGCGCCCAAAATTATTTTCGGCATGGTTACTTCTAATGAATTGTTTGGGATCTCGTTTCCTGTTTGAGCAAATACCGCTTTTTGATCGTCGGTTAAGTTATAACTCCAAGCATTAAATGTCCCTGTGATATCTCTACCCAAAGCACCAAATTGCCAACCTTTGTAATTATAACGAGCGCCGGCATCTAAACCAAAACCCCAAGCGCCGCCAAATTCACCTAACCGTCTACGAATAATTTTGAAATTACCACCTAACTCAACTCCTTTCAATTTTGGAATATTGCGAGCATAGCTTAACAAACATGCAAAATCAACAGCGTTAAATGTTTTAATGCGACTATAATCCACATTTCCGTTGGCATCAACTAACTCTAAAGTATTTGGGATATTATCTACACCAAAACGTAAAATGGTAATCCCGGCAACGCTATTGCTGTCAATTCTTTTTGTAGCGGCCATAAAATCGTATTTAGCAATGCCGGCAAAATATTCGGCGTGCATAAGAGCAACTTCAAGATCTGATTTTTGTTTAAGAAGGCCTGCAGGATTCCAATAACCAGAATAAGCGCCGGTAGTAGAAGCAACTCCTGTGTTGCCCATTCCTAAAGCGCGGGCACCTACACCAATATTCAAAAACTCATTACTGTACTTTACAATTTGGCCTTTAAGCGCAAAATTTAGAGCAATTAGAACTGTTAAAACGTAAAACTTCATCCTATTTATAAAATTAAGTTATTTCTTGGCAATTATCTAAGGAATTAACGCATTTTTTTGACAATTATTGCTGTATAAATAGGCCAATTTTGAGGTAAAAAGTCGGGCGCCTTTATGGTTCATATGGAAGTGATCAATAAACAAATCCCTTTGGTTGCAGTATGGCGTAGAGCTCAAGTTCAAGTGAAGCAGGTCGTTTTTACGCGCATATGAATCTACAACAGTAACAATTTGTTCTTTATTTAAAAGGTCGAGCTTTCCTCCGGCAAAAATTGGCGACGTTACAAGAATAAGTTGGATTTTTTTTTGCTTACAAAAGGCTATGATCTCTTCAAAACACTTTCCATTCATAGCAGTAAATCCGCCCTTGTATGGTTTTGCTAAATGTAAACATGAGCCATTCTCATAATCATTTTTTACATATCCCTTGTAAAAGCGATCATCTATTTTTCCTTTTATACCGAGCCACGAATGTAAGCTCGTGCTAATATTTTTATACCCTGTGTAAGGCCAAGAATAGAAAGCGTTGTAATAAAAATGCTTCATACGAGGATCGATCTTACTAAATTCTTCTAATAAGGTAGTGTTCTTTAAGAACGGAAAGTAATTATTGAATTCCATAATATCACTGTCAAAGTTCACATTATGAAGATCGGTTTCGAGCAAGATATATTTAGGCGCAGAGCTATTTTGTAAATACGCTTTGAGGGCGGCAAGAGAAACGCGCGGTGTTGCTCCACTTAAACTTAAATTAAACGAATTACAGCCGGTTAATGAATCAAATAATGCGGTATTGTAATGCATGGCTGCTCGTGAAGAGCCTAGGAACACAACATCAAATTGATTCTTTTCGAGAAAAGCTGTTCTGTATTTGGCATAATAACCTTGTTTTTGCGTCAATAAACCTCTCCAATGCAAAAAACGCAAACAGTATAAAGCTAAAGTAACAAGAACTAAATATGTGATCGCTTTCCTTATCAAAACTGAAAATAAATAAATGTATTAGCATTAAAATCCCCAAACATAAATATGATGATGACCAACGCAAGATAAAATGCAGGTTTCAAATTATTGTAGAGGAGAGGATATCGATTAACAAAAGTGTATTCTTCATTGAATTCTTTCAAAAACAAGAACACACACAGTATAAATAACATCCAGCATTGCCAAAGATCTTGAAATAGTGTGAATAAATTGCCCTCAAAG
>JAGPDW010000199.1:0-5222 GCA_018057345.1 Bacteroidia bacterium | reverse complement strand
TCTCCAAAGTTCAAACGGCCCTTATCCAACGTTTTTTGAAAATAAGTAGCTTGGATACCAAATTTTAACGAAAACTCACGGTTTATAGCCGCGTGATATGAATAAATTAAACTAGCCTGAGTGTTTCTTAACGTTCCGCGAGCTTGGTCATCGCTTAGAACAATTAATCCTAAACCACCAGACATAAAATCGAAATGCTGGTCGTAAGACGCTGAATACGTAACGTACTGTCCTGATAAGTTAGGCCACTGATTACGATAATTCATACAAACCCTTGCACATCTGGCGGTACCTGCAAATGCAGGGTTAAGGTATAAAGGATTCGCATAAAACTGCGTGAACTGAGGATCCTGTGCCTTCAAGTCGCTTGAAACTACTGAGAATACAAGCAATATAAATAAAATACGTTTCGTCATGATTTCTGTGCCAAACCTACATTACAAATATAATAATGTATTTTTAAAAACAAAAACATTTTCTTAACAATATTTTTGCTATAAACACGTTCTAGATTTGTTAATATTACGGTTCCCATTATGAGGTTTTCGCTTTTTATTTGCTTGTTTCTACCCAATTTGTTCCTTTTTGCTCAAAATGCAGAAATTGCCGGTGTTTTTTCTATTGAAAAGAGCAAAACTCCTATTTCCAATATTGTTAAACTAAATGCCAGCAGTTTCGAAAAAGTAGTTGTTAAAAACGCCTTGTACGATCACAAAAAGAACAATTTACCTTATTTCCTTAAAAGTAAAACAAATTCGATCAATACCAAAGCAATTGGGAAGTTAACTATTGTTTCTGAATTAAAACTTAATGCTGAAGCCGCGAACATCATTAAAGTTAATTTTGGAAAGTATTTAAGCAGCGAATTTCAAGTTTCATCAAGTCATGGCATCTCTGTTAACGAAACAATAAGTTCTTGCCAGATTATTCCTTTCAAAATAAATGAACTTGGAGAAGTGATAGAACTAATAGACTATTCCATTTCATGGGATTTGGTAGCCAGCGCAAACAAAACCAGCAATGCAAACACGTTCAAAAGTAATTCGGTATTAGCCAGTGGCAAATGGTATAAACTTGCAATAACCAGAGACGGTGTTTATAAATTGGATTTTCTTTTTCTCAATAGTTTAGGCATCAATATGAGCACTCTTGATCCAAAAAATATTCGCATTTATGGTAACGGTGGTGTTATTCTTGCCGAACAAAATGAAGAATTTAGATACGATGATCTGGAGGAGAATGCTATTGTTGTAGCCGGCGAAAGTGATAATGTATTCAATACAACCGATCATGTTTTGTTTTATGGAAAAGGCATGACGCGTTGGGATAAAAAACTTGACTACAAAGGACTTTTATTTTCGCCTTACAATAATTTTTACAGCGATACTACCTTCTATTATTTGAATATAGATATTGGCGCAGGTAAACGAATTGCTTCGCAAAATTCAGTTGCAACTCCCACAAACGTTTCAACATCTACTTACGATTATTATAATTGCCATGAAGTGGATCAGATCAACTTTGTAAAAAGCGGTCGCAATATGTACGGCGAATATTTTGACGTGAACACAAGTTATAGCTTTGTGTTTGGAGATAATAATTTTGTAACGGGAGATACTATACGAGTTGAATCAACCGTGGCAGGGAGAGGAACGATCGCAAATCAGTATAATGTTTCGGTAAATGGTTTAAGTTATAATCACTCCATCATTGGATTCGACATCTCAAATTACTTGGCCGATTTTGTGGTACTTGATACAAAATTTGGGAAAGCATTGAATAATAATGCAACAAGTATCACAGCTAGTGTTAGTCGCTTAACTCCAAATACTGTTGGTTGGATCGACAAAGTTGCGATCAATGCTCGTCGCGAATTAGTTTTCAATGGCAGTACATTTCAGTTTCGCGACAAGAGAATATCAGCACCCGGAAACGTTTGTAATTACAATGTGAATTCAAATGCCATAAGCGGTACTACCATTTGGAATATCACTGACATCATTAATCCATATCAACAAAATTACACAACTAGCGGTAGTATTTTGAGCTTCAATGCTAATGCCGATTCCTTGAATGAATATGTGGTATTTAGTTCTTCTAATGTTTTACAACCAACTTATATTGGCACGGTACAAAATCAAAATCTACACGCGTTAACGCAAGCCGATTATGTGATCATTTCGCCTACGCAATTTTTACCTTATGCAAATCGTTTAGCAGCACTTCATCAACAAGAAGAAGGATTGACCTACGCGGTTGCAACGCCTGAACAGATCTATAACGAATTTGCGAGTGGAAAAATAGATGCCAGTGCTATTAGAGATTTTACGCGCATGCTATATACACGAGGTATGGCCATAGGAAAGCCAACAAAATATTTACTTTTATTTGGTCGCGGTTCTTACCTCAACAAAAATGGTAGAGCAGGAAATACAAATTTTATCCCAACCTACGAAACTGAGAATTCAGTTTCTTATATATACAGCGTTGCCTCTGACGATTTTTTTGGATTAATGGATCCTCAAGAAGGATATGTTGCGGAAAATGATCAAGCAGATGCTATGGACGTTGGCGTTGGACGTATCATTATTTCAAACGCCGTGCAGGCCGATAATGTTGTGAAAAAAATTGAGAACTACTATAGAAAAACAGGCATCACTGCTACCGCTCCCGATAATTGTTCTATCACTCAAAACAATCAGATCTTTGGTGATTGGCGTAATCACATTATGTTTTGCGCTGATGATGCTGACGGTGCTCTGCACATGAGCCAGGCCGATAATTTAGCAGGTAAAGTAAAGGCTGCGTCTCCAGCTTATAACATTGATAAAGTTTATATTGATGCTTATAAAGGTTTATCCACTCCTGGAGGAAAACGCTATCCCGACATGCAAGCCGCTTTCAACAACCGGGTAGAAAAAGGATGTTTGATTATGAATTATACAGGGCATGGAGGTGAAGTTGGCTTATCGGCTGAACGTGTAGTGGATATTGCCAGCATCGACGCTTGGAGTAATTTTAATACCTTACCGCTCTTCATCACCGCCACCTGCGAATTCAGTCGTTATGATGATCCTGATCGTGTTTCTGCGGGTGAATTGTGTCTGCTAAATCCAAAGGGAGGTTCGATAGCAATGCTTACTACTTGTCGTTTAGCTTTTTCAAATTTTAACGAAACCTTGAATAACCGCTTGTTTGATTATGTGTTTAAAAAGGTAATCGAAAACAACATTAATAGAATGCCTGCACTTGGCGATATCATCCGCCAAACAAAAGCGAGTTTAAAACAATACTTCTTTTATTCTAACTTCCATTTATTGGGCGATCCTGCTTTAACGCTGGCATATCCAAAACAAAAAGTTTACACCACGCATATCAATGGTAATCCAATAAACGTGAGCATAGCTGATACTATTAAGGGTCTTTCAAAAGTTACCATTAAAGGTTACGTAGGTGATACCTTAGCAAATAAATTTACCGCCTTCAATGGATTGGTTTATCCTGTGATCTATGATAAAAGTGAACTTATCACTTGCCAATTAAATGATCCTGCCTCTTCAACAACTCCGGGCACTTTAACACCCTTCCAATTTCAATCACAACAAAACATTATATACAAAGGGAAAGTAGAAGTAAAAAATGGTGATTTTACCTTCTCCTTCATCGTTCCGAAAGATGTATCGTTCAATTACGGAAAAGCCAAATTCAGTTATTATGCAACTGATGGATACACCGATGCAAACGGAAATTACGATAGCGTGAGAGTTGGTGGTTTAAGTCCCAGTGCAACAGTTGATACCGAAGGACCACAAGTAAAATTATATTTGAATAGCAAAACATTTGTGAGTGGTGGAGTTACTGACCAGGATCCAATTTTAATGGCTGAGGTTTCCGATTCAACAGGAATTAATACCGTGGGTACAGGATTTGGACATGATATTACCGCTGTATTAGATGAGAATTCAAATAAACCTTATGTACTTAACGAGTATTACGAATCAAATTTGAATAGTTACCAAACCGGCAAGGTAAAGTATCAATTAAAAGAAATTCCTGAAGGAAATCACACTCTTTCATTTAAAATATGGGACGTACAAAATAATTCATCAAGCATTAGTACGGATTTTGTGGTTACTAAGGACGAAGACTTGGCCTTGAATATGGTATTAAATTATCCTAATCCCTTTACAACAAACACAAAATTCCTTTTTGAGCATAATCGCAACTGCGAGGATATTAAAGTGATCATTCAGATATTTACTATCAGCGGAAAATTGGCAAAAAGTATTAACCGCACAATAAATTGCGAAGGTTTCCGTAATGAAGGTATAGTTTGGGATGGCAGAGATGATTACGGAGATAAACTTGGAAGAGGAGTATATCTATACAAGGTTGCCATAGTAGACAAAGACAATAAAAAGGCTGAAAAAATCGAAAAATTAGTAATACTTAATTAGTATATTTGGCGTCCCAATTCAAATGGAAAGAATTAGTTATAAAAAAATAGTTATTTTACTTTTAGTGGCACTTGCTTCATTACGAAACTCTGCACAAATAAGTTCACAGGCTTTAGGCGGAAGCACCATCAATCCTATCACAACGGCTGTTCCTTTTTTATTGATCAGTCCTGATAGTAAACATGGTGCAATGGGCGATGTTGGTGTAGCTACAGATGCCGACGCTAATTCAACACACTGGAATCAAAGTAAATTAGCATTTGCCGACAAAAAATTTGGCGTGGCTTTAACTGCAACACCTTGGTTACGCAATTTAGTTCCGGATATTTATTTGTATTACCTCAGCGGTTATTCAAAAATAAGTAAGCCAAGCGCAAAAAATCAACAAGCGGTAAGTGCTTCGTTACGTTATTTTACATTAGGAAATATTCAGCTAACCGATGCCCAAGGAAACAGCACTGGTGATTTTAAACCGAATGAGTTTGCACTTGACCTTGGCTTTGCACAAAAGTTAGGAAAGAATTTTTCTACAGGTGTAGCTTTCCGTTTTGTAAACTCTAGTATCAGTCGTGTTTACTTTAATGGACAACAAGGTAATGCTGCCAGTACCGTGGCGGTTGACCTTACCATGTATTACAAAAGCAATGTATTTAAATTGGGCGATAAAAAAGCTTATGCCACAAGCGGTTTAGCATTCACCAATCTTGGAACAAAAATAAAATACAGTACCGAAAAGAATTTCATTCCAATGAACATGCGTTTGGG
>JAGPDW010000039.1:13625-18343 GCA_018057345.1 Bacteroidia bacterium | reverse complement strand
CAACCGCTGCGGCATTTGCAGGCTTATCGGTGATATTGGGCGCGGTATATATGTTGCGTAGTTACCAGGCAATTATGTTGGGCGAAAGAAAAGACAATCATAATGCATTTGGACCGTTAGACGGAAGTGATAAAGCAGTTTTAATTATTATTTGCGCGGCTATTATTGGCTTTGGAATTTATCCAAAAGCAATAACCGACATTGCAGAACCTGCAGTAAAAGCGTTAATGCAGAACTTAAAGTAAGATTATAAAGACATGAAAGGATTTTTAGTAATAAGCGCACTGGGAGTTATAGCTATGTTGGCTGAGGTATTTAAATTCAAAAAAATACTGTTGCCAATAGTTGTACTTGGAATTTTAGCAGCGTATGCCCTCAACTTTATGGAGTGGGAACACTCCTACAGCATTTTGTATTTCCAGAACATGATTGCTTTTGATAAAGTAGCGCTGGCATTTTCGGGTGTAATTTTAATTACCGCTTTCTTTTGGTTCATTTTAGCAAATAGTACTTACGAGAATCAGCCACACATGGTAGATCATTATGCCTTGGTATTATTTGCAATTACCGGCGCAATTATGATGACCGCTTTTACCAACATGACCACATTATTCATGGGCATCGAGATCATGAGTATTCCACTTTACGTTTTAGCCGCGAGTAAAAAGAATAAAATAAATAGTAACGAAGCAGGTTTTAAATACCTCATCATGGGCTCTTTTGCCAGCGCGTTCTTGTTATTTGGTATCGCGTTGATTTATGGAGCTACCGGAACATTTGATTTGAATGAGATCCGCGCATACATTGCTTCCAACCCTGGCAATATGCCTTCGTTCTTTTACGCCGGTGTAATAATGATGTTGATCGCTATGTGTTTTAAAGTATCTGCAGCACCTTTTCATTTTTGGGCGCCGGATGTGTATCATGGTTCGCCAACAATTATTACAGCACTCATGAGCACAGTTGTAAAAACTGCTGCGTTCGCTGCCTTCATGCGTTTATTTATGATAGGCTTTAATGGTGTAAATGAAACATGGACAGGAATTCTAGTTGTAGTGATCGCACTTTCGTTAGTTGTTTCAAATATTACAGCAGCTGTTCAAACCAATGTAAAACGCGTGTTGGCTTACTCAAGTATTAGTCATGCTGCATTTATGTTGATGGTAATTTTAGCTAACGTAAGAACAAACCTTTCTGTAAATGCCATTTTATATTATTCTTTAGCTTATTCAATCGGAAGCATTACTGCTTTTGGAGTTTTAAATGCCGTAACAAAATATGGCAACGAGAATTTCGAAGAATTTAATGGTTTAGGTAAACGCAGTCCTTTATTAGCAGTATGCATGACCATTGCTATGCTTTCTCTTGCAGGAATTCCCATCACTGCCGGCTTCTTTGCCAAATATTTTGTGTTCACGGCTATGATGACAACAACATACAAATGGTTATTGATCTTAGCAGTATTAACTTCTGCTGTTGGCGTGTATTATTATTTCAAAGTGATCATTGCCATGTACTTTAAGCCAGCAACAAATGAAGAGCCTGTTCAAATTGATATGGGAAGCAAAATGGTGGTTATACTAACAGCGCTTATAACCATTATTATTGGGGTAGTTCCTAGCTTTATTGCCGAGATGTTTACGGTATAATTTTCATTAAATTTTTTGAGAGTCCTTTTAGTATTTTGCTAAAGGACTTTTTTGTTTTTATTAGGGCGCAAATAAAAAGAGCACTTCACCTTTTCATCCTTATCTTTACACCATGAAACCGGACATTGATACCAAAGAACGCATTGAGCAAATGATGCGCACGTTTTATGCCTCTCTTCTAACTAACGAAGATATTAAACCTGTTTTTGCTAATACCGATTTTGAAAAACACATGCCGCAGATGGTGGCATTTTGGAGTTTTATATTGTTAGATGAAGTAGGGTATAACGCTAATGTGTTTGATAAACATGCGAACCTCTCTATCAAAAAAGAACACTTTGCTATTTGGTTAAAACACTTCGAAGACAACATTAAAAACCAATTTTCCGGTCCCAAGGCAGATCTTGCTTTGCAAAGAGCCCAATTGATCGCCTATACTTTTGAGAGTAAGTTAAAAGCTATGGGTAAAATATACTGAAACTTGTCGGGTTTACGAATGTAAATGTGCCTAGCTTCAGTTATACCGGACAATTCAAAATAAACATTCCCGAAAATCTGAGTTGCTTCGGATAGATTAAAAACCCTTTGTTAATAATAGGTAGTCCTTTAACACATCTTGTTTTTGCCTTTTAAATACATTTGGGCATGAAAATATTTAAAACAGGAATAGCCGTTTTATCAGTGTATTTAGTTTTACAAGGTTGTGTTGCGCATCGCATACATGATGAGGTAAAGGCCAATTTAGAAAGCTGCAAAACAGAATTAGCAGAAAACAAAAAGGCCAAAATAGATGCCGAAACCAAACTCAACGAGATGAGGGAGCAGTTTACAAAAGACCAAAAAGCGCTCGATGGTTTGAAAAGAGATACTTCTATCATTGGTAGCAATTACCGAAATCTTACCCAAAAATATGATAAGCTGGATGTGTTAAATAACCAGTTAATGGACCGCTTAAATAAGCTTTTGGTGATGGGCGAAAAAGACAATGCTAAGCTTAGTGGTGACCTTCAAATGACCCAAGAGCAATTGTTAAAAAAACAAGATGAGCTAAAATTATTGGAGGCAAAACTCATTATTCAAAAGAAGGAACTGGATGAATTGGCAACTCAATTAAAGGCAAGGGAAGCACGAGTAAATGAACTCGAAGCCATCTTAAAGCAAAAAGATGCCGCTGCGGCCGACCTTAAAAAGAAGCTTCAAGATGCACTTTTAGGCTTTGAAGGAAAGGGGTTAACTATTACTCAAAAGAACGGAAAGATCTATGTAAGTATGGACGAAAGCTTACTTTTTGCCAGTGGTAAAACCAATGTTCAGCCTAAGGGAATTGAGGCTTTAAAGAATGTTGCCAAAGTGCTTGAGCAAAATACCGATATTAATGTATTAGTAGAAGGCCATACAGATGATGTGCCCATGAATGGCGCAGGAGAAATAAAAGACAATTGGGACCTCAGCGTTATGCGCGCAACCTCTGTAACAAAGATCATGTTGACCAGTGCAAAAATAGACTCGAAGCGAATTACCGCTGCAGGCCGCGGCGAGTTCTTTCCTTTAGATCCGGCAAAAACGCCTGAGGCAAGAAAGAAGAATAGAAGAACAGAGATCATCTTAACCCCTAAGTTAGATGAGTTATTAAAGGTATTAGGCGATAATTAAAAAACAGGTTTTATGGGAATGATGAAAGAGTTTAAATCCTTTGCCATGCGTGGCAATGTTGTGGATCTTGCAATAGGTGTTGTTATAGGCGGCGCCTTTGGAAAAATCGTTGGGTCGTTAGTCGACGATATTATAACACCCGCAGTGCTTACTCCTGCGCTAAAAGCAGCTCATCTTACAAATCTTTCAGATCTTGTTATTCCGGGTACTGCAATTAAATACGGAAATTTCATATCCACGCTACTTTCCTTTACCATCGTGGCTTTTGCGCTTTTTCTTATGGTAAAAGCCATCAACGCTGCAAAAAAGAAAGAGGAAGCCGCGCCGGTAGCGGCTCCCGAGCCATCTGCGCAAGAGAAACTACTTATGGAGATCAGGGACGCCTTGGTAAAAAAGTGATTTTGTAAAGGAAAATCAAATTTACCCAATAGAAACAGAAAATATTGCCCCGTAAGCCTTGTGTATAAAGGCTTACAGCCAATTTACCCAATATAGAGCGTGTTTTTTTGCAAAAAACACAATTCCTCAGTCGTGTACACGTTTCCATAATCTTAAATTTACCTTGAAGGTTGCTGATCAATCGCTCAAACCCCACAATTCCAAATTAATTATTTAATTATCAATTATTTAACCTGGTTAAACAAGAGTTAAACAATACTTAAACGATAGTAAATGAACGTTTAAATGGATACAATTTAGCGGTTAAACAAATGCCTTTTTTATTAATTTTCGTTTAAACGCAACCTTCTTTAAGTAATTTGAGTTAAAGAGTTGTAATCCAACATAATTTTCATAATTTTACCAAACTTATCAACAACTAATTAACTTTTTGTATGAAAAAACTAAGCGCAGAGGAATTTTCTCAGCTTTCCGTTAAGGGAAAGGGCCGTAGTTCAGCCGTATTTAATTCATTGATCAATTTGCAAGAGGGAGAGGGTTTATTAATAGAACAAAAAGATTGGACGCGTAAAGCTGCACCTAGTTCGCTTGTAAGGTATATTGAAAAAAAATATCAAATGAAATTTTCGTTTGGTGCGCTTGAAAATGGCTCCGGATGGGCAGTTCAGCGCTTAAATGAAGTGAAGAAGGAGATAAAGAAAGCAGAAAAGATAAAGGAAGAGCAACCAAAAATGAATACTGAGCGTTTGGAAATGAAATCAGAACTCACCTTGTTCTACCTAGGAAGAATATCCATGAATAAAATAGAGCGTATTGAGGAAACTATCAAAGCAGCGATGATACATTTCTGGAAGTCGGACAAGAAAATGCTTCAGGAGGTGTTTTATGAGATAATAGAGGGGCTTTCGCAGCAAGGACATATTATCATTGAAGGCGATAAGACCTATTTGCCTTTGAAGAAGACCTTATAGAATTTTAAACCATAAAAAAGCCCTGACATTATCGTCAGGGCTTTTT
>JAGPDW010000039.1:0-13525 GCA_018057345.1 Bacteroidia bacterium | reverse complement strand
TTATTTACAAGGAGTTTAAATCCTTTTCCGTGAATATTGATGATCTCCACTTTGCTGTCATCTCTTAGGTATTTTCGAAGTTTTGCAATGTAAACATCCATACTTCTACCATTAAAATAATTATCATCTTGCCAAATAGATTTTAAGGCAAAACTACGGTCAAGCACATCGTTCTTATGCACGCAAAGCAAGCGTAATAATTGACTTTCTTTTGTAGTTAACTTTTGCTCGTTAACTCCTATTTGTAAAAGCTGTTTTTCGGAATTGAAGTTATAATTACCCACTTTAAAGTTCACCTCATCGCTATCTGTTGAACGCGATTTACTGCTTCTTCTTAAAACAGCGTTAACACGGGCCAATAGTTCTTCCATGCTAAAGGGCTTTGTTATATAATCATCAGCCCCGGCATTGAAACCATCAATGGTATCTTCTTTCATGCTTTTAGCTGTTAAAAAGATAATCGGGGTATGCTTATCGCTTAAGCGAATATCTTTCGCTAAACTTAATCCATCTTTAATTGGCATCATCACGTCAAGTAACAAAAGGTCATATGTTCCTTTGAAAAAGAACTCCGAACCCTTCTGACCATCTTCCGCTAGTTTTGTTTCAAAACCTTTGGCATCCAAATATTCTTGCAACAAGGGTCCTAAACTTGGGTCGTCCTCTACAAGCAATATTTTAGTTTTAACATTTTCCATTTTTCCTGTTTGTTAAATATTAATTAAAGGTATGCAGAAAATGTGCCAAATTTTAACATTTAACAAATATTTTCAAATGACTTATTGGGGAGGGCTTATTGGCGGTCGAACGGAATGGTGATGATGAAAGTGCTACCTTTTCCAACCTCACTTTGAACTTCAACCGTGCCGCCGTGTTTTTCAACTACTGCCAAAACGTACGAAAGCCCCAAACCAAAGCCTTTTACATTATGAACGTTTCCGGTTGGCACCCTAAAGAACTTATCGAAGATCTTACGTTGGTTCTCTTTACTAATACCTATACCGTTATCCTTAACCGAAATTTTAATGGCAGTTTCGGTGTTTTCGGTCTTAACCCCAATTTCGGGAACTCCTTGGGTATATTTAATGGCATTATCTATAAGGTTAAATACAATATTGGTCAAATGCACCTTATCGGCTACTATTTTATACTTCTGAGCTAAAAGAGAAGTATTAATTACCCCACCTCTTTGGCTAATGAGTAATTGGGTATTATTAATAGCGTTATTAATGATCTCGTGGATATCGATCTCGGTTAACTTTAATTTAAACTCGCCTTTATCTAATATAGAGGTTTGAAGGATGCTTTCGACTAACACACTTAAGCGCTTATTTTCATCCCGTATCATTTTCAAATAACGGGTTTGCTTATCGGGGGTTTGACTTATAGAAGAATCGCTTAACATTTCGCTTGCCAAAGAAATAGTACTTATGGGTGTTTTAAACTCATGAGTCATGTTACTAATAAAGTCGTTCTTAATGGTAGAAAGCTTTTTTTGTTTGAGATTTGAGGCTAATATGATATAGAAAGAGAATAGAAAAATGAGCATTACCAATACGGACATGATCAATAGAGGATAGATGTCCTTGAAAATATCCTTTTTTTGATTGGGGAAGTTAACCATCAGGTAATTTTGATCGGTAAAGGTATTGTTAGGTGAAAGGGATATCTTATAAAGGCCCAATGAATCGGTGTCCATTTCGGCAAATTGCAATTTGCTAGGACTATTGCTTCCCGGAAAAAGATCGGTAACATAAAATCTGTAATTTGCATTTATCCCTTTATGGCTCAACTCGAGTTTTAATAGAGAGTCGATTGCAGTTGTATCAATTCTTTGCTTATAGTTATTATAAGCGTCAAAAGACTCCTCCGATTTAAAAAAATCAGCCCCAAGTTTGGATGCGTTTTTAAGATCGTTGAACTCAGCCGTAAGATCACTTTTAGAAAGCTTGGTCTTGTTTAAGAATTCAGCGAAATAAGGATTGGAATGATCCATAGTACCCATAGAGTCGCGGGCAATATCTTTTGAAACAAATCGAGTGATTTTGTGTCCGTTACTATCAATGGTAAGTTCTTGGATATAACGAAAATTTCTGCTGCCATCGTTTATCCCTTTAACTTGTTTTTTTATACGAACGCTTTTGTAGCTTCGATTAGGATCAAGTCTGTCGAGAGTTTGTTTGGTAAGGTTTAAAGCTTCGTTCACCTTTTGCTCAAACACATCCTCTTTTACTTTAAAATCACTCTTTATCCAAAATATTTGGATGATGATCAAGGTAGCCATAGCTACAGAGAACAGAGTAGTGATAAGGATAAGATGCTTGCGCGTCATTTACCTTCAAAGGTAACAGATTAAATGTGTTGGCTTAACTAAAAATTCTTAAAATGAAGAAGTGATCTTACTTCTGAGTCTGCTCACTGCCTCATCAGCCGGGGCAATGGTTTCGTAAACATACTTAAGATCCTTATCAGCGATAACATCGCTCATGATACCGGAAATTGTGGTCATATCGTTCAACACAAATTGCGATTCTTTGTTTAAGTTGGATTGGCCTAATAGAACGATGATATTATCTAAAGTTTCTTTATGACGAATGATGGCCTTTACAATACCTTCGGAAGGTGTGTTTTTGGCAATTTGGCACGACGTATAAAAACCTTCTACCCACACGCCTGCAATAATTAATGCTGAAGTAGCAGGGCGATTGTTTTGTTTTAAGATCTCATCACATTGGCGGAATGCCATTGTAATTATTTGCAAAGTAGAATCTTTATTATCACGTTGCGCCTCCATGCGATCGAACATATTTTGATCAAACGCTTTGTTCACACCTAGTTTTTGTGAAAGAGAATTTACGCATTTAAGAAAAAGGATACTTTCTTGAGTTTGATCAAAAACCCCTGCTACGCTAAGATCAGATCCATAAACGCCAAGATTTAATGCAATGTATAATTCGGTATTATATTTTTTTACGTTACCGGGCTCGTTAAGTATTTGTGTATCGTATTCGAGCTTGTTCTCCGAAACCAATTTTAAGATCTCTCCTCTATCAGGCAAAGAGTTAAATACATGTTCGGCCGTTTTTTTGGTTTTTTCAACCGCAATGGCAACTTTAGCGCTATCTACAGCTTCTTCAGTGTGCAATGTATCATCCTGCTTCTCGGCATTTTTGCAAAAGGAAAGCCCTAAAAGAAGAGCAAGAATCAGTATGACATTTAAGTAAGACCTCATAAACAGTTGTTAAACAAAGATAATCAAATTTTTACTTCTTCACACCTTTGTCATAGTTTATTCGGCTTATCTCTTTCCCACTTTTGTCGTAGAAAATCCACTCTCCGTGGGGAACGCTCTGAACTTTTCCTTTTCGCGAGTCTTTTATGATGGTATAATTGGTCTTACTTTGCAGTTTTGAATTTGTGTAATAACCTAAGCTACTTCCGCTTAATTTTCCTTCATCAAAATGTTGAATTTTATTTATTCCTCCTGTTTCGTAAAAATATTTCCATTCGCCATGCTGATGCCCTTTGCGATATTTTCCTTTTGTATCTACAAAACTTCCTTTTTCAAACCACTGTGTGTATGAACCATGTTTAATTCCATTCACATAACTACATTCTTCACGTGGTGTGCCATTTTCGTACCAATACATCCATTTACCGTTCTTTTTTCCTTTGCTATTGTATTTGCCATTATAATTTAATTTCTCGTTGGCATACCAACCCGTCCATTGGCCGGTAATTAGCCCTGCAGTAAAACTTCCTTGATCTTTTTTTATGCCATTATCCCACCAGCTTGTCCAAACACCTTCTTCTTTTCCTTTCACATAATTTCCTTCTTGCAATTTTGTTCCGTTCTCGAACCAGGTGGTCCATGTGCTATCCTTCACATCATTTATATAATTTCCCCGGCGCCATTGTTGCCCGCCTTTATAAAAATACAACCATGTGCCTGTTTTTTTATCGTTCAAATAATTTCCTTCATTTTCAACTTTAGCATTGTTGTAGTAATATGTCCACTTTCCTTCGCGCAAATTATCTACAAAACTTCCAATCATTTCGGGTTTTCCTTCGAGCGAATTAAATTTCCAAACCCCGTTTTTTTTGTTATTCACAAAGTTGCCTTCGCTTTTTAATTTGTGATTTGCAAAATAACTCGAGTAATAACCATTTAAAACACCATTTTCATAAATGGCCTCGTAATCTAATTCTCCATTTGGATGAAAAAATCGCCACTGTCCGTCTTGCGAACCGCCTTTGTATTTTCCCATGGCTTTTATAATGCCATTATCATAGGTTGCGGTTAAACTGCCATTGCCCGCACTTACCAATTGATTTCCTTTCGAATCCCAAAGGTTGTACAAATACATTACGCTATCTTTATATTCCTTATCGCATTTTGGCGTGTTGTTTGGATACACTTCTGTCCAATGTCCGCACGGTTTGCCTTTACAATAATCCTCTGTGCCGCGCATTTTACCATCTTTGTAATATAAAAAAACGCGGCCTTCTTTTTTATCCCCTTCAAACATGCCATTGCTTTCCATTTGGCCGTTGTCGAAGTAATAGGTCCATGCGCCTTCTTTTTTACCATTCACAAAATTCTCAACACTTTTTTTCTTGCCATTTTCGTAAAATGCTACCCATGTGCTATCCGGAAGATCATTAGTGAATTTAATTACTTGTGCTACTTGTCCATTCTTATAGTGATAAGTATTTGTTCCCCATTTTTTTCCGCGCACATAACGCTCCACGGCTTTCAGGTCGCCATCTTCGTAATACAAACACCAGGTGCTATCTTCCTTACCATAATTGTAAAAGCCTTTACGGTTTATTTTACCATTCTTGTAATATTCGTAAAAAGCACCATGAGGCATGCCTTTATAAAAATCAGTTTCTGATTTTAGCTGGGTTTGTTCGTTATCGTAATATTCTTTTTTAAGCTGCGAAAAAGCAACCGAAGAGATAAAAATAAAAATTAAAAGTAATGACCTTTGCATGCCTAAAATTAAAATAGAATAATGCGCTAATAAGGATTGGTTACAAATGTTGTGAACAAATAAGAGTTATTTAATTGAACATTTTTATTTGGGCGCCGGGCGGGCTGCTACGGGCTCGCTGTTCGCTCGGCTTTTTTTGTTTGGCGAAAAGCCAAACAAAAAAGAGCTAAACCCTCCGCATCCCTGGCGCGGTCGGTAAAAAGAGGCAGCATCTGTTTTTGCAGTACGATAGATCTTTTGTCTGACGATGGAATTACCGGAAATAAAAAAAGGGAGCCAATTGGCCCCCTTTTAAAAATCACATAAGATTCGCGTCATCTGCGGTCTATTAAATCATTAGTTATTCTTAAAAAAGTCATCGTAGCTCACTTCTTTTGTGTTTAGTGAACAAGTTGATTTAATTAATTCAAGCACTTTGCGAGTGTACATGTTCTCGTAAATTTTTTGCGCTTCTTTTTCTTTACTTAATAAGCTGGCTGCAATTTTACTTACTTCTTCGTCGTTGGCTTGTTGTCCGTACTTGGCGTATTCCGAACGAATGTAACCGCTTGCTTCTTGCATTGCTTCTTCAGCACTTACAGTAATGCTGTTATCTTTTATGATCTTGTTCTCTATCAATTTCCATTGCATCGATTTGGCGTAGATAGGATATTCTTTTTCTAATTGCTCTTCGCTAATAGGTTTTTCGTTAACGGCCAACAACCAACGCTTTAAGAACGCATCCGGTAAACCAATTCCTAATGAATCAACCAAAGTTTTTTCAATTTCGGCTTGTAAAAATTTATCAGCATCAACCTGGAACATTAATCCTAATTCGTGTTTTACTTTATTGCGGAATTCCTCTTCGCTGTTTACAATGCCCGGACCATAGATCTTATCAAACAATTCTTGATCTAAAGCGGCGTCATCTAAACGCGCAATGTTTTTTACAGTTAATTGTAAATTAGAATTGAACGTTTCTGCCGCGTCTTTATCTATTCCTAACGAAACGCTTTTATCTAAACCGGTTTCGTAAAGGTCATTCACATTCAATACAATTTTATCTTCTTTTTTAGCACCGGTTAATTTTGCTTTCCCTGTTTCGTTCTTCAAACGATCTAGTCCTACGCTTGTGCTTTTGTAAACACCACCGGCTTTAATAGCACCGGTTTCATCTAATTCGTTGATGTCAATAAATACAACATCTTTGTCTCCTGCAACATCAGGATTAATTGGCTTTCCATAATTACGACGCACATCTTTAATATATTTCTCTACCAATTCATCATCGATCTTCACCGTTTTATAATTGAAACTTGTTTTGTTATCTAACTTCACGTTGAACTGTGGAGCCAAACCAATTTCGTATGTAAATTCAAAATCGGTTTGTTTCTCAAAGTCAATCGCTGAATCTTGTTTCGGCATTGGATTTCCTAAGATCTCGATCTTATTTTCTTCAATGAATTTATGAATAGATTCGTTCAATAATTTATTGATCTCATCCACCATGATCTGAGTGCCATATTGTTTTTTGATCATTCCTTCGGGAACTTTACCAGGACGAAATCCCGGCATCGACGCCTGTCTTTGAACTTTTTTAATTCCTTCTTTAATTTTCGATTCGTAATCGGCCGGGCCAACTTTAATAGTTATTTCAGCATTCAAACTGTCGATCTCTTTCTTGGTGATATTCATCATTTTGATTTTAATTGGGCAGCAAAAATAGGGATTTTTTTACAGACGCCCTCCCCAAAAAGTAATAAAAAAGCCCTGAAACTTGCGGTCAGGGCTTAAATTCGTTAAAACACCCGGGGATGTGTCTGAAAAGTATCTATTCATGCTTTTCTGCGTCTTTTGTATTCCTGCTTCGTTGCTTTCCTTGACCAGACTCCTTTGAGTATGGCCTTCAGAAAGCGCCTAGCATGAATACAAAATACTTGAAAATCAAAGAAAACCTACTTTTCAGATACACCCCATTAATCGTCGGTTGGCTCGGGGGCTTGTATTGGCTTGGCGCGTTTAGCTTTCATGCTTGAGGGCCAAAGAACATTAATAATCTCATTGTGTACTGTAAGCATTGATTTACTGATACCGCCCACAATATTTACGTTTTCGTTGGATTTATTTTTCCATGTACGTTTTATTTCTTCGTAAGTGCCATCGCTTAAAAGGGTATAACATTTAATTAATTTTCCCTTTAAAACCTCGGCTTTACCGCTATTACAAGTGGCTTTATTACCTAATCTACTGCTAATGATCACATCGGTATAAATACCATCTTTGATCTCTTCAGCGCCGCGTTCTTCAAATTTAACGGCCCATTTGTTATAACAATTCAACTCAATTTTTTCTTCCTTTTGCGCCATTGCTACATTTACCGAAAAGGCAAAGAATAGGGCGAACATCACTTTTGTTTTCATACGTTGAGACATAAACAGACTCTAAATATAGAAAAAAACTATTATACCGCATAAAAATGAAACAAGAGGGCATTTACTATTAAAATAGTAAATAAAGCCCTGCTTTTAAGCACAATAAGGGGAATTGCTATAATTTATGGCAACACTTTGTCACTTTACGTAGTTACTTTGTTGTCCCAATATTTAATTTAACATGCTTATAAAAACATTTGGATACACAGTACAGGGCATTAGTGCCACGCAAGTAACCGTTGAGGTGAACGTAACACAAGGAATAAATTTTTATTTGGTTGGTTTAGCCGATAGCGCTATTAAAGAAAGTCAACAACGCATTAATGCAGCGTTGCGAAATACAGGATTTAAAATGCCCGGCAAGCAAATTACCGTTAAT
Source organism: Bacteroidia bacterium (assembly GCA_018057345.1). Lineage (GTDB taxonomy): Bacteria > Bacteroidota > Bacteroidia > B-17B0 > Aurantibacillaceae > Aurantibacillus. The sequence continues at coordinate 5,738 of JAGPDW010000039.1, read as the reverse complement.
ATGGCGCCTGCGGATATTCGGAAAGAAGGATCGGCCTACGATCTTACAATTGCTTTAGGAATTTTATCGGCATCTGAGCAAATTATAGTTGATCGCATGCAAGAGTATGTTATTATGGGAGAGTTAGCGCTTGACGGAGATATAAGGCCACTGCGCGGTGCACTGCCAATTGCAGTAAAAGCAAAACAAGATGGTTTTAAAGGAATTATTTTGCCCGAACAAAATGCTATGGAAGCAGCTATGGTTGATGGATTGGATGTTTATGCCGCAAAGAACATTAACGATGTGATAGCTTTTTTTAGTGGTGATGAAAATGCCTTGCAAAAAATGGAAATGAACATCAACGATACATTTTTAAGCGAATTAACAAACACAGACTTTGATTTTGCTGATGTAAAAGGCCAAGAAAGCATTAAACGCTCAATGGAAATTGCAGCTGCCGGTGGACATAATTTAATTTTGATCGGACCACCCGGCGCAGGAAAAACAATGTTGAGCAAACGCTTGCCATCAATTTTGCCTCCACTTACATTGGACGAAGCGCTTGAATCAACTAAGATACATAGCGTAGCCGGTAAAACGGGTAAAGGGCATATTGGTTTATTAACGCAAAGACCTTTTAGAAATCCGCATCATACCATTAGCGATGTGGCCTTGGTTGGAGGCGGTAATAATCCTCAGCCCGGCGAAATTTCGTTGGCGCATAACGGTGTTTTATTCTTAGATGAACTACCGGAATTTAAGCGCACTGTTTTAGAAGTGATGCGTCAGCCATTGGAAGATCGCGTTGTAAGTATAAGCCGCGCAAAATTTAGTGTTGAATATCCTGCAAGTTTTATGTTGGTGGCGAGTATGAATCCTTGCCCATGCGGTTTTTATAATCATCCCGAAAAAGAATGTGTTTGTTCATCGGGGGTGGTACAAAAGTATTTAAATCGCATCTCAGGGCCATTGCTTGATCGTATCGATCTCCACGTGGAAGTTACCCCTGTTTCATTTGGGGAATTAAGCAATAAACAAACTAGCGAATCGAGCGCAAGCATTAGAAAACGAGTGATAAAAGCCCGCATGATCCAAACACATCGCTTTAATACGAAGGAAGGGGTTTACTGCAACGCTCAAATGCGAACAAAGGAAATAAAGCTGTATTGCGATCTGAATGAGGCCGGAAATTCTTTATTGAAAAATGCGATGGATCGCCTTGGATTATCGGCGAGGGCCTATGATCGCATCCTTAAAGTTGGACGAACAATAGCCGATATGGATGGTTCTGAGAACATTGAAGCGCAGCATATAGCAGAGGCCATACAATTTAGAAGTTTAGATAGAGAAAATTGGGCTGCGTAAGAAAAAAGCTTTACATTAGTTATCATTGAACATGATCTTTTGAAATGCACACAAATATACCTACTTGTTTTTTTATTGAGCATAAGCTGTGCTTTCTCGCAGGTTGATAATATCCAATTCTTAAAAGATTTTAAAGCTGCCGACCGTAAAGGCAAAGTAAAACTTGTGGCAAGCGTTAATTTTTGCGAGTTAAAAGGGATCTATCCGCAATTAAAAGATACGCTCGACCTTATCCGAAGAAAGATCTTTACGAACTCTTCCAGTAAAGAAGCAAAATTTTTGTTTGATAAAATTGACGTGAGCATGTATATATGCAACAAACAATATTCTAAAGCAGCAATATTATTGGAGAGTTGTTTAAGCTCACACGTACGCGACGTTCACGACTCCCTTTATTGTTATTTACAATTGCGAGAAGCGTTCATTAATCTTAATAATTTAAACAAGGCTGTTGAAGCAAGTACTTTCTACGATAAGTTGGCGACTCGAACAAAAGAAAACACACACCTAAAAAGGGTCATTAAAAAAAGTAAGATCTACGATGTATTTGGCCTGAACCAACAAGCCATAGTTGAAAGGAGGAAGGAGTTTTTGGAAGAGTATGCATCAAAGAGACACGACACTGATTTTTTAGCGAGTTATAATAACGATCAAGGCGTGTATTTTAATCGCATAAAAAGATCCGACAGTGCGATACCTTATTTTAAACGCGCTTCGGAATTGATCACAAAAAAATTATCTTACTCACAAAAAAAAGATCACTACCAATTCTTTAAAGGTTTGATAGAAGGAAATATGGCTTTTGCATACACGAATGTAGGCGAATACAAAAAAGCGCTTCCATATTTGAAGTCAGATATTTATTATAGCAAGCGAGTGAACGACTTAGAAAGTGCTTTTAATAGCTGCGTGCTTCTATCAGAATGTTACATCAGTCTTGATCAATTGAATTTTGCACAGAAGTATGGCGATAGCGCCGAACAAATTAATGCAATCTACACAAAACCTCGAATGAAATTAAAGCTTTTATACCTACAAGGAGAATTGATGGACGCCTTCGGAAACTCATCACAAGCCGTAAATAAATTTAAAGCCTACATGAGTTTAAAAGATTCTCTTAGCAACCGCGAAAAGGAACTCCAGCTCATAAACCAACAAGTAGCCTTAGATATTCAGAAAAAAGATTCGGAACTATCAGAAAAAAGTGAGTTAATAAAGAACTCGATCATAAACGAGGGTAAACAAAAAGTATTCAGAGCATATTTAATGACCGGACTGATCATCACCATTATTTTGCTCGGCTTTTTATTTTATACCAATAAAAACAGCAAAAAGCGCGAGGAAGAATTAGAAATAAAAAATCAGCAGATCCAGATCCAAAACAAACTAATTGAAGCTTCGTTGAACGAAAAGGAATTATTACTGCGCGAGATCCACCACCGCGTAAAAAACAATCTTCAGATTATTAACAGCGTTATTAATTTGCAATCAGACAAGATCAAGAACAGTGAATTAAACGAGGTGCTGACTGAATTAAAGGGAAGAATATCATCTATTGCCCTTACGCATCAAATGTTATATCAACGAGGCACAGCCACTAGCGTTGTGCTTTGCGAGTATCTTCAAACTCTTATTGCTCAGATCTGCGCTAGCTATGAGAACGAGAGTGTAAAAGTTCGTTATAATTGTAACAACAAAGAATTAGTTATTAATATTGACACTGCAATTCCCCTTGGACTTTTAGTAAATGAAATAATAACCAACGCCTTTAAACACGCGTTCAAAAAAACGCAAAACGGAATTATAGACATTAATGTAAATGTTTCGTTAAAGGATGTGGAACTTATTATTAAAGATAATGGCGCTGGATTTCCGGCCAACTATAAGGAGACCATAGATAAACCAACAAGTTTGGGATTTGAGCTTATTAGCATTTTAGTTGATCAAATAAGCGCGAATCTAGAAATGAAGAATGATAATGGCGCTTGTTTTTCTTTAAATTTTAAAGTTTAGCAAAAGACAAAAAAATCTATCTTATGGGAGACAATTGCGTGTTGTCAACTACTCTTAACTAGACTATCCTCTTCAAATTAATATCAGCAGGCGTTCTAAAGATCAGCGGGAATTTCTCAACTTTAACCGAACTTGTATCCAAACCAAAAGCTTTTGATTCACTCAAGCTGAAATTCTTCAATAAAAAATAGAAATTCAAGATCAGTTTTTGGAAGAATGGTAGTTCATTATCGTACGACAAATATTTTTCGATCACTACAAATTTAAAGTCGCCAATGATATTATTTTTATTAAGCGATTCATAACGACTAGTGATATCAACCTCTTTATTGCTAACGAGATCTTCAACCACCTTACGAAACATTAAATTCACTCGTGGTGCAACACGGAATCCTAGTTTAAAATCAACACGAATAATATCATCTTCGGCCACATGCGTTACTTTGTAATCCATGCGGTATGGTTCATCTAAAACATCCACATGAACAAACCAATATATATCAGCACGCTTTGGCCGCTTTTGCAAAATAGAGTAGATCACTTTAGCTTCTATTTCTGTTGGATTATTAGCGCTTGTCATATAAACCAAATGAGTAGCGTATTTAGGAATTGATTCATCTCTGCTAAGATCAACAAGCTTACTCATATGATCAGAAAGATTAACTATATCTACATAGCGAGCCCTGATTTTTTTGGCAAGATACCAAATGGTCATCACTAAAATTAAACACGTGGCAATTAAAAGAGTTATCCATCCGCCGTGCATAAATTTGCTAAGGTTGGCAGTAAGAAAAGCAATTTCAATGATGAGGTAAGAGGCCACAGTAAAATAGATAAATATTTTATTATAACGCTTCATGTGCATGTAGAAATTAAGAAGCGTTGTGGTCATTAACATGCATAACACAATGGCTAAACCATAAGCAGCCTCCATGTTAGATGATTCGCGAAAGTATAACACAACACCTATACACCCTGCAAGCAATAGCCAATTAAGTGATGGGATGTATAATTGTCCTTTTAATTCGGTTGGATATTTTACGCGAACTTTTGGCCAAAAATTTAATCGCATAGCTTCGTTTATTAAACTAAACGAACCGCTTATTAATGCTTGCGAGGCAATTACAGCTGCCATGGTGGCAATAACAATGCCGTATGGCATAAATCCTTCGGGCATTATAGCGTAAAACGGATTACTTGCTTTGAATGAAGATAATGTGCTGCCTTCGTGAGCAATTAACCATGCCCCTTGACCGCAATAATTAAGAACAAGCATGGTCTTTACATATACCCACGAAACACGAATGTTCTTTTTACCACAATGTCCCAGGTCCGAATAAAGTGCTTCGGCGCCGGTAGTGCAAAGAAAAACAGCCGAAAGAATAACTAAACCGGATGGAGAGTCGTGAAGTAGTTTGTAGGCGTAATATGGATTAAGAGAACTCAAAATGCTCCAATCTCCACTTAACTGATAAATACCTAATACGCCAAGCATAAGGAACCACAAAAACATGATCGGACCAAACGCTTTTCCAATGAACCCTGTTCCAAATTGTTGAATAAAGAACAAAGCGAATAAAATGCCTATAACTATCGGAACTGTATTTAGGTCTTCGTTGAAAACCTTTAAGCCTTCAACAGCTGCCGAAACTGAAATGGGTGGTGTAATGATACCATCGGCGAGCAAGGCGCTTCCGCCAATAACGGCAGAAACAATGAGCCATTTATATTTTGTGCGTTTAACCAGCGTAAACAATGAAAATATCCCGCCTTCACCTTTATTATCGGCACGCAAAGTAAGAATAACGTACTTCAATGTGGTTTGCAGGGTAAGGGTCCAAAATATACAAGAGATAGCACCTCTAACAATGTTTGCATCAATAACACCTTTTCCTACAATGGCACTCATAACATACAAAGGAGAGGTACCTATATCACCATAAATAATGCCTAGAGTTACAACGAGGCCTGCAAGTGTGATCTTGTTTAATTGATTTTGGTGATGAGATGCCATTAATTGAGGCGAATAAAGCGAAGCAAAATTACTATAAAAAAGAATGACAAGCCAAAAATTAGATAAAACAATCAAAAAGGTTGTTTACAAGCTTAAAACCATGAATTAACAGGCATTTAACGTCGTTCAAGGCAATAAATTTGTGGCTTTTCGTTAAATAGATTAACTTTAAAGGACAATTGGTTTAGGCAATGAGAAGGGTACTTTTAATACTATTTTTGTTCTGTGTTTATTTTTCAAAAGCAACGCACAATAGAGCCGGGGAGATACTATACACGCGCATTGCCCCCTATACAGCTACAGTTAATGGCAACATTGTTCCGGTTTATTGGTACCGATTCCAGATCAACACTTACACCGAAAT
>JAGPDW010000038.1:0-18433 GCA_018057345.1 Bacteroidia bacterium | reverse complement strand
CGAAACTAAAAGACTACTATCTTCTTTCATGGAGTGGATATAACTTCCATTTAAATATAATTGCGTGGTATGATAACGTGTATCACCGGCTCTATCGTTATTAAATACAACACCAATGCCCACCATATCTCTTTTTTCCATCATGGGCCTAATGCGCGATTCGCCGCTAAAACTAACTGTGTTGTAAGGCACAGGCACCGCGCGCCATTGCGTACGGTAAATAGCACCCACGCGATAGTCGCCATTAAAAAAACCGGTAAACGCCGGGTTTAAATTAAGCAGCGATCCGTTGAATTGCGAAAAATGAATATCCTGGGCGATTGAATTAACGCCGGTAATAAGTATAAGTGCTATAAGGCTTTTTTTGAAGAAGCGCATATAACAAATATAGTGATTTCATTTTTGAAATGAAAGAGGGGCTGGAAGTGAGTATTGGCGGGGATTCTGTGCTAAAACAAGGCCGTTTGCACCCCTGGTAAATTCGGTTCTTCAATTGAATTTTTTATACCATTACCGGTAATGTGAAAAACACGTGTTTCCTTATAACGCGATGCTACAATTACTTCTGTACTCCCGCGATGTTCTTCAAAGGCTGCTGCGGCAATTTGCGGATCGTTATTTTCTTTAGATAAATGGGATAAAAAAACATGGCTCAAAAAAGGAGCACGGTGCTTGGTAAATAATTCAACTGCCTGTTCGTTGGATAAATGGCCTTTATCACCACTTATTCTTCTTTTTAAATAAATGGGATAATGCCCAGTCTCCAACATCATTGCATCATAATTTGCTTCCAAATAAACGGCATGGCATTGTTTAAAATAATTGATCACATGTTTGCAGTTGCTGCCAATATCGGTCATAACACCAACGCAAACCTCTTCATGTTTTACTACAAAACTATAGGGATCGGCAGCGTCGTGTAATTTTGGAAAGGGAATTACTTGTAAATTCCCAATACTGATAGCTTTGTGTGCTTGAAAATCGTTAACCAACTCTTTATTAAAGATCAACCGACCCGAATGCATGGTTGATTCAGTAATATACACGGGGATCTTATATTTTTTGGATAGCACTTTTACGCCCTTGATATGATCATTATGTTCGTGCGAAATAAAAATGGCTTTTACTGAATTGATGTTCAATCCCAGGCGAGCCATACGATTTTCAGTTTCGCGACAAGAAATACCGGCATCGATCAATACGGCTTCGTTAGAATTCCCAACGTAATAGCAATTTCCGTTGCTTCCTGAGTTTAATGAGGCTGTAAATAGTGACATCTGGTTCTACAAAAGAACAAATTTGTTGGTATAGGAACTGTTAATGTTAAAAATTAAAAATTGGGGGAGGCTGCTTTTTTGTTTTACTCCGAAGAAACCTACGATGTATCGTAGGTTTACATTCAGAAAAAGCGGAAAAAACAGTAAAATTGATTAAATTTGAGAATGATGGAACTTAAAATGAAATGTTCGAATCATGCTCCTTCTACCGCTGCTGCAAAAGACGGTTCGGGTAAGGTGTATGCAATGGGAGATGCAGGTACCGCTCATACATCAATGGGCCTGTTATAGCAGGGCTCATGCTGACCGAAAAATCTCCCAATCTTTCTCCCCATCGTTGCGCATGTACCAAACCTGTGTAACTCACATTTAAATTGTTATAAGCACCAAGATATTTTGCCGGAATGAGCGCTTTCGAAACAATTTGAAATTGTTATTCGGGTAAATGATGGGATTCGAACCCAGGACCCCAATTCTTCATTTTCAACTTCCTCCGCTTTTTCTGAATGCTAATCTACGATACATCGTAGGTTTTTCCAAATAGGTATTATTTCAACACATAACTCGTACTTCTTCCGCCGCCCTTTTCTTTAACTAGTATTTTTTTCTTTAAAAGATCTTGTATGTCTCTTAAGGCAGTATCAGTAGAGCATTTTGCTATTTTGGCCCATTTGGAAGTATTAAGCTTGCCATCAAAACCGTCAAAGAGTTTGTTTATCAATAATCGCTGGCGTTCGTTTATAGAAGTACCCGGGTGTTCATCCCAAAATTTTGCCTTGTTCAATATGCGCGTAAATGCTTTATCGGTTTCGTTAAGGGCTTTATCAAGGCATTGTAAATACCAAACCAACCATTGGCTTATATCTAAATTTCCTTTTTGTGTTTTTTCGAGTACCTCGTAATATTGTTTGCGTTGCACGCGTATTTGCGCGCTCATGCTGTAAAAGCGTTGCTGTGTTCCATCAGAGGCGGTTAAAAGCATATCGGCTATGGCTCGCGCTATGCGGCCATTGCCATCATCAAAGGGATGTATGGTTACAAACCAAAAATGTGCTATGCCCGATCTTAAAACAGGATCCATGCTGTGTTTGCCATTGAACCATTTTAAAAACGCATTCATTTCCTTGCTTAGCACATCGGCATCGGGCGCTTCAAAGTGTACGCGCTCTTTGCCCATTGGCCCCGATACTACTTGCATTGGGCCATTATCATTATCGCGCCATTTACCAACTGCTATTTTATATAGACCGCTTCTTCCGGTGGGGAACAAAGCAGAGTGCCATCCAAACAAACGATCTTTAGTTAAGGGCTTATTGTATTTTTGCGTGGCATCTAGCATCATTTCTACAACACCATCTATGTATCTATCGGTTTTTACAAGGCCTGCTATATCCATTCCTAAGCGCTTGGCTATAGAAGAACGTACTTGCTCAAGGTTTAAAAATTCGCCTTCTATCTCGCTCGATTTTAAAACATCGGAGGTAAGTGTTTGCAATATGGTTTCATCTCTTAGGGCAAAGCCTAAAAATTCCATATAGCCTTTTAAACGGCCCTGCTTATGCCTTACGCTTGAAAGTAAGGGTTGCAAAAGCGCGTTATCCCAGGTGAATTGGGGCCATTGTTTATGTTGATGGATGTACCGTGCCATTTTATTCACCGCATATTTGCAGTAAATATACTACCTATTCACCGCATTTCCAAATTTATTCACCGCATTTTTGCGGTGATTAATTCATGTATTCACCGCATGCTCATGGTACAAAGGGGCGCTACTCGTTTTTTTAACCGCAAAGAACGCAAAGTCACAAAGTTTATGAATCTGCGGTTCATTTTGAAGTTGTGCAGAAGGCAAAGCGCGCAAAGCGGAGTCGAACCTTCGGTTCGGTCGCGGTTAACCCGCTTGGGTATATACAGCTCGGTCTTTGCGCAAGCCGTTAGGCTCTTTGCCTGCCTTTTTAAGTCTAGTTAAGCTAATTAATTTTCTTGGTTTCTTTGCGCCCTTTGCGGTTAAAAAAAATGGATTATTTTTTTTCTTTAGCAATCACAATATAAACCGGAAAATGATCGCTATACCCTGCGGTATAAGCACTTCCGCTATAGGTGCGGAAGGGATAACCTTTAAAATTACCGTGGTCAGATTTTAAAAATGCTTTATTAAATACACGAACGGTATAGTAATTCCACGAAAAATATTCGCCCAAAAAAGGTTTGTTCAAAAGGATCTGGTCAAATAAATTCCAACTGTCTTTCCATGCAAGCGATCCAATGCCGTCTGCAAATAATTTTTCCATGGGGTTAAAATAATCTCCGGCCACAGCTTCTTTTACGTCGCCATAAGTGCCAATGTATTTTTTTACGCTTTCATTGGTGGGGTCATCGTTCAAGTCGCCCATAATAGCAATTTTAGTTTCAGGGTTTAACTTTACAATGCTATCGGCAATGTGTCGCGCCATGGTTGCAGCATTTATTCGGCCTTGTCGGCTTTTTAATTCTCCACCTCTTCGGCTGGGCCAATGATTTATTAAAACACTTAGTGGTTCGCCGTTAAATAAACCACTTATCACCAAAATATCTCTGGTTTTGTATCCTGTATCAGGTAATGTTACATGATAAGAAACTGATTTTGTAACGGTAAAGTATGTTGGATTATAGATGAACGAAGGATCAACACCGCGCGCATCAGGCCCTTCAATATGCAATACTTTATAATTTCTTTTTTTAAGTCGTACATTTTTTACAAGATCCTCAACCACGCTTTTATTTTCTATCTCACATAATCCTAAGATCGCTAAACCATCAGGTGTAACATCGGTGGCCATTTGACTTATTACTTCTGCCAAGCGATCTATTTTTGTCCAATAACGCGGTCCCGTCCACGCATTTGTTCCGCTAGGAGTGAACTCTTCATCGTTCTTCCATACATCATTTAATGTATCATATAAGTTCTCTACATTCCAAAAACCAATAGCGGAAATGAAATAGTTTTTGTCTTTACGCAGCTTTTGTGCGCTGCTGCTTAAACTAGCAACAATAAAAATAATGAGGAGTGATCGTAATTTCATAGATAGGCCGCTAAATTAGTCATTTATAATTACAGGCATTTGTTAAACTGCATCTACATCGTTTCTGTAAAGTTTTGTTAATAATTAGTTAATAATGGAGGATGCATTTCTTTCTATATTTGACCGTTCTTAAACGAAAGTGATCAACCTTGAGGATACGCAGGTTCTCTGATGTATGCCGAAGCCGCTTCGAAAAATAAACAGTAAAGTAAAATTTTAGAAGATAGATCATAATGGTAAAAAAACTGGTAACTGTTGTATTTGTTTTGTTGTGCGCAGATGTTTTAGCACAAAGCGATTCCATAGATGTAAAAGAGAATACCGATTCCCTTTCAACAAAATTTAATATCCCTCTTTTTAGCACAAGTGGTGGCGATGTAGATAATGATCTGGAGCAACAAGACGTTTCTTCGTTATTAGCTTCCAGTCGCGATGTATTTGCGCAGTTCGCCAGTTTTCAATTTGGTGTTGGTCGTTATCGCTTGCGCGGTTATATGGCCGAGAATAATATGATCATGGTTAATGGTATTAATGTAAATAATCTCGAAACAGGTTTTAGCAGTTGGAGTAGTTGGGGAGGATTAAATGATGTGACGCGTTTTGTTGAACAACGCATCGGTATAACGCCAAATCGTTTAGGTTTTTCAGGCGTTGGTGGTTATAGTAATATCGATTCAAAAGCGTCTTCGTTCCGCAAGGGCACACGCATTTCTTACGGATATGGTAATCGTATTTTTGCGCAGCGTTTAATGGTTACGCATTCAACAGGCATGATGCAAAATGGATGGGCTATTACTTTATCGGCTTCAACGCGTTATGGAAATGAAGTTTACGTTCCGGGAACTTATTTTATTGGAAGTGCATTTTATGCCTCGGTTGATAAACGTATTAATGATAAGCACTCATTAAGTTTTACAGGTTTTGGAGCCCCAATTCAACAGGGCAGAGCAGCCGCAACAACTTTGGAAGTGTATGAACTTGCAAATTCACATTATTATAATTCGCTATGGGGTTATCAAAATGGAAAAGTAAGAAATTCGCAAGTGAGTTCGGCTAAGCGACCAATGTTGATGCTATCGCATTTATTTAAAATAAATACGGCAGAACAATTGAACACAACTTTGTTCTACAATTTTGGAAAAACAGGATTCACCAGTTTAAATTGGAACGACGCGCCAAATCCTCGTCCTGATTATTACCGTTATTTACCAAGTTACTATTACGATATGGGTGATACTGTAAACGGTAAATTGTGGGAAAATAAGTGGGCAAATGAACCAAATACAACCGCACAATTGGATTGGGACCGCATGATCAATATGAATCGCTCTAATTTAACTTCATCTGGAACAAGAGCTCGCTATATTTTAGAGAATAGAATTGAGAATCTTTCTAATGTGGGAATAAATTCAGTGTACAGCAAGCGTGCAGGAGAATTATTTATTACAATTGGTTTAAATGCTAATATGCAAAAAACGCGCAAATACAAAGAGCTTGAAGATCTTTTGGGTGCATCGTATTGGTTAGATGTAGATCAGTTTGCAGAGAACTTAGGAGTAGAAGAAAGTTTTGCTCAAAATAATATCGAAACACCTAATAAGACCATTGAACAAGGCGAAAAATTTGGTTACGATTACTCGATCAATATCAATAGAGCTGAATTTTGGGGACAAGCCGAATACACCTTCAGTAAAATGGATGTGCACGGATCTTTGTCTATTTCAAATAGCAGTATTTGGCGCGAAGGATTTGTGGCTAACGGAAAATTTCCAACAACCAGTAAGGGCGAGAGCGCTAAAATGAATTTCTTGAATTACGGTGTTAAGGGCGGAATCGTTTTTAAGATCGACGGAAGAAATTTTATCACAGCAAACGGTGCTTTTTTAACTCGTGCGCCTGAAGCAAACAATATTTTTATTTCACCACGCGTAAGAAATGATCAGGTGAATGGGGTAACGGATGAAAAAGTTTTATCGGGAGATATTAGTTATTTGGCTAAGTATCCAACATTTAAATTTAGAGCCACCTATTATAATACCACTATTAGCGATCAAACATGGTTGCGTACATTTTGGAGTGATGAATTCAATAATAATGTGAATTATATCATGACCAATGTGGATCAAAATCACCAAGGAATTGAAATTGGTGTAGAGAAAACTTTATTTGTATCGCACACTATTCAAGGAGCGCTAGGTATGGGACAGTTTTTATATAAAGGTCAGCCAACAGCGCAAGCATGGCAAGATAATAACAATAAAAGTTTGTTTGCCGAACGAACAGTGTATTTAAATAATTACAGAATTGGGGTTAGTCCGCAATTAGTTACAGGTATTGGTTACCGTTATAGTGGTAAAAAATTCTGGTTCGCGGGAATTACGTTTAATTATTTTGATCAGGTGTATATCGATCCAAACCCCGATAGAAGAACTGCCGAAGCTCTAACGAAATATGTTTCTACCGATCCGCAAGTGAATTTAATAACCGAGCAAGAGCAATTACCGAGTTATTATACAGTGAATTTTAATGCCGGAAAATCATTAAGGATCAAGAAAAAGTATTTTTTGAATTTTAATTTGAGCGTTAACAATTTATTGAATAATAAAAATATCATCACCGGTGGATTTGAGGCTTTGCGTTGGGATAATTCAAACATCAGTAAATTCGATAACAGATATTTTTACATGACAGGTACTACATTTATGGCCACAGTTAATTTTAATTTTTAAGAGCATGAAGCAATTTTTTAAATATAGTATCTTAAGTTTATTGGCTGTTGTAATTGGCAGCTGTAAAAAAGAAGTTACACAACCAACTGTTACTAATATTAGCGGTCACAAAGTATATTCGGCAGCAGAATTAAACTCTATTGCAACCTGTACAAATAGTTGCGCTAAACGGTTTACTCAAGATGTTTATTTTATTGGTGTAGTTGTGGCCGACGAACAAAGTGGTAATTTTTATAAAGAAATTTATGTGCGCGATCGCTATAATACCGGTGCTATGCGCTTAGATTTCACTCAACGTTCTAGTTTTTTTATTGGCGATTCTGTTCGCGTAAATTTAAAAGGCTTAGACGTAAATTTGAATGTAGACACCGATATTTTGGAAATTGATTCGCTGGATTACGAAAAATTCGTGATAAAATTTGCTTCAGGCGCAAAGCCGCAACCTCGTGTTTTGAGTATAGCTCAAATGAACTCTAATCTCTCAACGTATTTAGGTGATCTTGTTCAACTCACTAATGTAGCTTTTACACCAACTGATGCAAATCAATATTGGTCTGATCCAATAGGGCAATATTCTCTTAATCGCACTATTCAAGATTGTGATGGTTCTCAGCTGATCGTTCGCACAAGTAATTTTGCCGATTTTGCTCTTGAAAAAACGCCAACAGGTAACGGAACGTTAATGGGTATTGCTACGGCTTATCAAGGAACAAGTCAGTTGGCTATAAGAAATACTGCAGAAGCAAACATGAACGGCACGGGTTGTACAATTTACATTAAAAAGGATTTTGAAGATAACTCCTTAACGAGCGGCGGTTGGTCTCAGCAATCTGTTTTAAATGGTTCGATATTATGGACAGCGAGTTCTTTTGGTTCTGATAAATTTGGAAAAATATCAGGGTACCTTTCCGGAAATACAAATTCAGAGAACTGGTTAATATCACCTGCTATTAATTTAGCTGCATCAGCCAATCCTGTTTTAAGTTTTAGAACGGCTGCAAAGTTTGCAGGAGATCAGTTGGAACTTTGGATCTCAACAAATTATTCTTCGGGCGCACCTTCAACGGCAACGTGGACGCAACTCACAGGTTTTGCATTATCGCCAAATAACCCGGGTAATTATGCGTGGACAGCCTCAGGAAGTATTTCGTTAAATGCTTACAAAAATGCTAATACGCGTTTTGCGTATAAATATAAAAGTACCACAGCGGGTTCAACAACCTATGAAGTTGATGATGTAATTGTAAAGGAGAATTAAAAAATGAAAAAGATAGTTTATTGTTTTGTTCTAGTAGCGCTTTTGATCAATGTTTCTTGTAAAAAGAAATTCGATCTTCCGCCGGTTAAGGATCCTCCTGCTATGAGTGGTTATATTAAAATTGATTCTATTCGTAAATGCTATGAGGATTATTATCTCAGCGGAGGGCCACAGCAAACGAAATGGTATAAATTTTTGGGAGACGTGAATTTAGAATGCACAGTTACAGCCGACGAAGAAAGCGGAAATATTTATAAAACAGTTTATGTGGAAGATGCCACCGGTGCTTTACAAGTAAAATTACTTAACGCCGGAGGTTTAGCTGTTGGTGATAAAATTCGTATCAATTTAAATGGTGTGATCTTGAATGATTATGGCAGTATGGTTCAATTGGATTCTGTAGATATAGAAAAACGTGTTGTGAAATTAAGTACAGGAAATCCTGTAGTACCAACCAAAGTAAGTATTAATCAATTACTGAGTTTTGACGTGAACGGTCATACGCCGTTTCAATCGCGATTGGTGATCATAGATTCTGTTGAATTTACGCCTGGAAATAAAAATAAGCCGTTTGCAGATGCAATTGGGAAAAACAGTATAGACAGATATATAAGCGGAACTTCATGCGGCAGTCCGCTGGTTTCTGTTCGATCGTCGGGCTACTCAAACTTTGCGAGTAATTTAACCCCTTGTGGCAAAGGGACCATGACGTTGATCGTTAGTCAATACAATAGTGATCTTCAGTTTACCATAAGAGATTTTAATGAAGTAAAATTAACTAGCGGCGGTTGCCCAATTATTATGGCCGATTTTGATGAAGATATTTTTAAGGGAGGTTGGATAAACTATAATGTTACAGGTAACGTAAATTGGGTTTCGGGAACTTATAGCGGCAGAAAGTACGCTGAGATCAGTAACTATATTAATTTTGCAAATCAAGCTTGTGAAACTTGGTTCATTTCGCCTTCAATGAATATAGCTGCCGCAGCAAGTCCTCGCTTATCATTTGAGTCGGCCTATAATTTTTCGGGACCAACACTTGAGGTTTACGTATCAACTAATTATTCGTCGGGCAACCCTAATGCAGCAACCTGGGTTAATTTAAATCCCACACTTTCAGGAGGAAGTTATAACTGGGTAAATAGTTGCAATATTTCATTGAACTCTTATAAATCGGCCAATACACGCATTGCTTTTAAATACACCGGAACCGCTACATCCGGCTCCAGATGGGAGATAGACGACGTGGCTGTGTTTGGTGAATAGTTCTCGATACGTCTCGCTGAAAAAGCGAGACTACTCGAACTGACACCGCTTACGAAAAGTTTTTTTAACTTAGGGTCATCGAAGACCAAAAAGCAAATATTCTTTCCATTTTAAAAAAGTATTGGGGGCACGATCAATTTCGTCCTTTTCAGGAAGAGATCATCCTCTCGGTGCTTAATGGTAAAGATACACTCGCCCTTTTACCAACAGGCGGCGGTAAATCCATTTGCTTTCAATTGCCCGGTTTAGCTTTAGGAGGAACAACATTAGTTATTTCTCCTTTGGTTGCTTTAATGAACGATCAGGTAGATAATTTAAAGCAACGCGGAATTTCGGCAGTGGCAATTACGGCTGCAATGAATTATAAGCAAATTCAAATTTCATTGAATAATGCTTCTATGGGACATGTGCAATTTTTATACATCTCGCCCGAGCGCTTGCAAAATGAGGATTTTAGAATGCAACTAAGTCATTTACCAATTACACTGATAGCAGTAGACGAAGCGCATTGTATTTCGCAATGGGGTTATGATTTTAGGCCAAGCTATATGAAAATAGCGGAAGTGCGCGAGTATTTTGATAAGGTTCCCATTATTGCCGTCACTGCAAGCGCAACCAAAGAGGTTATAAAAGATATTCAAGTACGATTAGAATTTAAAGATCAAAATGTTTTTCATCAATCGTTCTTGCGTTCTAATTTGCGGTATGTGGTGCAGTTGGAAGAAAATAAATTGGATCGCCTATTAAAATTGGTGCAAAATATTGGAGGCTCAGGCATTGTTTACGTTCGCAACCGGAGAAAAACAGAAGAAGTAAGTAAATTATTGCAACTAAAGAATTTTACCGCCAAAGCGTATCATGCAGGATTAAAATATGATGACAGAAGAACCATACAAGACGATTGGATAAACAATCGTACACAAATAATTTGCGCCACCAATGCCTTTGGTATGGGAATTGATAAACCCGATGTGCGTTTTGTAGTGCATTTGGATCTTACCGATAGTATTGAAGCTTATTTTCAAGAAGCGGGTAGGGCAGGACGAAATGGAAAAACGGCATACTCCACCATATTTTTTAATAAACGCGACGAGCAACGCTTGTTAGATAATTTTGAATATGCCTTTCCAACACTCGAGCAGATCAAACAAACGTATCAAGCCATCGGAAATTATTTTCAAATTGCCATTGGTGCAGGTGAAGGCACAAGTGTTGACTTGGATATTGAATTATTGTGTAAGAGTTATAATTTGAACCCCATTATAGTCTATAACAGTATTAAATTTCTCGAGAAACAAAATTACCTTTCCATATTTGATGCCGGTTTTGAACCTTCAAAGGTGATGGTATTAAGTAATAAAGAAAATTTGTATGAATACCAGATGAAAAATCCATCGTACGAGCCTTTGATAAAAACCTTGTTGCGTAATTACGGTGGTTTGTTCGAGAACTATGTTTTCATCAATGAAAAAGATCTGGTTTACAAAGTTAAACTTGGATTTGACGATATTATGAAGCAATTGCAATTACTGCATTCCTTCAAGATCATTTCTTATATTCCTCAAAGCAATCTCCCAAAACTTATTTTTATGCAGGGCAGAATAGATGCCAAACATATTGAGTTGGATCCGGAGAATTATGCACAATTAAAACATAATCATCATAAACGAATTCATGCCGTAATTAATTATGTAAATAATGATAAGGTTTGTAGGCAAGTTCAATTACTCACCTATTTCAACGAATTTAATAATGCCGATTGTGGTTATTGCGATGTGTGTTTATCAAAAAAACCAAAAGATTATGATAAAGTAAAACATCATATCATCGAAGTTCTTAAGTCAAAAACACAAACCATTGAAGAAATGAAAGTGTTGATGACCAAATATCATAGCGATACCTGGATAAAAGCTTTTAATGAATTGATCGATGATGGGGTGATCAAAATGGATAAGGATCAGTATCTGCTTTCATAAAACGCTGATAAAGCAGATCTTTATGATTAGCGCAGATCAGTCATAACAAATCTTAAAAGATCAGCATCATTTGCGCTCCATTAGTCGACCCTCAGATTCTCTGTGATCTTTACTATTAATAAGCTTGTTTCTTAAATGGGTAGCAAAAATCTGTTGGAAAAGATTAAAGAGACTCGAAAAGCGACAGATTTTTTTACTGTTATCTAATGTGTAATGCCGCGCCCGCGATTGAACGAAAAGCCCTGCGCCAAATTTTGCTTAATGTTTGCGGAGCGAGGAGGCTCCGCTTAAGAAGCGGAGACCCCGAAGCCCGACAAACATTGCAAAATTTAAGCAGGCTTGAAGTGAAAGCGCGATAAGGCGCCCAAATAAAAATAGTCTTAAAAACACTTTTTGAGGACCGACTAATTGCTAAAAATCATTAACAACCTTATCATAACCTCAAAATTTAGGTATCTTTACTTTAACATTGTATTATGGTGTATATGCGAAAAATAATTCTACCCCTCCTTATCTTAATTACGTATTCAGTAAGTGCCCAAACTGTTGATGCCTCTGGCAAAAAACAAGGCTATTGGAAAAAGAAGAACGATAAAGGCGAATTGGTTTACGAAGGAGAATTTAAGGATGATAAACCTGTTGGAACGTTTAAGCATTATTATCCTGGCGATACGGCCAGACGAGCGGTAACGTATTACAAGGACGGTGGAAATATTGCGTACGCTAAAATGTATCACCAATTAACCGGTAAGTTAATGGCCCAAGGAAAGTATATCAAAGAAGAAAAAGATAGCATTTGGATATTTTACGATGATGCAGGTGCTTTGTTAAGCAAGGATAATTATAAGCTTGGAAAAAAAGACGGAAAATGTTTGGTATATCTTCCTGATGGAACCCTAGCGGAAGAAAAGAACTACAAGAATGGTTTAGAGGAAGGTCCGTTCAAGCAATTTTACGATGGCAAATTAGTAAAAGGCGAAGGCAAATATGTGAACGGAAAAATGGAAGGAAAGACAAGTTACTATTATCCAAATGGAGTTGCAGCAGCTACCGGTGTTTTTAAAGGCGGACATAAGGAAGGTGTTTGGATATACAGAGACAAAGAAGGAAAATTAAAGGATAAGGAATTATTTAAGAATGGCGTACAAGCCAATAAAAAAGAAACGGAAGAATATTTTAAAAAGAATAAAATACCCGGAGAAACAACAACATCTCCAAAAACAGGAACGGTTACCCCAAAAGGTACTAAACCTAAGGCTAAATAACTCTCTGAGGCACAGCTGCCAACCTTTATAGCTTCGCAGCCGTATGTATATATACGGTAGGCATGAAAAAGGTATTCGCAATAATCATATTCGTTTTATTAATGGTAGTGATCGGTTTTTTTTAGATCAATGAGCTAGCCATGCTCCTAATTGCTTTTATCACTTATTTTTTGTAGCTTTATTAAAACGAAAGCTATATGAATAAAATTTACTTTCTTTTAGTATTTGTGGTGTCATTAAATGGGTTTTCACAATCGTGGAATCCCGCACCTTATTGTACACCATCAGTAGGAATATGGGCTATTCCTTGCAGTCAGCCAGGGCCTTCAAACACTACAGGGAATTTCATTAACGATTTCATTAATGGATTCACTACGGCTGGCGCAGTTCTAAATATTAATAATCCAAATTCAGGATGCAATGGTTTGCCAAATAATTATATATATTATTGTAATCATCCTTTGCAAGTTAACGCAGGTCAAACAGTATCGTGTAGTGTGCAAAGTGCGAGTGTTTGGGCAAGCGGATACGCGATTTTTATTGACTGGAACCAAGATAATGTTTTTCAAATACCTTCCGAAAGAGTGGCGTTCAGCGCCAGCATTCCTCCGGCTGGCACGTGGTATACAACAACATTAACCGTACCTCCAACTCAAGCCGCCGGTGTTTATAGAATGCGTGTAAGAAATGTATGGGCAACTGCAGGTAATGGGTTGCAACCCTGCGCTCAGTATGGTTATGGCGAAACTGAAGATTATAATGTTTTCGTTGGAACATCGCCACCTCCCGCAAATCCAATAACTGCAACAGCTTCTCCAAATCAAACAATATGTATAGGACAAAACGTAAATTTAAGTGTGTCTTATACGGGAACTTCATCAACAACATTTGATTGGGGAGGGCCAAACAGTTTTACAAGTTCAATTCAAAATCCTACAGTTGTGAACACAACCACGGCAAGTAATGGGTTTTATTATGTTTCATTAAGTTCAGCAACTTGTCCTGTGATGGCAATTACTCATGTTTATGTTGATCCAGGCCCTAGTCTTTATGTTTCTGCATCCAACTCTGTTATTTGCGCTGGTGCAACAGTAGCTCTTACTGCGTCAGGATCTAATAATTATACATGGACACCCGTCTCGTCAACTAATTCAGTAGTTATTGTTTCACCATCTATTACAACAATTTATACGGTGGCATCTACCGCAACTACAAATTGTATTGGAACTAATATGTATACAGTGACTGTGAATCAAGGCCCTGCCGTCAATGTTTCGTCATCCAATTCAGTGATTTGTATAGGTGGTTCGGCTACACTTTCAGTAAATGGAGCAAATAGTTATACGTGGGCGCCTGGTTCTTCTACAAATACAAGCATTGTTGTTTCTCCCACTGCTACCACAATTTATACGGTTACAGGTACGGCAACAAACAATGCTTGTTCAACAAAGAATACGGTTACACTCACGGTAAATTCGTGTGTTGGAATAAATGAATGGAACAGTTACAATGGAGTTGGATTTATTTATCCAAACCCTTTTAAACACGAGTTGGTAATAAAGACAAAAGAACCTATTCATATTAAAATGATCAATTCTTTAGGAGTACTAGTTCTTGAAAAATATATATTGAGCGAGGAAACTTTAGATGTAAGCGTGCTTCCTAGTGGAGTTTATTTTATCAGAGTAGGGGACGATAAACTAAAAAACCCTGTAAAGCTGATCAAAGACTAATTGAAAACATGGTTTCGCTAAATTGATCAGTCTTTAACAATTTCCCATTCTTGTTTTTCTTACTTTGTTTTATATCTTTACTTTGATGATAAAAAAAGTAGGAGTTCAATTTATTTTAGCCCTTGTGTTTTTATTTGGAATAAGCACAAGCTTAAAAGCTCAACCCGGTAATCTTCCGGCGCCATATTGTATGCCTTTGTATGGTCAAAGTCCGTGCAACCAACCAGGCCCGTCAAACATGCCCGGAAATTTTCTTAATGATTTTATTCATAGCGTACTAACTTTTAGCGGTAACGTGGATATCAATAATCCTAATACAGGTTGTAATGCTCAAATTTTTCCAAGTATTGGCATTAAAAATTATATTTATCATAAATGTCAGCATAACCTTTCGGTTAGTGCCGGTCAAGTTGTATCATTTAGTATTCAGATCGGAAATATTAATCCCCAAGGTGTTGCCGCGTTCATTGATTGGAATAACGACAATATATTTTCCACAGCCCCCACTGAGAAAATAGGCTGGTCAACAGGAACAGTGCCTGCGGGAGGTTGGTTAACGTTTACAACAACTATTCCACCTGCCCAAACTAATGGCACTTATCGTTTGCGTGTAAGGTGTGCTTTTGGGATCAGTGGCGCCACTATCGACCCATGTAATAATTATTCATGCGGAGAAGTGGAGGATTACGATGTGTATGTAGGTACAACGTCGCCTGTGATTAGTAACGTTGTTGCAAGCAGCAATTCCACATTGTGTTCAGGAAATACATTAAGTTTAAATTTGACGTACACTTCGCAATGTTCGCCTTCGTATACTTGGGCGGGGCCAAATAGTTTTGTTTCTAATTCACAAAATCCAACAATAGTAAACGCGCAACCATTGCATTCAGGTAATTATTCTTTAACTGTTACATGTGGTACAGCATGCCCTGTTTCATTAACAACAAGTGTTACGGTTGTTCAAGGGCCAACCCCGGCAAATGCAGGCGGTAATCAATGTATTTGCGCTACTACTGCAACATTAAATGGAAATATACCATCAATAGGTACGGGCTCTTGGACATTATTATCTGGAAGTGCTATTATTATAACACCTACATTGGCTAATACTGCACTTTTTTCAGTTGGAGTAGGAACTAACATTTTCGCGTGGACGATAACTAATGGAACCTGTGTTTCATCTTCAACGGTTGCAATAATTAGGGGAATGCCTCCTTCAGTTTCAGTAGCTGGACCAAATCAAACTCTCACATGTAGTGGTAATACAACAACTATGCAGGCAAACGCACCTGCCATTGGAATAGGAACTTGGTCGTTAATTTCAGGAAGCGGAATTTTTGTATCACCTAATTCACCAAGCACAGCTGTAACCGGAGTTGGTTCAGGAACAAATATTTATATGTGGGTAATATCAGGGGGGTGTTGTTCTGGCCCGGCTTCTACTTCTACTTTAACTGTTGTGAATATCCTATCAATAAGCGTTAATGTAACTAATACATCATCATTGGCATGTGCTGGCTTTAGCGTACAACTAACAGGCAATGGGGCCACAAATTACACTTGGACAGGAACTACGTTTACCGGTAATATTATTTCACCAAGTGTTTTTGTGCCATCAGGATCGTATACTGTTGTAGGGGCAACAGGTCTTTGTACAAGTACTGATGCTATTGTAATTGGAACAACAACGCCTATATCAATTAATCTAGCGCAAAGTAGTTTAACAGTTTGTCCTGGTGTTAATTCTATACTCACTGCAACAGGCGCGTCAAATTATAATTGGAACCCATGCATTGGCTTATCAAGTTGTAATACAAGCAGCGCTTTTTCATCGCCAAGCGTCACCATTCAGTATACAATAACAGGAACTACCGCGGCATGTTCGGCCACATCGGCAATTACTGTGAGTTTTGTTCCTGGCCCAACGGTTAGCGCATTGGCAAGCCCAACACTTATTTGTTCTGGCGATCAAGCAACTTTAACCGCAAGTGGCGCTGTTAATTACACTTGGGCAACCATAGGTAGCGGATCAAATGTTACAGTGAGTCCTGTTAGCAGTACTATCTATACAGTTACAGGTTCTGATGTCAATCAGTGTACAAACAAAACAACACTTTCGTTGATAGTTTCGCTTTGTACAGAAATAACAGAAAGTTCTTTAAATGAATTTTTGCAAGTGTTTCCAAATCCGTTCAAAGATGAATTGAAGATCGTT
This sequence comes from Bacteroidia bacterium, assembly GCA_018057345.1. Lineage (GTDB taxonomy): Bacteria > Bacteroidota > Bacteroidia > B-17B0 > Aurantibacillaceae > Aurantibacillus. The sequence continues at coordinate 1,652 of JAGPDW010000038.1, read as the reverse complement.
TCTACAAGAAATATTCAGATCAAATTACTTGACGTTACAGGTAAGGAAATATTGAGAAGAGAAGTTGATGCTGAGATCTTAATTAATACTTCGCAATTTGCTAAAGGTGTGTATTTCATACATTTCACAAAAGAAACGAGTTTAAAACCTGTAAAGGTTATAAAAGACTAAATCCCAAATTCTTATTTATTCAAACGCTTTTCTTAGTACCTTTATACTCCCATGAGTAAAAAAGGTAAAGTTTTAGTGGCCATGAGTGGTGGTATCGACAGCAGTGTTACCGCTATGATGCTTCATGAACAAGGTTACGAAGTGATTGGTATTACTATGAAAACTTGGGATTATACCAGTTCAGGATCAAGCACGCGCGAAACAGGTTGTTGTAGTTTGGATAGTATTAATGATGCGCGAACGATGGCAGTTGACATGGGCTTTCCGCATTATATTTTAGATATCCGCGCAGAGTTCGGTGAATTCATTATCAATAATTTTGTTGAAGAGTATTTGGCGGGAAGAACGCCTAATCCTTGCGTTTTATGTAATACGCATATCAAATGGGATGCTTTATTAAAACGTGCTGATATGTTGGACTGCGAATTTATTGCAACCGGACATTACGCGCAATTGCGAAAAGAGAACGGACGAACGATAATTCATAAAGGAATTGACCAAACAAAAGATCAAACGTATGTTTTGTGGGGATTAGATCAGGACTGTTTAAATAGAACGATGTTTCCTTTAGGTGGATTTAAAAAAACGGACATAAAGCAAATGGCAAAGGATGCAGGGTTTTATGATCTTGCTAACAAAAGCGAGAGTTATGATATTTGTTTTGTACCTGATAATGATTACCGCTCTTTTTTGAAACATCGTATGCCCAACCTAGAAGCAAAAGTTGACGGTGGCGATTATATTTATAAGGATAAAAAAGTAGGGAAGCATCGTGGTTATCCTTTTTATACAGTTGGTCAACGCAAGGGTTTAGAAATTGCTATGGGCGAGCCGGTTTTTGTAAAAGAAATTATTCCTGAAACAAACACGGTTATTCTTGGCGATAAAGACGATCTTTTAGAAAATCATTTGCGCGTTCGTGATTTTAATTTAATTAAGTACAATAGTTTACCAGAGGATTTTATTGGATTAACCAAGATCCGCTATAAAGATGCCGGAACTTTGGCAACCATTAATACCATCGACAATAAATTGGATGTGATCTTCCACTCACCGGTAAGTGGTGTTGCACCGGGGCAAAGCGCTGTTATTTACGAAGGAGATGATCTTGTGGGCGGAGGTTTTATAGAAAGAAAAACTATTCCCGCACTTTGATCAAAAGAATTCCTCGCAGCTCCGCTGCGATCTTATACCTGATTTAGCCACTAACTTCACAAATTCGCACCAATTTATGTGATTTGATTTCACTAATCTGTGTTTAATTACTAAATAAGATTTAAGCATAGATTGGCGTAATTTTCACAAACCCAGATTAGTGAAAATTAGTGTAATTCGTGGCTAAAGAAACGTAGCTGTTGTTAACAGCTCCTCACTTTAATACGCCTAAGTCTTTTCCTATTTCATTAAAAAAAGCTTTTACTTTTTTTGCGGTTGCTTCATCGCTGGTTGCACGAATGTACGTGTCTGTTAATGTCATCACA
>JAGPDW010000198.1:0-5312 GCA_018057345.1 Bacteroidia bacterium | reverse complement strand
GGTATCAAGAATTTTTCGTTACGATTTTTACGGATAACATCTACAAGATCAACAATGGTTCCATGCCCAAAAAAGATCTTACGCTTGCGGTATTGGATATATTTTTGAAGATAATAGGCGGTTTGTTCGTTGATACAGAAATACTTCATGTTCTCAGGAACAGTTAAACGCATTTCGTTGCAGATTCTGAAATAATGATCAACGGCTAATTTGCTGGTCATAATAACAGCACCGTGCTCCAAAATATCAATGCGTTGCATTCTGAAATCTTGTGGAGATAAACCTACTATTTTAATAAAGTGACGAAAAGTTAAGGTAAGTCCGTGTTTTTTTGCAAGCTCAAAATATGGATTCTTCTCTGTCTCTATTGGTTTTGGCTGAGAGATGAGTATGTTCTTTACTTTTGTTTTTGGATGATTACTTACATCAATTTTAGGAGGCGGAGGAAGCGCTATGATGTTTTTCTTACTCGACTTACGTATCCTTTTTTCATCTGTACCCGGAGTAACCAATGCGGTTTCTTTGAATTCTTTTTGCTTAGCTATTTTCTCGGGCTTATGGGTTGGCTTATTAAGCGTTTGCTTTACAGCCTTTATTGCTTTAACGGACTTTGTTTTAGTAACTTTTTTCTTAGCAGCTTTTTTTGGCGTACTTTTTTTAGCTTTTGCCTTTACCGATCTAGCCGATTTTTTGGAACGAGCAGGCACGGCTTTCTTTTTGATCTTTTTGCTTGTCTTTTTTGCCATACCCAAGGATTAAAAGTTTGTCATTATGAATTTTAAAAAAACCAAGAAAGGTAAAATTTCCAAGGCACAAAGATATATAAAAACTTGTAATAATCCGATACGATTTTCAAATAAACTGAATACTACACCTCTATAAAGCTTAATGAACAGGCTAGTGGTAATGATTATGCCTGTTGAAACAAGTAAGTAAACAGGGTTTAAGTGGCTAAACTCTATTATGATCATGATAGGTAATAATAAAATACCCAGCGATTGATTGATCACTAAATTGTTATAGAAGATCTCGTTGGTTAAAGCAGGCTCGTTACTGATATGACCCACCACTTTTCTTATCCCAAACTTTATCGGTAAAAAAATGCAAACACATAGAATAAAAAATGCGAATTGTATGAGGTCACTTTTTTGGTTTAATATCTGTAATTGCTGAAACTCGTTATTTGCTTTGTAGAGAAAAAACGACAACATCAGAACAAATAACAGTGAAAGTGCAAAAGAGGTTGGATTAAAAGGATTGAATTCCTCACGTTCCAATTGTTTTACCGATTGCATGCTGATTGATGAACGTAAAACACTAACAACCTTAGGAAAAGTAGTGATGCGCAAGAAAACAAAAAGGCCAACACAAATGATGAGGATAATAGAAGGCCACATTAACGGCGAACTATTATTGAATATAGGATAGTCGTTAACCGGGTTTAAATTATGCCCGCTAAAGATATGCTCGTACACAATATTTATAAAGCAAATGTTCGTGAGATATTGAATCCAAACTTTACCTGGCCTTTGTTCCAGCTGTCAAATGTGTTTGGGATGAAATTATTCTCTATCAAGCCACCGGCGTTGGTAAAGAATAAGCTAAATACATGTCCGCCTGTTTCTAACTCTAAACCAAACGAAAGTGGCATTTTTACAGCATCATTATTTTTGTAAAAGCTCGCAAAGTTATAGAAATAATCACCTATTAAACTTAAGCGTTTAGTTAACTTTATCCTTCCGCCAAAACCTAAAGAGAAAAATCCATTTACATCTTCCGCGTCATTATTGGAATTAATGCGTTGCATGATAAAATTGCGATGAACGTATGTAGGTAATATCTCAAACGCGAAGGATTTATTTAATCTACTGGCAATAATGAATTGGCTTATGTAATTAAAGCGGTGCAGTTCGTTCGTTTTAAAATTTTTATTGATACCGCCATAAATAACCGAAGTGGGAGCAAAGGTATAACCTAGGTCGCCAAAAAATGTAATGCTTACCGGCACTTTAAAATTGGTTGTTTGCTTCAGTAGTTTCCATTTAAGGCTTGCGTCAAATAATTTGCCCATAGCGCTTCTTCCAATTCCAATTGTTATATCATCGGTTACCCCATAATCAAAACTGAAACGGATATCGTTATTATTATCAAACCCAAAAAAACTTTGGAAGGTTTCGTTGATAGGGTTTGCAAGATCTGAATTATAAATATTACCAAAACGGTGAGCTATCCTAAAGTCCAAATGATTCTTTTTTACGGTTTCAATGGTTTGAGCATTTCCTAAACGAAAGGTTTTAAAAGTAGCGTATACTTTTTCATTCTTCTTAGGCTCTTCTGCGACAAGGCTTAAAAGATCTTCTTGCGCTGATAAAAAAGTTGGACCAATAAGAAGCAGGGCGTAAAGGAACTTCATAAGTTAGAGGTTATTTTTTTTGAAAGGGTTCTAATGTGCTCACAACATCAACATCAATTATCTCTGCAATATTTTTTACATATAATGATGGAACTTTGATGCTATAATCTACCAACTTGATCTTGAATTTTGTTTTGATCATTATCTCGTTACCGCTTCTTGTAACTGTTCCACTAAAGGTTTCGTCTTTTGTTACGCCATGCATTTCCATTTTACCTGTAACGGTTACTTTGGTCTCCCCGTCTTTGGCCATATCTATTGCTTCATTGATCTTACCTTTGAAAATAGCGTTAGGAAATTTCTCGGTCTCCATGTAATTATCATTGAAATGCTCTTCCATTAATCCGTTCTTGAATTTGAAATTGATAACGCTTACGCGTATCTGGATATCATTGGTTGATGAATTATAAACGATAATAGCTCCTTTATTGGTTGCGGTAATATCTTCCAATGGCGAGGTTGAAAAGAAAGTGATATTGGTAGAGCCATCTTTTGCTTTATAAATTTGAGCAATAGATGTTTGAACACTAACAACAAGAACGGCTAATAAAATAAGCGTTTTTTGCATGAGTTATTTTTTATCAAATATACGGAAAGTAGCTGAGTTTTTTTAAAAAAACGAAGCGTACTTACCGTTATGCCGAAGAAATCAGACAATAAAATTCCAAAACCCGATTTCCTTCGGTATATACAATTTTCAAACGTAGGAAGCAACCTGTAGAAACTTCTCGATTAACCTTGGCCAAGCCAATTTTTGAATGTCTTTTAAGGCAATTGTATTATGTTTTGTGGTAAATGTGCCTTTGAATTTTAACACGTAAAAGTGACTGTGTAAATGTTGATGCGAGAGAATGTGTTTGTATTCTTTATGAATATCTTCCACCACAAAATTTTTACCAAATGGGTTTAGTTGTTTGCTTTTAAGGAGTGTTTTAAGATCCGTTTCTTTTTCTGTTTCAATTAAAAGCAATTCAAACAAACCTTGCCAAATATCTTTTTTGTTGCGTTGATGTACGATCACATTTTTGTTCTTGTCAACAAGTAAAAAGTAATTAAAGTAGCGATCTTTGATCTTTATCTTTTTAAGTTTTACAGGTAGTTGTGTTACTTTATTGAATGAATATGCAAGGCATTTACTATTCAAAACACAATTCTCACAATCCGGATTTGTAGGTTTACAATATCTCGCGCCAAATTCCATAACAGCTTGATTATATAAACCGGCTTTCTTTTTTAAAATCAACGCATCCGCTAATTCCTGAAATTCTTTTACTCCTTTTGTACCATTAATAGGCGTGCTTATCCCAAATACACGGCTTAATACTCTATATACATTTCCATCCACTACTGCATAAGGCATATTATATGCCATACTTGTAATAGCCGCGGCCGTATAACTTCCAACTCCTTTTAATGAACGTATCTCATCATAGGTTTTTGGGAACACGCCTTTATATATAGTAGCCACCATTTTGGCTGTTGTATGTAAATTTCTGGCCCTGGAGTAATAGCCTAGCCCTTGCCACATCTTTAAAACGGTATCTTCTTTGGCCTTGGCTAAATGCTTAATTGTAGGGAAGGTTTGAACGAACTTGTTATAATAAGAAAGGCCCTGAATGACCTGTGTTTGCTGTAAAATAACCTCGCTCAACCATATTTTATAGGGGTCTTTTGTACGCCTCCACGGCAGGTCTCTTTTATTGGCCAAGTACCATTTTAACAAAGTATCGCCAAAAAAGGAAGTCATTGTAGGATCAAATTTCAAGAATTTAATCGATTTTTTGATTTATTTTTTTTGGTTTTAATTAAAATACTATCTTTGCTCCCCATTTTAAAGTGTACAATTAACTGATTCTAAATAAATTGAGAGATGACAAAAGCTGACATTGTTAACGAAATTTCTGAAAAAACAGGTGTAGAAAAAATTGCCGTACAAGCTACTGTTGAGGCATTTATGAAAACCATTCGTAACTCTATGATAGAGGGAAAAAACGTGTATTTACGCGGGTTTGGAACCTTTGTAGTAAAAAAACGTGCCGAGAAAATTGGACGTAATATTTCAAAAAATACAACGGTTGTAATACCAGCACACTACATCCCTGCATTTAAACCAGCTAAGACATTTTCTGAGCGTGTAAAGCGTAATGTAAAGTCGGCTGAACCGGAACCAAAAAACGACGATTAATAGATAAAAATTAATAAATGAGCCCGAAACAAGTTAAAATAGTTTTATCGGTTGGGGCTTTGGGTCTGTTCGTTCTTTTATTTATTGCTCCAAAGATCGTTTCTAGTGAACGATCAAAGGAAAACAAGATGGCTTCAAAAGCCAACATCGATTTTAAAAGCAATGTGGAGATGTATTTGAGCATCGCCTCTAAAGCTTTAGAGCCAAGCTTAAAAAAACAAGCCGATCAGTTTGAAAAAACTGCTCAAAAAGATATTGTTTTCTCTGATTCTCTTGCGCGTTTTTGGGATAAATTAAAACGTCCTGATCTTGCAAGTTATATCCTCGAGAAAAAAGCCGAACGCACTAATAAAGCTGCCGACTGGTTCACAGCCGGAAACAGGTATTACTACAGCGTTCAGTTCATCAAGGATGAAACCGAGCGCCCTTTATTATTTCAAAGCGCTATCCGTTGTTTTAAAAGTGGTTTAAAACAAGAACCCGGAAATATCGATTCGCAAATAATGATGGCCTCCTGTTTTGTTGAAGGAACCGAATCACCAATGGAAGGGGTGACTTTGCTAAAGGAGATCGAAAAAAAGGATAGCAACAATATAAAATTGCAACTCACTTTCGCTTTCTTCTCGGTAAAAAGTAATCAAACCGATAAAGCCATTGTGCGTTCCAAAAAAGTATTACAGCTCGATCCAAACTATATAGAGGCCTATTTACATC
>JAGPDW010000197.1:0-5336 GCA_018057345.1 Bacteroidia bacterium | reverse complement strand
GAATTATGGTGGTGAGCTATATAGTAAAGTTAGTGGTCAATTGAAAATGTTCGGGTAAATCAGTTTGTTATGCCAGAGATCACACGAATTTCGCAGATTATATTCACAGATTAAATAAGGTATTAAATTAAAAAGAATCTGCGGAACAAATCTGTGTGAATCTATGTAATCTGTGGCAAGAAAGATTAAATAGTATATCACCAAATTCACTACAACCCTTGTTATTATTGGGCTTGTTTTAGAAATAAGCAGAAAAAATTTTCCAAAAATGGAAAAAAGATTCGAAAAAGCGACAGAATTTTTTTACTGTAAACAAAGGCGTGAAGCTGCGCCCGCGATTGCAGCGAAAAGCCTTACGCAGGACTTTGCGAATGTTTGTTGGGTGAGGAGGCGACCAACGGAAGCCACCGCAACCCTACAAACATAGCAAAGGACAAGTAAGCTTGTAGCGGAAAGCGCGAAAAGGCGCCCAAATATTAAAAATACTTTTTGAGGTTCGACTAAATATTCGATGTTGTGTAGGGAATTTTAGCTCATCACTTAATCTCCAGAAAACACAGACTTTAATTCCTTTATATCATCCTTTACATTAAATAAACTTGAAAAAGGCACACCTGTAATTTTAAGGAATACAATTGTTGAAGCCACAAAAGTAATGAAGTAGGCAATGTTTGTGGTGATGGCAGCACCTGCAATGCCATGTTTGGAAATTAATATTGGTGCGAGGATCAAAGTAGCTGCAAAACCAAAGAAATTATAAAAACTCACCATTTTTATATTTCCAATTCCTGAAAAATAGTGGCTGATGATCCCCGAGAAACTTAGGAATATGATCCCCGGAGAAAGCAAAAGCATAATTGATTTACTTTGAATAAAGCTATCGCCCAATAAAAAAGTAAACATTTGTACGGGTAAAAAATAAATTACAACAACAGCCAATACGCTTACTAAAAAACAAAGCTTGGCAAATATCAACGTGAGTTTAATACTATTGTCTGTTTTTCCTAAAATAGCCACTCGCGAAAGTAGAATAGGGGTTACGGAGTTTGTAATGATCAATACTGCTTCTATAAGTGATGAGGCTGTTGAATACAAACCAACGTCGGGTTTGGTTTCTAAGAGATAATAACTCAATCGTCCGCTTAATATGTACATTAATACACCTGCTTGGCAATATAAACCGTTCTTTAATATCGCTCCTAAAGCGAATTCGTTCTTTGTATCAGGTTTTAAAATGTAAACCAACACAAAGTATGAAGAGATGATAAACGAAAGCGCAAATGAGATGATAAGCGGCCAGATATAAGAATCAAGCGTGAAATTGCCGAAGAAATTGGTGAAAATAAAAATACTCACCAATAGTGCAACGGGCTGGAAGATGCTAAGAAAATTGTACATCTTGTAATATTCCTTTGCTAATATCACCACGCAGTTGAATGTATTTAAAATAATAATGATTGAAGAAACAAACAACAGCCACGCGTATTCCGATGGCTGCTTGTGAAGTAAAACTAAAATAAGGTTTGTGCCAATGCTTGAGATGAGCGTAAATAGCATACCGTTCAAATAAATTTTATTGATATTGAACTTAGCGATGAAATGAACAAGGCTATAACCGGTGTAGATCTCATTGATCATTTGAATGATGGCAAGATTAAGCATGATCAAGCCTATTTCTCCACGCGTAGAGATCCCCAAATACTTTGCAGTAACAATAAGAATAAGAAAGTTAACTACGGCAACACTTCCTTTGGTAAATAAACTTTGTATGACCTTCTTTAGCATCTGAATGAGAAACTAAAATAAGTAAAAGATATTGTTTGAAGAGGAATATTTAGCCACGAATTTCACTAGTTATTACAAAACGTTGTCCCTTCGTGTCTTTGTGGCTAAAAAATAATGATTGAATTGCTCGCTGTGCTCGTGATCCCTAAAAGGTGTTGCTGCTTAACAATTTTCAAAGCCTTTCAGACTTTGTTTTATTTTTCATGCTTCGGCTTTTGAAAGATGAAGGATCTTTCAACACTTTATTATTTAATCCCATTCTCCTAGCCATGTCCCCCTGATCGGAAGTCGAAGGGCTGCTTTCGTGGATTGCTCGCTACGCTCGCGATCCCTGAAGGAGTTGCTGCTTAACAATACTAAATCCCCTGCGGGGCTTTTTTAATTCAGCTCTTTCGCTTATGAAAGATGAAAATATCTTTCAACGCTTCAGATCTAAATTAAAAAAACCTTGCCAAAGGCAAGGTTTAGTATTGTTAGGGTAAATGATGGGATTCGAACCCACGACCCTCGGTACCACAAACCGATGCTCTAACCAACTGAGCTACATCTACCATATTGCAACAACGTGTTTAATCCATTGCTACATTTTAAGAGCCCCAAAATTAGTGATTTTTTTGGATTCAAGTATAAATTTTAACCCGAATTATGTATTATTTCTCGGTGGCATGCCTTAGGTATTCCAAAAAGGGATACATGGCTTTAAAGGCCCCAAGCAGCTTTGCGGGGTTCTCGAGGTCTTTGTCCTTTATTTTGGTACTTACAATAAAATGCTTGTGTTTTAAGAATTCCAAGTATTTATTCTCTTTGTCAAACCCCTTAGGAACGGTTTTTAAAACATCCCAATCATCCAATCCTTTATAATAATTACTAAAGGGCTTACTCTTTAAGATCTTCACAAATTTAGCGCCATTATAATCAATTTCTTGCCTTACAGCTTTAAGTAGATCGGGTTCCGGACCATACAAGCCGCCTGCTAAAAAACAATTGTTGGGTTCAATATGAATATAATATCCGGGTATTACCGTTTTGCGACCGCCCGGGCTAATACTTGCACCCATATTGGTTTTGTAAGGCGTTTTGTCTTTGCTAAAGCGAACGTCTTTATAAATTCTAAAAATATAATCTTTGCCTGTAAGCTCTTTACTAATACGCTTATCGAATTTTACCAGGCCGGCTATCAATTTATCCAACAACACTTCTGTTTCGGCTTTTGACGCAAGATACTTTTCTTTATTTGCCTCAAACCACTCTCTATTATTATTCTTTTTAAGTGTGCTTAAAAATTTTAGTGTCGATTGCATTTTACTTATCGATTTTCTCAGTTAATTTTTTAAAGAATTTAAAACGCGAAAGGAATTCCTTTGCAACTATCCTGAAAATGGTATATACAGGTAAGGCAACTATCATTCCTGCTATCCCTCCAATAGTTGCGCCCATAAGCGTTACAATAAATATTTCTAAGGGATGTGCTTTTACCGAATTTGAAAAAATAAATGGCTGAAAAATAAAACCGTCAATTAAATTGATGCTTAATAGGCCAAAGAAAATTTTGGTAATAGTTCCCATAATAAGCGCGTAGTCGCCATGTGCAATGCAACCACTCACACCTAAAAAAACCGCAACGATCATGGTGATCACCGACCCAATATAGGGCACCACATTTAGTATTCCGGCTGTAAATCCAATAATAAGTGCGTTATCAATTCCCATGATCCACATCAGCGAACCTGCTAATGTTCCAACAATGAGCATATCAACAAATAAACCGGTAAAATATTTACTCAACATTTTTTTTGATGTATGTAAAATGTCCTGCATAGAATGCTCGTAAGTGCTTGGCGTAACCGTTAAAATACTTTCTTTTAAAATGCGTTCGTCTTTTAAAAAGAAAAAGGTGATGAATAATACGCACAAAGTACCGCCTAATATCGTCCCTGTATAACTAAAAAGATTATTAACCACCCAGCTAACATTTGAAAAATTAAGAAAAGAATCTAGTTGCGTAGAAAGAGCCATCTTGATATCATTTGCGCTTCCGAAGCTTTTGAGGGTATTATCCAATCCTGGAAACTGCGCCAGAATATTATGCAGTACATCGTAAAAATTCAAAGTAGATAAAAGATTTACCTGAGTAATAAGCGGTGGAACTATCATTTTAAATAATAATAACACTACCATGGCAATAGTAAATAAAGTGAGTGCTGCCCCAAGAGCATCAGGAATTTGTTTACCCCTGATCTTGATGCTTTCCATTTTTTTGGTAATAGGCGATCCAATCAAAAAAAGGATCGCTGAAATAAGCACATAGATAACAATATTGAAGAAAAGATAAGCTAATAGCAACAAAAGCACAACACCTGCAATTCGCCATAAATAAAACCGTGTCTTCATTGCAATAAAGGTATGCATTTTTACGAATTTACGACCAATTCATAATTACTTTATTGATGATCTGCTTAAGGATTTTCTAAATAATTAATCGTATTTTTACTTAGTGAATTTTAAACGTTTTACATATGCTTTTTTCTTTGTTAGTATTGTTCTTTTAACGGCAATTACCTCGTGTAAGTCTGTAAAGTCTTACAACTCAAAGCCTTTAAAGAATCAAGTATTTGCCAATGAAAAAGACCAGGTAGATATTGACCTTAGGGTATATCATGTTAATGATAGTCTTACTCGCATTTATTACAAGATCAGTACCGATAATTTAATGTTCAAGAGAATAGATACTAGCTCTAATTTTTATGCTAATTTGCTTGTTGGCTGCAAGGTTTTGCCGGAGATAAACAGTCGTGCCATTATTGATAGTGCTTCGGTTGGTATGTCGTTTAAATTTCCGGATCAAGGAAAAGATAAGTTTGTAGAGGGTGTATTTAGTTTAAAAGTAAAACCAACCAATTTTGCTTACGTTGATCTTTGGGTGATAGATAATTATAAGAACCTCAAACATTCTAATCCTATTGTAATTAATAAGAGAAATAGGAATGTTGGGCAATATTATATGGTGTACAGCAATAATAAAGTTAATTACACTAACAGTTTTTATGCCGGAGATATTGTGAAGGTAGAATCAAATGTAAATCAGGGACAGATAATTTATGTAGATTGTTTCTTTAAGGAATTTGGACCTGCTTTGCCTCCTTTTTCAACTGCAAAGCAAGATGAATTTAAGTATAAACCCGATAGCACGTTCACAATTAGACTTGAAAAAAGCGCAGAATTAGCAATGCCAGCAAGAGGTTTTTATCATTTGCGATCATTAAGCGCCGAACAAGATGGTTTATCCTTATTTACATTTGAAAAAGCGTATCCCGGTGTAAGCGATATTGGCGAAATGATCAATTGCACGCGCTATATCATGAACAAAATAGAGTTTGAGAATTGTAAAAATGCCTTCGATAAAAAATTATGTATCGATAATTTTTGGTTAACAATTGGCGCAAGCAACGAGCGCGCTAAGGAACTTTTGCGTAAGTATTACAACCGAGTAACGGAAGCGAATAAAGCGTATACAAGTTATACCCAGGGTTGGAAAACAGACAGAGGTATGA
>JAGPDW010000196.1:0-5388 GCA_018057345.1 Bacteroidia bacterium | reverse complement strand
CGTTATCTTTAAAACCATCAAAAAACATCTCACATACGCGCTAATTTTTATTGGGCTTTTTGGGACAGTATTGGCTCAAAACGTTACCATTAAAGGCAAAGCGCATAAATCGCATATCAATAAGCGAATTGATGTTTTTACCTATCAGGATCTTGTTACCAAATTAAAATTAAAAGAAGCTACTGATACCGTTGCGGCAGATGGCTATTTTGAATTGAAATTTCATACCTCGTATACACAACCGGTATTTGTTCAAATTGATAATTATATTGGGAAGTTATATGTAAAACCCGATTATGTGTACGGAATTCTTTTTCCGGAAATAGATGAGCAATTTAAATATTACGAAAATGCAGAGCTTCCGGTAAATTTGAGTTTAATTGGTGGTGATACCACTGAATTGAACATGCTCATTTTTGATTATGAAGAATTGTACACCAACGTTTTTACACCCAAAGGAAATCAGTTCTTAACGCACAATATGCTTTTTAAAAGGGCCGATTCATTAAAGATCCTTTGCGATAAACGTTATGCAGGTATTAAGGATCCTTATTTCATCAATTACTATACTTACCAAATTGCAGGCATCAACGCCAGTTTATCGCGCGGAGAAAAAGCGTTGATCAATGCCTTCATCGCCAATAAAAAGATCCAGTATCATAATTTTGAGTACATGAGTTTTTTTGCGCAGTGTTTTAATAATTACCTCAATACATTGGCTTCTTCTAAAAAAGGAACTACCCTGTATAAGATCATTAATCAAGATGCTAGCTTGCAAGAATTAAATGATTTTTGCCGTGGCGATCAATTTTTAAAGAATGATAGCTTGCGCGAATTAGTGATCATTCGAAATTTGTGGGAAATGTATTTTAATCCTGAATTTAATACCGAATCCATTGAAGCTATTACATCAAAAATAAACACCACTACAAAAATTGAAGAACATAAATTGCTCACCGATTATATGCTCAAGAACTTTTTTAAAATGCAACCCGGTCTCCCCGCTCCTATGTTCTTTGCGCGTGGACGATTTGGCGGTTTAGAATCGTTTGAAAAAGCAAAAGGACGTTGGACCTATCTCAATTTCTTTTCTACCAAAAATAACGAAACACTAAAGGAAATGGCCAAAATTGCCGACCTAAGAAAAAAATACAAAGACAAAATGAACTTTGTAAGCGTATGTTTGGATGATAGCTTAAATTCATTTATGGAATACATTCAACAAAATCCAAAATACGATTGGCCCATTTGGTTCAACAATGTGGGAGGTGTAAAACAAACGGCAAAGGAATTGTATAATGTTATTGGAACCGAAGCTTATTTTTTGATCAATAATTACGGAACATTGGCGCTTTCTCCTGCTACTGCACCCTCAAAAGGAATTGAGTATAAATTCAACGCTATTTTTAAAGTGAAAAAGAAAACCACCAAAACGGGCATACGATGAGTTATAATGTAAACCCCACCAGTATTTGGCCCGAGCAAATTGCTTACGAAGATAATCACATCATGATCGTAAATAAATTGCCCTCTGAAATTGTGCAAGGAGATAAAACCGGAGATATTGCCCTTACCGATAAAGTAAAAAATTTCATTAAGATCCGTGATAAAAAACCCGGAAATGTGTTTTGCGGATTGGTGCATCGTTTAGACAGACCTGTGAGTGGTTTAGTGATACTCGCTAAAACAAGTAAAGGCTTATCGCGCTTAAATGAAGTGTTTCGCGAAGGGAAAATTGAAAAGTATTATTTGGCTGTTGTAAAAAACCGTCCACCTAAAGAAAAAGATACGTTAGTTCATTATATTTTAAAGAACGAAAAGAGCAATACCTCTAAAGCACATATAAAACCTGTAGCGCACGGACAAGAAGCAAAATTGGAGTACGAGATCTTGGCCACATCGGATAATTACACACTTTTAAAAATAAAACTTCATACAGGTCGTCATCATCAGATCCGCGCTCAATTAAGCGCTATTGGTTGCCCCATTAAAGGCGATCTTAAATATGGATTTGATAGAAGCAATAAAGCAGGCTTTATTCATCTTCATAGCTATATGTTAGAGTTTGAACAGCCTATAAAGAATGAGAAACTAAAGGTTTCTGCTTGGCCTATTGTTGATGATCCAATTTGGAATTACTTTAAAAAGAGCCTAGCTTTTTAACCACAGAGCCCACAGAGTTTTTTCACAGAGGTACACGGAGGTCAGAGAAGGATATTTCTCTATGAACCTCTATGTGTCCTAAGTGCTCCTCCGTGGTTAAAACAACGAAAACCTGCTCAAAACTTGTAAAAAAAGCTAAAAACACAATACCTTCCCCCTATTGTAGTTTCACTAATAAGTTTATTTTTACAATTTCGCAATCATATGGGTAATTATATATTTTTAGTTCTAGTATTAGCTTCGTTTTTTGGTTTAAGCAAACTATTTGCAAAAGCCGGTATTGATAGTTGGAAGGCTTGGGTGCCTATTTACAATTTTATTGAATTAAGCAAAGCGCTTAAAAAACCATGGTGGTGGGCTCTCATCATGATAGTTCCGGGTGTGAACATTATGATGTACGGCGTTTACGGCTTTAATGTGGCGCGCGCTTTCAACAAACCAAGCAATAACGATCTTTGGTTCGCTTCTATTTTACCCTATGTGTTCTTTGTGAAAATTGGAATGGACCCAACAGCCAAATTTGTTGGACTTGATAAATTCAAGATCGAACCAAGTAAGGTTATTAAAAATTGGGTGGATCCTATTGTGTTCGCCATCATCGCCGCTTCTATCATTCGCGGATATTTTATTGAAGCATTTACTATTCCAACGTCCTCTTTAGAGAAATCACTCATGGTGGGAGATTTTCTTTTTGTGAATAAATTCGCGTACGGACCAAAACTTCCGCAAACACCACTTTCGTTTCCGTTTGCGCATCATACTATTCCGGGAGCAAATACAAAATCGTATTTAGAGTGGTTAAAACTTCCTTATTTCCGTTTACCGGGTTTTGGACACGTAGAGAACAACGATATTGTTGTTTTTAATTATCCTGATGGAGATACAGTGTTATTGAATTTTCAGGATAGAAGTTATTATCAAGTAGTGCGCGATCTTGCCGACGACATGAAAATGAAAGGTCTGCAATACGATTCAAGTAAAACAGATGCTTATTACATGATGATGGCGCGCAATTATTTGAATGATGATAGCAATCCATTAGGCGAAGTAAAAGTTGGAAAAATTGTTGCTCGTCCTGTTGATAAGCGCGAACACTACGTAAAACGTTGTGTGGCTATTGCAGGCGATAAATTTGAAGTACGAGATGGCGAAGTTCATATAAACGACAAAAAACAAGCAACACCCGAAAAAGCGCAGCATTATTATTATGTAGCCACCAACAATTCGTTGTTTGGCGAGATCACTCAAAGTAAAGAAGGAGGATTTCCAACCTTAACTAATCAAAAATTACTGGACGAATTAGATATTTACGCGGATGAGGCGGTGCGCAGAGAATTAATTAGAAATGGTGATACCACCACGTATTATTTAAATATGCCTGCTGATGTTGCAGATAAAGTGCGACAAATGCCGGGTGTACTATCAGTAAAAAAATATGTAGAGCCAAAAGGCGAATACGATGCGCGAGTTTTCCCTCACCGATCGGCCTTTGGTTGGAACAATGATAATTTCGGTCCGCTTATAATACCAAAAGCAGGATTAACTGTTCCTATTGATACGCACAACGTTTGCTTGTACGAAAAAGCGATGAACACTTACGATGATGGGATTCATCAAGTAGAAGTAAAAGGAAAAGATGTTTTGTACGATGGAAAACCTATCACGTCTTATACCTTTAAACAAGATTATTATTTTATGATGGGAGATAACCGTCATAATAGCGCGGATAGCAGAAGTTGGGGATTAGTACCATTTGATCATATTGTAGGCTCACCGTTTTTTGTATGGTTAAGCATTAAATATTCGGAGAAGAACCAAATAAGTGGAGCAAGTTTTGTTAAAGGACTCTTTAAAAACAGTAAAGAGGGCAAATATCGCTGGGATAGATTCCTGTGCTATGTAGATGATGGTAAACTACATTCAATTAAAATACCATTTTTGGTAACAATTTTCGCCATTTGGGGTGTAACCAGATGGAACCGTTTACGTAAAGAAAAGATGAAACCAAAAGCCAAAGGTGTTAAATAAAATTTTCTTATATCTAAAACAATTCACGTGGTTCGTTAACGGGATCATTGCCTTGTTCACGTTTTTCATTTTAAAAGTCTTTGTATTTGAGTTTTGCGTGGTAAACAGCGCCGATATGGCCGATACCATTCACAAAGGCGATATTGTATTTGTAAATAAATTGGTGTTTAATTACGAAAAAGAAGACGTTTTGTATTTTGAATTTCCGGCAAAAGATAGTGGCGAGAAAAAAGCATTTTTTATGCAGCGCTTAGTTGCTGAGCCCGGAGATACGGTAATGATCATGAACAAAACCATTTTTACCAATGATCGCATTTTTGATGATCCGCTCAGTATTAAATTCAATTATATTTTAGATACAGATACGGCCAAAATTGATTCGCTTACTAAAGCGCGATATAAATTATACGAAGGCGGTTCTATTTCTAAAAAAGGAAAATACGCTTACTCGTTAACCAATTCGCAAGCCGATAGTGTAAAGCGTTTGTACTTTGTAAAGAACATGGAAATGCGCACCGAAAAAGCGGATATATACGATGAGCGCGCTTTCCCCTACTCGCGTTTGTTTTCGTGGAATGCCGATAATTTTGGGAAATTGTACGTGCCTAAAAAGAATGATACTTTGACTTTAGATACCGTAAGCATAAAACTCTATTTCAAAATAATTACCTCTTACGAAAAAAATAAATTAGAGATAAAGAGCGATTCTATTTTTATTAATGATGAACTAACCAAACATTACAAAGTAAAACAGGATTATTATTTTGTAATGGGCGATAACCGCGATAATGCCATTGATAGCCGCCAATGGGGATTTTTACCAAAAAGTTATATCAAAGGAAAAGTTTTGGGAGTTTTAGTTCATAAGGATAAACCATGAAAATAGTTTTGGGCAGTGCCTATTGGCCCAATATACAATACCTGTATTTTGTGTTGAATGCAGATTCAATTTGCATCGACCTATACGAACATTACCAAAAACAAAGTTACCGTAACCGCACAAAAATATTGAGCGCTAATGGAGAACTAAGTTTAAGTATACCGGTAAAAAAATATACTGAACATGCGCCTGTAAAAGACATTGAAATAAGTTACGCCGAAGATTGGCAAAAACAACATTGGCGCTTCATTACAAGCGCGTATAAGAACTCGCCCTACTTTGATTTATTAGAAGATGAATTACGCTCGTTCTATGAC
>JAGPDW010000195.1:0-5396 GCA_018057345.1 Bacteroidia bacterium | reverse complement strand
GCGAAAATGAATTTATTGGAGTATCAGTAAAAGAACTCGAAAGTATGGCATTTATGAACGCGCAAAAACACACCAAAAAATTTGTGGCGCAACAACCTTTAACATTTGCCGAAAAGAAATTTTACAATGCGCATCGTTTACTTCGCGCTATCGATACTAATAATTTATTAAGCAAATTACCCGCAAATGAACAGGCAAATGCTGACGAATTATTATACACACATCAGGAATTATATTTTGCATATGCATCGTATGCCAATATCATTTCAAATACAGCCGCCATTTTAAATTCATGTACCATTGATTTTACCTATGGAAAATTTGCCAATAAGAATTTAAAATATTTTACAACCTCGCTTGCCGATGATATGAACTTACTTCGCTCTAAGTGTATGGAAAATTTAAGTTATCGCTACACCAAGCCCACGCCCGAAGTAATGAAGCGCATTGAAAAAGAACTTCAGATCATTCAAGATATGAATTTCGCTTCGTATTTTCTCATCAATTGGGATATTGTGAACTACGCACAACATAAAGATTATTACTATGTAGGAAGAGGAAGTGGCGCCAATAGTATTGTGGCCTATTTATTACGCATCACCGATGTGGATCCAATTGATCTTGATCTGTATTTTGAACGTTTCATAAATCCGGCACGTACTAATCCACCCGATTTTGATATCGATTTTTCGTGGACCGATCGCGACGACATCACGCGATATATTTTTGATACTTACGGCCATAAACGCACTGCATTATTAGGAGCCTATAATACATTTCAAAAAGATGCCGTTGTTCGTGAGTTAGGAAAAGTGTTTGGTTTGCCCGTTGGAGAAATAGACAGATTGCAAACCACAGATATTTCTGCTTATAAAGATCTTGATAACATAAGTAAAATGGTTTTAAGATATAGCGGTCTCATAAAAGGTTTTCCGAGTCATTTAAGCATTCACTCCAGCGGCATCATTATTTCTCAAGAAGAGATCACAAATTACAGCGCCACCAGCATGCCGCCGAAAGGATATCCCACAACACAATTTAGTATGTTGGAAGCAGAAGATATTGGTTTGTATAAGTTTGATATTTTGAGTCAGCGCGGTTTGGCAAAAATAAAAGACGCCATTCAGATCGTTAAAGAAAATCAAGGTGTGCAATTGGATATGCATAAAGTGTCCGACTTCAAAGATGATGAACGCATTAAGGAATTATTACGCGAAGGAAAGACCATTGGTTGTTTTTATGTAGAATCTCCCGCCATGCGCATGCTGCTTACAAAGCTAAGAGCCGATGATTATTTGCGATTGGTGGCTGCAAGTTCTATCATTCGCCCCGGTGTTTCAAAAAGCGGAATGATGCGCGAATATATTATCCGTTTTAGAAATGAGCACCTACGGAAAAAAGCGCGCGAAACTTTGCCTGTATTGTACGATCTGCTCGAAGAAACTTACGGCGTGATGGTTTACCAAGAGGATGTGATCAAGGTAGCACATTTATTTGCAGATCTTACATTAACCGACGCCGATTATTTACGCCGAGGCATGAGCTGGAAATTTAAACAACGAAACGAATTTCATGTGGTGAAAGAAAAATTCTTTAATAATTGTGCTGCGAAAGGCTACGACGAAAAATTAGTGACAGATATTTGGGTACAAATAGAAAGCTTTGCCAATTTCGCTTTTTCAAAAGGGCATTCGGCCAGTTATGCCGTTGAAAGTTACCAGGCCTTATATATTAAAGCGTATTATCCTATCGAATACATGGTGGCCACTTTAAATAATGGCGGTGGATTTTATCGCAAAGAATTGTATTTACACGAAGCGCGTTTGCACGGCGCTACTGTGGTTTTGCCATGCGTAAATAATAGTGGTGCACTTTGTTATTTGAAAGACAAAACAATTTACTTAGGCTTTGGAATGATCAACGAAATAGAACATCACACATACGAATTAATAATTGAAGAAAGAGAAAAAAATGGTGCATTTGTTGATGTAGATGATTTTTTAAAGCGCGTACAAATTTCGGTAGAGCAAATGCGTTTGTTGGTGCGCGCCGGAGCTTTTAGATTTACCGGAAAAAATAAAAAAGAATTATTGTGGGAGATCCACGCCCTCATAAAACCTCAAAAGCAAAAGAATGAGGAGTTGTTTGAATTACGACCAAAGACCTGGAAGTTCCCAACGCTTAACGAATCGCCCATCGACGAAGCGTTTGACGAGATCGAGCTGCTTGGTTTTTCGTTATGTTCACCGTTCGAACTCTTAAAAGAAAAAGTAACGAGTAAATTACTTTCAAAACAATTAAGTGGTTATGTAAACAAAGAAGTTACCATAGTTGGCTATTTGATCACCGTAAAAACTACTTATACAAGCAAGGGCGACAAAATGTATTTCGGAACATTTATTGATACCGAAGGCGCCTGGATAGATACCGTTCATTTTCCTCCTTCGGCTCGAACATTTCCATTTATTGGTCCGGGTTGCTACGAATTAAAAGGAAAAGTAGTGGAGGAGTATGATTTTATAACCATTGAAGTAAGTGCCATGAAACGCTTATCGGTTATTGATAGAGAACGAATGCCTGAGGTTGTTAAAACAGCATGATAGTTCTTTGACGCTACTTTTTTAAAAGCTACATTTAATATAAATTAATTTTGTAACACATGAAAACAGCGATATTATTTTTAGTCTTGAGCCTTTCTGTTGGTTCGGCTTACGCACAAAAATTAAAAGAAGCAGATGTTCCCGCTGCAGTTAAAGAATCATTCAAAAAAAATTACCCGACTGCAAAAGTTGAAAAGTGGGAAAAGGAAGGTGACTTTTACGAAGCAGAGTATGAAATTGGTAAAGTGGAGCACAGCGTAGCAATGGATGCAACAGGTAATGTTCATCAAAATGAAATGGAAATAGCTGTTTCGGCATTACCAAAAACGATAATAGACTATGTAAATAAAAACATGCCTGATAAAAAGATCAAAGAAGCTTCTAAAATAACCACAGCAACCGGTGTAAACGAATATGAAGCCGAAATTGATGGTGTGGATTATATTTTTGACGGAGATGGAAAGCTCTTGAAAAAAGAAGAGGATAAAGAGAAGGACGATAAGAAAAAACACTAGATCAATGAAGGGCGCCTAGTGCGCACTTTTTTATAACAAAAAAGAAACCCTCAGCCCGCTTAAAATTAAATTTTAAACTGTGAGGGTTTTTGGTTTGGCACCAGTGATCCCGCTTGGAATCGAACCAAGGACCGCAAGTTTAGAAAACTTGTGCTCTATCCAACTGAGCTACGAGACCATTTACTTTTTTAGTTCTATTAGAACTGGCCAAAAGACCAGGTTTTAGACCTCATTTTTTAGCAGGGCAAAGTTAAAAAAATAAATAATGCCCACAATTATAATTATTCGGTGCTTTTTGCGTTTTTTGTACTATTGGAGCTATCCGTTATTATAGTTAATTACAATGTAAAGCATTTTTTAGAACAATGCCTTCATTCGGTATTTGGCGCCCTCAAAGGTATTAAGTCAGAAGTATTTGTAGTTGATAATAACTCAGTTGACGGATCGGTAGCATTAGTAAAGCAAAAATTTCCTCAAGTTAAGCTCATTAGTAATGATACCAATACCGGTTTTTCTGTGGCAAATAATCAGGCAATTAAGCAGGCAAACGGGAAGTATGTTTTGTTGTTAAACCCCGATACCGTTGTTCAGGAAGATACCTTCGAGAAGATCATTGCTTTTATGAACGAGCATCCTAACGCAGGAGGTTTAGGCATAAAAATGGTGGATGGAAAAGGAAATTTCTTGCCCGAAAGTAAACGCGGTTTGCCAACACCCTGGGTGGCATTTTATAAAATATTTGGCTTGGCCAAGTTAATGCCACAGTCAAAAAAATTCGGACAATATCACTTAACGTTTTTAGATAAAGATAAAACCAACCAGGTAGATATTTTAAGCGGAGCATTTATGCTTATTCGCAAAGAGGTATTGGATAAAATTGGTTTATTGGATGAAACATTTTTTATGTATGGCGAAGATGTGGATCTGAGTTATAGGATCACACAGGCTGGATATAAGAATTATTATTTTGCCGATTCAAGCATCATTCATTACAAAGGAGAAAGCACCAAAAAAAGTAGTGTGAATTATGTAGTGGTGTTTTATAAAGCCATGGCCATTTTTGCCAAGAAGCATTTTAGCAATAAAGGAGCAGGAGCTTATATTTTTTTTATTTACCTCGCTATTTACTTACGCGCTTTTGCAGCTATCACCATGCGATTTGTAAAGCAACTCTTTTTCCCGGCTATTGATTTTGCGTGCATCTTATTATCACTTTATGCTTTAAAAACAGGGTATGAATTGAACTTTAAATTGTATCCCAATTTTTATTCGGCGCGCACCATAAATTTCGCGTTCCCCGTTTATACACTTATTTGGATGTTCTTCTCTTATTTAAGTGGAGGATATGATCAACCGCTTAAATTAAAACGCATTATTAGAGGCGTACTTACAGGTTCTGCATTTATTTTAATTGTTTATTCATTATTGCCCGAATACTATCGTTTTTCGCGCGCACTCATTCTTTTGGGCACGGTTTCAACCTGTTTGGTTTATATGGCGCTTAGAGTTATATATAGCTTTGCCGGCATCAAACAATTTAAATTGAATGCCGAAGCCGAACAAAAATTCATTGCTATTATTGGCGATGAAGAAGAATTTAAACGCGTAAGTGATCTGCTAAAACAAACAAGTATAAAGCCTCATTTTATTGGTTTTGTAAGTAACGAATCAAACGGGGTAAAGAACCCAAATTACATTGGCAGTTTTACGCAAATAGATGAGGTAATTGAAGTACATAAGATCAATGAAGTTATTTTTTGCGCTAAAAACATCTCCTCGCAAAACATCATTAATAAAATGTTGTCGCTGGTGGCAAAAGATATTGAATTTAAAATTGCGCCACCCGAAAGCCTTTCTATTATTGGAAGTAATAGCATTGATACTGCCGGCGAATTATATGTGATCGATCTTAATAATGTGGCGAGGCCTGAAAACAAACGTAAAAAACGTTTACTCGATCTTTCTATTTCAGGATCCTTACTTTTACTGTTTCCAATAGTTATGATCATGCAAAAAAACCCAGGTAAGTTTATTTTAAATACGCTTAAAGTGTTCTTTGCAATAAACACATGGGTTGGCTATGGCAATACAATTCGTAAAGATCTTCCCGCTATCAAACCATCCGTGCTTACACCGGCTGATGAATTTGAAACTGCCGTAAATGGTGAAAAATTCAATTTACTTTTACTTAACTATTCAAAAGAATATAAAGCCGAAAACGACCTGCGAATTATTTTAAAAGCCTTCCGAAAATTGGGCAGTTAAAAGCGGCTATTTATCC
>JAGPDW010000037.1:0-18827 GCA_018057345.1 Bacteroidia bacterium | reverse complement strand
TCCGAAAATTTTTCGGCAAAGGGCGGTGAGTAAACTCCTACTACTTTTAAATTAGGATATTGCTGTTTAAATGTATTCGCTAATTTTTGTCCAACGCCTTCTTTGGCTCCTAAAAGAAAGATGCTGTAGCCTTTTTCGTTCGACACTTTTGTAAACGCCGGTAAAAGATCAAGTCCGGTTACTCTTCCGCGAATTCTTTGACCAAATAATTTTGATGCCCATAATAATGGTACGCCATCTGCTAAGTTAAGATCGGAGGTATTGTAAATTTTTCTTAGATTCACATCTCTATAGGCCCAAAGCACACAATTCACGGGCGTTACACACAAGCGTTTCTTTTGCTTCTCGTCTATCCATTTACTTAATAGATCGGTGGTCTCCCCTAAGTTTCTTTTAGAGATGTTCACAGATAATATGTTCACTGTATCGGTCATGGATTTGGCGCAGTGTTTCTGTTGCTTTGAACAACCTTTCGCGCTTGCTTTATTTCACGCTTGTGTTTTAAATAAATGCTGTACGCTTTTAGTGAAGAGCGTTCGAAGAGAAGGATATAAAAAAATATCCCCAGCTGTCGGGGAACGATCTTAAAAAAATTAGCGAAAAATTCACCGGCCGAAAGGTTCTTCTTCAAAAGTATCAATTGATTTTTTACAGCGTCAATCTTTATTTGATCCGACATTGTCTTTCTTACCTTTCGGTCGCCGGGTTTAAATACACGAGGATGCACGGCTTTGCACTGAGGATCAAAAACTGTTTTCCACCCATAAATAGATGAGCGCCACGACACATCCCAATCTTCTTTGTGTGCAAAAAATAATTCGTCAAAAAAGTTCCCGTTTATAGAAACATGATCTATCATTGCTCTTCGGTAGAAAGGCAAAGCGCCGTCGGCTCCAAACACTTCTTTCTTTTTTAGTTCAGTCTCGTTTATTCTTTTTCCATGATCAATTAAGCTCATAATGCAGGAAGGCAAACGTGTGAGTCCTGCACTATCAATGGTCGCGTTATTTTCATTCGACTGCACCAACAAACCACAAACTGTTCCTATATTGTTTTTTTCGGTCATGGTAGCCAATGCTTTTTCAATATAATCGGGCCGCATGATGATGTCGGGATTGACCAACAACACAAATTCACTTTTAGTAGAATTGATCACTTGATTATGGCCACCGCAAAATCCTCTATTTTCGCTCGAACGAATTAGATTTATTTTTTTATTGCCTAACTTCTCAATGATCGCACAGGTATTGTCCTTTGACGCGTTATCCAAAATATAAAATTCGTAATCGGTAAACGATTGTGCTAATACCGAATTAATGCAGGCCTCAATGCTCTCTGCCGAATTCCATGTTACTATAGATATGATCAGTTTAGCCATGTACTTGCTTTATTTTTTGCTTTGGCAAACGGTAATTAGAAAAATAAGGTGAGGCTTTTTCTACCTCGTAAATTTCGTTTCCTTTTTTAATGCCCCCGAAAAATCCTCTAAACATTTTGCCATAACTACTTAGCGGCATTTTATGAATGATAATATGTTTTGTACAAACAAGCAAAGTGTAAACAAATACAATTGGCAAATTAATACTACGTTTGTATTTGGTATAAAAGATCAACAAATTATAAAAGTAAAAGTAAAACCACTCTGCTCTTTTCTCCTTCATATAGGCAACGTTGCCATTATACTGAGGGAAATGCTTTACGGTTGTATCTGCGCAGAAATAAATTTTATATCCGCTTTTGATAACTCTGTAGGCAACATCAGGCTCTTCCACCATGGAGGTTCCCTCAAAATACTCTTCAAAAAAACCAACCTTACTTAAAACTTCTTTTTTAAACGACATGTTCCCTCCATTCAAAGAGCTTACATAGCTTGAAGTGGTTGACCAAGGTTTATTTACCAGTTTTCCATAGACTGTTGTTCTGAGAGGACTTTCCACAGCACGCGAAGGATCGCCTTCTTCAACTAAACGACATGAAGCCGCGGCAATGAGTGGATCTATTTTATAAATATTGACATGCGTTTCCAAAAAACCCGCGTCTACCAAAATATCATCGTCGCAAAATAAAATCAGATCGCCTTTTGCTTGCAAGATCCCATAATTCTTTGCCAGTGATCTTCCTCTGTCTTCTGTTTGAAAATAGCGAATCTTTACAGGCTCTTTTTTTATAAGGTGCTTTTTTTCCTCGCTTATTATTTCACTTTGATCTATAACAATGATCTCAAATTGCGGATAAGTTTGCTGAAGTATAGAGTGCAGGGTATCCAACAGACATTTTTCTCTGTTATAGGTTGGTATGATCACCGAAATAAATGGATGTATGCTCATGCCTTGTTTGATCTTATCTCCTCCGTTAGCGCAAGTTTTGGGGCCATTAAGGTTGTTTTAATAATAATTGCTAGAAAAAGGTAAAACTCCATGCTGTAATGAATATCAGAAATAAATGTTTGAATGATGTAATTTAGTATGATCAGTGTAAAAAAAACATAGGTAGCCTTTAATTCTCCCGTATAAATTTGTGTTAGCCTATATGTTCTTAATAATAGTGATACCAGAAAAATAAAAAAAACTATCGCAGCGGGGATTCCAAAAATATAAGCAATAGAAACAAAAGTGTTGTGCAAGCTTCCCGAATTCATAAAATCTTCGATCAATATTTTTGAGTCTATTTTTTGGAAAGCGCCTAATCCCTCGGCGCCAAGATCATATTGCGCTTTTGGAACACCTATTCCCTCACCGGTGAGTGGATGATCCTTTAGTTTATCAAATGCTTTTGTCCACATTTCATATCTAAAATTACTGCTCTTTGCGGCCGCGCTGCTTCTTAATTTTGCGAGATCGCCGGAATAAAATTCTGAAGGGAAGATAACTACAAGGCGTTGGTATTTATCTGGAACAAGTAACACCAATGGTGAAAGCAATAATGCGAAAATAATTCCTGAAGAAAGTATCATTAGTAAAATACCTCTTATAAGAACTCGATGATATATCATATAAGCAAAGATGAGTAATAAAAAATATGAAAGGAATGCGGTTCTTGATCCCGAAAGCGCAACGCCAATAATTAGGATAAACAAAATGCCAAGCCATGTTGTAGTGCGTTTTTTAAACGCTAATTGATATAACATTAACATAATGGCTGCTGTGCCGGCTATGATCATTTTTTTTGAAGATTGATTTTCAACAATAACCGTCCAGCTAAAAGTGTTGAATAGCGGGATCTTGTTAACGCCAAACAATATCATCATAATAGACACTGAAAGTACAAATGCGTAAAGCCAACTGATCTTCTGAATTAAATAATTAAGGATCTCCATATTGAACCCAATGAATACTGTAGCAAAAACAATTAGGTTATTAATTAAATTCCATCTGTTTAAAAATCCGGAGTTGCCGGTTTGAGATCCAAGAAATCCGGGCAATTGCATCTTATTTATTATTTGGTAAGAAATAATTACAACAAACAAAAAGAAGAGAAACAGAAGACTGTTCAGATACAATTTTTTCATGTTCTTGAATTTATAAAGGTTTTTTGCCACAATTACCGGAGCAATAAGTGCCGGGATAAACAATGATACTTCTCTAAAATTGCTTGGCAACACTATTCGCGTAAGTGAGGTGAGAACTAAAAATATAAAAAGATCGTTGGTGTTTCCTTTTACCAGCAGGTAGGCAAATAATGCAAAAGCCAGCAACAAAAACGGCATCGACAAAATTGATAAGACGGGATATAATAATTGTGCTATTGCAAAAAGTGCAATAAAAATGACAAACACGTTAAAGCCATTCAGTTTATAAGCGGGTTTTGCGGCTTGTGCAAAACGCATCCAGGTCGAATGAATATGTTGTGGTTGATCGATGGCGTTAGTCGAGTTTTCTTAGGGCTCTTTCAAAGAAAAGGTAAATAAATTGTTTCAAAAAATAGCAATAATTTAAAACTTTATTTTTGAAATAAGTGTTCTTAACTTTTAGATCTTCCTTTATGGCCAAAACCCAGCGTGTGTGGCTTATTCCTCCAAGGTTCATGTTGGCAACAACTGCGTTTGTCTTTATAAACTCAACCTTATTTACAAAGAACCTAACCATGATCTCATAATCCGACGCTATTTTAAGATCTGTCACAAAAAATCCATATTGATCGTAAAGTTTTTTTGGCACAAAAACACCAGGATGCGCCATGGTCATTCCTTCTCGTAATCGTGTGTGATCACTTTTAGAAATGTTGATCTCCTTTTCATTCTTCCAAAAACGCACATTACCATATACGATCTTTCCCGGCTGATAATTTTTTGCGATCGTTTCAAGTGCGTTGTCTTCCAACCAATCGTCGGAATTTGTAAAACCAATGAGCTCTCCCTTGGCTTGCTTTAAACCTTTGTTGAATGCATCATTGATCCCGTTATCGGGTTCCGACTTCCAATAGGAGATGTGGCTTTCGTATTTACGAATAATATCAAGTGTTCCGTCGGTCGACCCTCCGTCAATAATGATATACTCCAAAGGTTGATATCCTTGCTTTATCACCGCTTGTATGGTTTTTTCAATGTGCTTTTGCCCATTGTAAACGATGGTAATAAGGGTTATCGACGGTTTATTCATTTTTGACCCGTTTTATTAATAAAAGCAGCATCGGCGCTGATTATGCGGTCATTCAAATATCTTCTTTTTCATCGATTTATCCCTCATAACGGGCCTAATATTACAAACATTTGGGTATTGAAAATATACTTTTTTATACCTAGGCTTCATTGAATAAATCACTAACATTAAAATTACAAAAATGGCGCTTCCTTCGGTTAAACATAACTTTTTCTTCAATTTAATAAATACACTTATTAAAATTGTTTTTCCGCTGATCGTATTCCCCTATGTTTCGCGTATTTTATTGCCCGAAGGAATTGGTAGAGTAAATTATGCCGAAGCTTTTGTGAGTTATTTTGTACTTTTTTCAAGTTTGGGCATCCCTGTATACGGCTTAAGGGAAGTAGCAAAACATCGAAATGATCTTCCTGCGCTTCAAAAAAAGTTGGCCGGTGTGTTTTCGATCAACATTGTGTTTGCTATAATTTCATACTCTATTTTGGCATTTCTTGTTTTTTTCAACTTTATTGGAAAAGAACCACAGCTCATCCTCATCAACAGTTCTCTCATACTTTTCTCATTGTTGGATATGGAGTGGTATTTTCAAGGCACAGAGAATTACAAATTTATAACGATACGAAATGTAATTCTAAAAATGATCTCTCTGGTACTTATTTTTATTTTCATTAGGTCCAATGACGATGTGCTGCTTTATGCCGCGTTACTTGCCATTGGAGTTGGGGGTAATTCGCTGTTTAATTTTTCTTACGTTTTAAGCAAACACGGTAAAGCGCTTTTAAAACATTTTAATCTCAAATTTATTATCAGCTCATTCTCCGAACACCTGAGGTCAATTCTCATCACCTCTTCCATGGCCTTGGCAGGGAGCATATACTTAAGTCTTGATGTAGTGATGCTCGGACAAATATCAAGTAACGAAGAGGTGGGTTTTTATTCGGCAAGCATCAAAATAGTAAGAGTTCTCATTTCAGTTGTGTTAGCGCTTTCAACAGTACTTTTGCCTCGCGCCTCGCTTCATGTAAAAAACGACGAAATGAAGCAGTTCAACGATCTTATTAAGCTAAGTTTTAATTTCATTTGTTTTTTGTCTTTTCCTTGCATTGCCGGAATTGTTATTTTATCGGATTCTATTATTGTTTTATTTTCGGGAATGAATTTCTATCCCGCGCATCAAGTTATTGAACTGTTAGCTATTCTTATGTTTCTTGTAAGCATGAACAATTTATTTGGTATGCAGATATTATATCCACTCAACAAAGAGCGCCTGTTCTTAATAGCAATTTTAATAGGTGCCGCGGTTAATGTTATTTCTAACCTTATTTTAATCCCGCATTACAACGCCATTGGCGCCGCAATAAGTTCTGTTTTAGCAGAGTTCTTTATTTTTATCACTCTTTTTATTGTGAATCGAAAATTCTTTGAAGCGGCAACATTTAAAAAACCCTTACGCTATATTTTAGCAACCGTAATTATGTGTGCTGTTGTAATGACGCTAAATCATTTTATTCCTCCGTTCAAACTATTAAATACCGCGGCCATGATATTAACAGGTGGCCTTTGTTATGTTATTACCTTGGTGTTGCTTAAAGAAACAGATTTTATAAAGCCTATTCTTGTATCCATTTCTTCTCGGTTAAAATCAAATGGCTAATAGTACCGAAATACTTTTATTAACCGCAAGCGTTGATCCTGCCGCTTCTAAAACACCATTCACTCACCTTTTGGATCCCAAATTACGCTTGCAAGAATATTTACAAAACATAAAAAGGATCATCGAAGAAGGTGTTTTTGAAAAGATCGTGTTTTGCGAGAACACCAATTATAATTACGATTATTCGGAGATAGTAAGATTTGCGAAAAGTAAGAATGTAGAATTAGAACCTCTTGTTTTTGAAGGCAATTACGAAAAAATTAGCCACCAAGGTAAAGGTTATGGCGAAGGACAGATCATTAAATACGCTATCATGAACAGCAAATTATTGCTGCCCGATTCTGTTTTTTATAAACTCACCGGAAGGATATTTATTAGAAACATTGCTTCGATCGTAAGAAAGAATAAAGCGAAAGAAGTGATTTTTATTAGAGCGCAACGAAAAGTTAGAATTGTTGATGCGCGATTTTTTAAAACAAGTGTGGCTTTTTTTAAGGCTCACTTAATGGAGGAGTTTGTGAACGTAAACGATCCGGAAAAACATTATTTGGAAATGGTGTACTTTGAAAAACTACAAACCATCAATGGCATCTCGCGCTTCAACGAGTTCCCTTATTTTATGGGTGTTTCGGGCTCTACCGGAAAAAAATACGATCAATCGTTGTATGAATATTTAAAATATTCACTTTTACTAAAGGCCGGTTTTTTGAATATTCGTTGATCAAACTTTTCTCAAAAAAACATAATTCCGTTTTTTAAGAACATTGATGTAAAACGGAAATACAAAATTCTTTATCTTTTGCTTAAGCCCTCTGTGATCAGTAATGAATTGTCTTTGTATTGAAATTGGTATTTGAACTTCTTGCAGCCCTGTCTTAGCGGCCATTTCTGTGAACGTTCTTCTTCTGTAATAATTGATGTGCTCTAAGGGAGATACCGCGTTCAATGAATTTGCTGTTCCTTTCTGTGCTTTCCAATCCATTATTTTCAATCTTCGTTCAATATCATTAGCGGTAGGTACGCTTATTTTTATAAGCCCACCACTTTTTAAGCCCTTACTTAAATGTTTTAGTGTTTCTAAAGGCTCCGGAATATGTTCAAATACCTGCTCGGTATTTATAAGATCGAATTGATGACTTGGAACCTCATCCCAATTAATAACTTTAATTCCGTTTGCTTTTGCGTATTCAATTCGCTCTTTTGATAATTCCATTCCATAAGCATCGCCACCAAATGCTTTTACCATCATGGCCCATTTTGCCCAACCCATTCCAAAGTCAAGGATCTTTACCGATGAAGGTTCTTTTTTCAAGAAAGAAATGATCTGCATTACTTCTTGCGCATATCGCGCGTAATATCCTAGGTCTTCTTCTTTTTTATTGAGTTCAAAAACTTTTTTAGGGTCCATCCAATGTTCATACAAACGCTCCATTAAATGATCATTAGGAATGTCTCTTTGAAAAATAAGTCCACAACTTTTACATTCACACAGAGCGTATTGCGCATCTTTTAAATATTCATGTTCTACCCTTCCTTGCGCCGAATAAAAATCATCAAGATATTCTTTTACCGGGCCCTTATCATAAGCGTTTTCGTAAATGGTTTTGAATTCGGCAGATGCACATGCCGGACACTTTTTTCGTTCCACAAACCATTGACTGATCATTTTCTATTAATTGAATCTATTACAAATAAAGATGAATAATCTTAAAAAATAAAATTTGTTTTTGGCGATCTTTTGATACTCACTTTTCCGAGAAAAGGTTTCAAAAAAACGCTCTTTTATTTCTTTTTATTTTCGCTGCAGCCCTTGATGTGAGCGGAAAAATAGGTACCTTGTATAATAAATCCTAGCTCTCATTCCTATGTCTAAGCATCACCATTATAAGCTTAGTGTAAAGTGGACCGGCAACAAAGGCCAGGGCACCAAAGATTATGAGTCTTATGATCGTAGCCACGAAATAGACATTGAGGGCAAAAAAAAATTACTGTGTTCATCCGACTCTGCTTTTAGAGGTGATAAAAAGAAGCATAATCCCGAAGACATGCTCTTGGCCTCTCTTTCGGCCTGCCATATGTTATGGTATTTGCACCTTTGTGCCGATGAAAAGATCGTTGTTGTAGAGTATACCGATCATGCCGAAGGCAAAATGATACAAACCAGTAATGGCGCAGGGTATTTTACAGAGGTAGTGCTCAATCCCACTGTGGTTGTGGCCGAGAGTTGGATGATCCGCAAGGCAATTGACCTTCATAAAAAGGTAAATCAATTCTGTTTTATTGCTAATTCAGTAAAATTTGAGGTGTATCATAGGCCACAAGTTACTGCATTGGAAAATAGACCAAAGCCCTAAAAAAACGCCCGATTTCCTTTATTTTTTCGTTGATTTTACTACATTTGGAGTCTTTTTTACGCGTGGCGGATAATAAGTCTCGAAATAACTTTGTGTTTGACATTTTCAAACTTTTTGAAAAGTTCACTCTTACCTATGTTTATCGAGGCATCTTTGATCCTTCGCTCACCGATAAGATCTTGTCGCTTGCCGAAACTAACATGAACCTTATTGGTGAGGTTTCAAAAACACAAAAGCGTGTTTATTTTGTGATGGTTGAATCGCTACAGAATATCACGCGTCATCAGGATGTTTCTCAATCGAAAGATAACCAAGCTATTTTTGTTGTTCAAAATAAAGATGGTAAATATGGAATGGCAAGCGGTAATGTGATCGAGAACGAGCATATTGGATCTCTGCAACAAAAAATTGATAAGATCAATTCCTTAGATACCGATTCGCTGAAGGCCTATTACAAAGATGTTCTCGAAAACTCGGGTCTGTCAGAAAAAGGTGGTGCCGGCTTGGGGTTAATTGAGATCGCAAGAAGATCGGGCAGCAAACTCTATTACAGTTTTAAAACCATTAGCAATAAACTTTCTTATTTTTATTTTAAAACCAAGATCGCTAATGAAAGTGATTCGGAACAAAATAGTAGTTTAAATGGTTTGCGCGACTTGCATCAAATAGCAAATGAAAATAACATCAGCATGGTTTACCAAGGGCAATTTACTCATGATAACCTCAAGAGTTTGCTTACCATGACAGAAGGAAGCGTTGCGCGAACCGAAGTTGAATACAAACGAAAAGCCACTAATGTAATGGTAGAATTATTACAGAATGTTTGTAATCATGGTGCCGTTCTTTCGGAGGCCGTACTAGGGGTGCCCGGTGTTTTAGTTATTACAACCGATAACTCCGGTTGTTCGGTAATGGCAGGAAATTATATCAGCAAAGATAAAATAACAAAACTTTCTGCAAAAATAGATAGGGCCAATGCTTGCGCCCTTAACGAACTGGACGCCATTTACCAAGAGGAATTGATGAAAGATCCTGAGCCGGGGCAAAAAGGTGCAGGGTTGGGATTCATTGATATGCGCATGAAAAGTTCTAATAAAATTGACTATACACTAGTTGATTTTGACAGTAATTTTTCTTTTCTTTCCATCTCTGTTTCTATCCCGTTTTAAAATGGCCAACGAAATACGTATTGCTGCTACCGAAGATACTCCGGAAGTTTTATTGGATGATAAAGCAGGTGCGTTTAAAATATCGGGTCGTTCACTTCCTGAAGACGCGTTTTGGTTCTACAATCCAATTGTTGAGTGGCTAGTAGGTTATTCTAAAACGCCAATAGCCAATACCGAATTTCATTTTAATTTAGAATACTTCAATACGGCGTCGGCCAAACAAATCTTCAAGATCGCCAATATCCTTAGCGAGATCTCAAGATCAAATCCTGTAAAAATAAAATGGCACTACGACGAAGGTGATAAAGATATGTTAGCTTCGGGTGAGCGTTTTTCGAAATTATGCGGAATACCGTTTGAGTTGGTGAAGAATTAGATCCTGAATCCTGCAACAAGGATGTCATCTGTTTGTTTTTGTTTACCCTTCCAATTAGAAATCTCCTTTTCAAAGGTCTCAGCGGTGTTGCTTTTATCAAGCTCCGATCTAAGGATCAACTCTTCAAAGCGCGAGATAAGGTATTTACTATCGGTTTGGCCGCCAAATTGGTCGTAGTATCCATCTGTGCTCATCACAACATAACTATTAGCCTCAAGTTTATGTGTTTTGCTTTCAAATGATTTTTCTGCTTTTCCAAAATCACCGCCTATAGAGTAAATATCTCCGATTAATTCGATCACCTGGTTGTTTGCCTTTACAAAAACACTGTGATTAGCGCAAGCGTACTTTAATACCGAGGGGTCTTTTTTATCTATGCAACAAACGCTTACGTCCATGCCATCATCTTGCGAAATCATATCAGATCCGGCTTGACGCAAGGCATTTTTTACACCCTTATTTAATTGATTTAATATCTCTCCGGGTTCTATAATGTCTTTCTGATTGATGATCTCATTAAGCAAGGTGTTTCCGATCATGCTCATTAAAGCTCCGGGAACACCATGGCCTGTACAATCTACTACTATAAAAAATAATTTCCCTGCGTTTTCAGAGAACCAATAAAAATCGCCACTTACAATATCCTTTGGAGCATAATAAATAAAAAAATCTTTCAAGCTTTTTGAAACAAGATCAACGGGTGGCAATATGGCGCTTTGAATTCTTTTTGAATAGTTGATGCTGTCGGTTATCTGCTGGTTCTTTATTTCTATTTTTTTATAGGCGTCTCCTAATTGTTTGTGCGCCTTTTTCTTTAATGCGCTTCTACTTAGTAATACAAGTACTAGTATTAATACGGATAATCCGGCGCCTATACTCGAAGCAATCATGGTGCGTTGCCTCGATAATTCTGCGTCTTTTATCCTTTTTTCATTATTCAGTTTTTCTATCTCTCTATCTTTTTGCGATGTTTGATAAATGGCCTGCATCTGTTCAATGTTTCCACTACTTTTTTCGTTCAATAAAGAATCTTTGTAAGCGTTAAATAAATGGAAATTCTCTAAGGCTTTCTTGTGATCTCCGGCCTGCTCATACGCTGTGGCTAATTGCTCCGCTGTGCTTTTTATGATGTTCTTGTCGCGAATGCATTTACTCATGGCAATGGCTTTTTCAAGATAAGTGATCCCTAAAGAGGTATTTCCCATGGCCGAATAGATCC
The DNA here is from genome assembly GCA_018057345.1 of Bacteroidia bacterium. Lineage (GTDB taxonomy): Bacteria > Bacteroidota > Bacteroidia > B-17B0 > Aurantibacillaceae > Aurantibacillus. Next base: position 7,457 of record JAGPDW010000037.1, on the reverse strand, counting down.
TGCCAACGCTCATGTATGATCCTGCGTATCGATCGTTTGGGTTGGTGCCATTATAATTCTTTAGAACGCTTAGAAAGTAATACAATGATTGCTTTAGCAAGGCGTTGTTCTTGTTCTTAAGCGCTAGTCTTAAATAACAATCTCCTAGATTAGAGTTGATCATCTCTATTGAATTAAAGTCGTTATAGCGTGAATAAATAATATTCGCTTTGTTGAAGAATTCAAGTGCTTTTTCATAATCTTCAATAGACATATATGTATTCCCTATATTATTATAAGAGTTGCAGGTTTGCGAAGTATCGTTGATGGCTATTCGGATATCAATGGCCTTTAGGTGGTATTCTATAGATCGCTTATAAAATAATTTGTCTGTTGTAAATTCTCCTTTATTATTATAAAAACTTCCAATGTTATTATAACAATTGGCTAAACCTTCATTATCATTAAGCTTTTCGAAAATATCGGCCGATCTAAAGGTAAACTCAAGGGCTTTATCAAAATAATTCAAATTGCCATACATAACCCCCAACTTACGCAAGCAAAGCGCTGTCAGTTTTTGACTCTTCAATTTCTTGTCGCACATCTCCTCCATTTCTTTTAACACCTCCAGCGCCTTAGTTGGCTCTGTGATGCACTTGTGAGCAAGAGAAGTGTAGGCTATGATCTTTAAAGAATCATTGGAATCGCTATTAATAATAGAGCGCAACGAATCCTCAGTTCTATCGGCAAATGAGCTAAAAAAAGAAAATACAACAGTAACAGCAATTAAAAGATGCCTCATTTCTCAAATATATAATAAAGGCTTCGAAATAAAAACCGCGAAACACACTTAAATTGATTTAGCTAAAATGGGCTAGATGAGGCTAACCTCGCGTTTTGTATACCAGCTGCTTAAACAAGGAATTTATTGTTTTACCTCAACGCGTATATCGCTTTGGCGCTTTGTTACTCCTATAGGTTGGGCAAATTCCTCGAGGCCGTTTTGCTTTAATATTTCTTCAAATTCGCCTTGATGTTTTTGATCAACCGTAACTAACAATCCGCCGTTAGTTTGCGGATCACACAAGGTAAAGAATGATTCGGGCACATTAAGCTTCACTTTTTTCTCGTAGCTGTTCCAGTTGCGATACAAATTATCGGGCACGATCATTTTTGATGCGTATTCGGCGGCACCATTCATTAATAGAGTTGCTCCATAATTTATTTCGGCACTCAAGTTTGCGCCGTCCATCATTTCGATCAAATGGCCCAATAAACCAAATCCTGTAACATCGGTTAAGGCAGTTACATATTCCTTGGTTCCCAATATAGCGCCAAGGGTATTTAGTTTTTTCAATTCAAGTATTAGGTCTTTTTCGTGTTCGATACTTATGGTTTTTCTCTTTAACGCTGTTGCTAAAATTCCACTACCTATCTTTTTTGTAATATAAATAAGATCTCCTTGTTTTGCACCTGAGTTTTTTTTGAGTTGCTCTATTTTTACAAGACCATTTACACTAAGACCAAATAATGGTTCAGGACTATCAATACTATGCCCGCCCGCCAAAACAATTCCGGCTTCGGCACACTTTTCTTTAGCGCCTTTTATTACTTCCCCTGCTAGCTCGGCAGGTAGTTTTGAAACGGGCCATCCTAAAATAGCAGTTGCTAAAATTGGTTTTCCGCCCATGGCATATACATCGCTTATGGCATTGGCCGCAGCAATTTGTCCGAACAAAAAAGCATCATCAACAATGGGCATAAAAAAATCTACCGTGCTTATTAAAGCAATTCCATCGCCCATATCATAAACCGCCGCATCGTCTTTTGTATTGTTTCCAACCAATAAACGCGCATCGTTCAAGCCTGTGTATTTTCCTTGTAATATTTTTTCTAAAACATCAGGAGCGAGTTTACAGCCGCATCCCGAGCTATGGCTATATTCAGTTAATTTGTATTCTGTCATTACTTATTTTAATTAAGTGTTTTGCGATCTCTTCCGGCGATTCGTTCTCAAAAGAATATCGCTCTAATCTTAAATCTTCGCGATTTTGCAAACCATGATCATATCCTTTATCATAATAGATCAAACATAATCTGCAAACTTCTCTCAGATCGTTTTGCTCAAGGGCCGCTAATGCTTTTGACGCTTGCTCCGGACCCATTCTTCTTGTAATTGCATTTATAGCTTGCGCCAATTGCTCTTTTGGCAAAGGGCCATACTCTTCCAGTAATTTTTCGGCGCGCTTTTCAAACGGGATCTCAACATACGTTATAACTGCCAACCTCATTTTTTCCCATAGCGGTAAGGGGATCACCATTTTTCCAACCAAGCGGCTTTCATCTTCGATCCAAATATATTTTGCGTCTTTTACTTTTTGTAATGCCGCGCAAAGCTCATTCTCAAATTGTTCCTGGCTTGGTTGCACTTGGCCAAAACCACCAAAAGCCGAACCTTTATGATGCGCCAATTTTTCGAGGTCAACAACCGCTTCACTCTTTTGCTCCAATAATTGCAGAAGTTTTGTTTTTCCCGAGCCCGTTCTTCCGCCCAAAATTTTTATCTCGTTATTTATATCAAAACTATTTAGTGCGAAATTTCTAAATTGTTTATAGCCGCCCTTCAGTGTAAATACGTTCAATCCATACATTTGTAAAAGCCACGCCACACTTCCGCTCCGCATGCCTCCGCGCCAGCAATGCACATAAACGGTGTTTTCCTTTGCAAGTTCTTGTGCTTTTAAAACAATGGCGGCCATTTTTGGTCCAACAAATTCTAATCCCTTTACAATGGCCGGCTGCCTTCCTTCTTGTTTATAAAGTGTTCCAACAATTACGCGCTCTTCGTTTGAAAATAAAGGAATGTTGATAGCTCCCGGAATGTGCCCTTGCTCAAATTCCTTTGGAGTACGCACATCGATGATCACAGAGGCGATACCCTGCTTTAAAAATTCATCTATATGAAGTGCCTGCGACAATTGATGCCAAATGTAACTAAATTTTAGCCCACTCTTTAGCCAAAATTTTCGTTTTACCTGGTACTATTTTTGTGGACGATAAATTGTGAATTTTCCTTTGGTCAATGTTTTTACATCGAACGGGTGCGTTGCCACTTTTTTTCCGGAGAACTTGGTGTTTTGATCGGCGATAACAAAATCTCCCTTACCTTTTACATTGTAAATAATAGCAGTATGATGCGTTAGTTTTTCAACATAAAAAATGTCTTCTATGTTATACTTTAATTCTACGCCATCAAATTGCACAATGTCTCCGGGATAAATACAGGTTTTTTTATACTCTACTACTTTTCCAAAATTATAGTTGCCATCCCATTTAGCGCCGGCCTTATTTAAAGCTTGGGCCGCAACGTCCCAACATTCGCCGGCCGCAACTTGTTTTCCCAAAGAAGAGTTCACAAATTCGATTATTTTTTTGTTTAGCTCAGGCGCATTTCCGCAAGGCTGATCGGTCCCGATTGCTATCGGGACGAAAGAATACATGCCTATCAATAAAACGGCTACTATACTAAATGTTATTCCTTTTGTTTTTAATTCCATTTCTTCTTGAACGTCTTATAACACATTATCAGCGAAACAATACTGCCAATTGTTGCTAAAATTATTCCCAAAAAAGCCTGCCCCATTGGCATTACGGCAAACCGTTGTCCTTTCTCGTCTTCAAAATATGGTGGAGATATCATACAGGCTACATTATAAGTAATTGCAAACAATAAAATGAAAGCCGCTATTGAAATAAGCACGCTGATGAAGATCAACATTACCTTATTCTTTTTGATCATAAAATTAATTGATTAACGTGCCCAAACTTACAAGCTGACTCGAGATCTTAAGTTGATGTTGCTCTATTTCCTTTTTATTGATGTCGAATTTTAATTCGTCGCCCTCTTCCGTAACAAAACTTAAGCTTGCTCCTTTTTTTGCAAGGCCCTCTCGTTCTCCAACAATAAGCACCGGCTTGTCTTTGGTTTGTTCTTTCAGTGCTTTCACCATAGCGCTTTTTGAGTTTGGAACAAACACTAAATGGCAACCGTAAGTGTCTTCAACTGTATTACATTTTCTTAAAACAATATTTCTTCCTTTTATTTTTTTTGCGCTAGCCAAGGCCTGCAGCTCTTTGTTTATTGGCGAATCGCCTATTACCGCTAAAATAAAATCGCCTTTGCTTTGCGCTTCGGGCCACTCTACATACTTCATAAAATTATATACAAACAGCGTGTAGGCTTTGTAGTCGGTTTCTTGGGCCTTAGCAGAATTAAAACTACCACATAGCAGCAACAAGGCAATAACTATCGCTTTATAATTTACTATGCTTTGTTTTTTTCTCACTTCGTTACTTTTCTGTTCTTAGCTTTAAAATGCAAATTGTATTGTAACTTAAATACTATTTCACGCGATGGTCCCGGTAATGGTGGATGATAACCATTGTACGGCTGAATAAAATTGAATTTCTGATTTAAGATGTCATAACAACCCAAACCAATGTTCAGTCCTTCAACGGGCTCCCAATTTATAAATAAATTAAGTAAAACCGTAGACGGCAATTTCTCTAAAACACTTGTGTCGGTTGAATCAACGGATGTGTATGCCCAACGGCTTCCGTAAATTGAGGCATTAAGGTTAACCGACAGCTTCTCAGTTGGGTTCCATATAGCGCTAAAATTTACACGGTGTTTTGCAAAGGCAAGTAATGCTGAAGTATCCTCGCTTACACTATAGTCGGAAATTTGTTGTTTGTTGGCAGCGGTGTAAAAAGCATAGTTCACTCCAAAATTTACTTTCTTCAATCTTAATTTATACTCCGCTTCAATTCCTTGTGTTCCCGATCCGCCCTCGTTAACATAAAGGTCGGCATTGGATGAATCGGTTTTGTAAACAATTGGGTCGGTGGTGGTGATGTCGAACAAATTAACGCTAATGATGGATCTTCTTCCGAGCTTGTATCCTAATTCCAATTCAGCAACTTTAGTTAGTTCGGGTTTAATACCAAGGCTATCGCTGCTTCCATTCACGTTCTCAATAGAAGGCGCCCTAAACGAACTGCTGTAAAGTGCTTTGAAGTGAAACGCTCCATATTTTTTTGTAAGACCTACACGTGGCACAAAAGCGTCGCCATAAACATTATGCTTATCGTAACGTGCGCCAACAATAAAATTAACGGGACGAGTTTTTACTAGGCCCTGCATAAAAAATGCATAGTTGTTATACGCTACTTCCTGCTCATCATTTGAAAAATAACTGCTATCAACGTGATCAACTGCTTTATCTTGATAATACTCGGCGCCTAAAACAAAATTTACATAACGATTTAAATTATAAGAGGCGGTTAAGTTTCCTAACGCTCGCGTTGCAGTTCTATTATAGGCCTCTTTTCCTGTATACGCCTTACTTGACCAAGGCGTTTGACTTTTAAACGTAAAGCGTGGCGTGATGCTTAATTTTTTGTTAGGGCTAATTACATATTTCACTTCATGAAATGTAGAACGAAAAGTTTCCTGAATCGCAAGCCCGGGAATTACATCACCGTATCCATCTTTCATCGATGTGTTATAATAATCAGCAATCCAACGGTAACTTAGCCCTTTGTATTTTAAAGAGGCGCTAAAATAATTCGGTTTTGTATTAGAATTACGCGCCATGTTATATGTGCTATCGTAAAAGTCTGTATAATCTTGATCACTACGCTGGCCATCGCCCATGTGGCCCATGAAGCTGTATTCAAGATCATTTACTTTATTTCCAATTGCAAAATAAGCATTGCGATGTAAATAATCGTTTTGTCCTTGGCCATAAATACCACCTGTTGAAATACCATTAAGATCCTCGCCTTGTTTGGTTATAATATTGATAACACCGTATTCAGCAAATCCTCCATAAATAGCTGATCCAGGACCACGAATAACTTCAATGCGTTTGATAAGATCTAAGGGATAATGATTTCCGAATTGCGTAGTGGCAAATAAGATCTCGTTCATTTCTAATCCATCCACAAGCAATAGAACTTTCCCTTCGTGAGCCCAATTTCCGCGAATACCAACTCCTACTGCGCCTTCTACATCAACGCCAAAATCCAAGCCCGGAATGGTTCGCAATACATCGATTAGGTCGCGAGCTCCCGATTTTAAAATGTCGTCGGCCGTGATCAAACTAATAATGCTTGGAGACTCACGTGTATTAAGGGGTTTCTTAGAAGCAACTGAAATTAGGGAATTAATAAGTTTTTCGAGCTCGTTGGGTACGCCGTGAGCCCTCATTTTAAGTAATTGCTCGAGCGACATGTCATAAAAATCGATCGTGTCTTTTTTAGCTTCGGTAGAATCGGTCTGCGAAACCATTTTCCATGGCAAACACACTAAAATCGCTAAAACAATGATTATAAGAGGTCTTTTGATCACCAAGAGCAAGGTAAAAATAAATTTTGTTGTACAAAAAAATATCTCTCCTAATGTGGCCAAATATGGAAGATTATAAGATTATTATGATAAATTTGTGTTACTACAGTGTTAAAATGCAGTCAGGGCGGCATAAACACTTTTGATACATGAAACTTGGATTTTTAAATACCGGTTTTCCGAAAATAACCTCGGTTTTTATATTGGTCATTACAATTGTAATAGCCAACATTGGCTTTAATTATTTTATCATTAAAAAAAACAAGTCGCGTATTGCCGAAATGACCGAGGTGATCAATCCCTATATTGAATCTCTTGAAAAATTCAAACTCATTGTTACCGAATCAAAAATGTATGCTACCAATTGGGTATATCTTCAAAATAGCATTGAAGACAAGGTTAGTTTAGATTCCTTACATAAAATTCAGTTTCCTGCGCTTAAGAAAAAACTCGACGCGCAACTTTTGAAGTTCGACAAAAAAGAGGATTCTGATAGTTTAGTGGATGCTTTTTTGAAATTCTATGATCTTATAAAGGTTGAAAAAGAGATCATGACCACGCTTGTAACTTTTGATGATTATGAAAATCCACAGAAAAAATTCAAATGCGAAGAGATCATTGAAAGCGAAATATTACCGCGCACACAAGTGATCATGAATCAGCTAAAAGGTTTGATAAAGCGTAACCGTGAAGACGCCGCCGTGCTGAACGCCGACATTCAACAAGATTCTTCGCGCATGACTAGTATTATGTTATTTGCCTCTATAGGTCTTTTTGTTTTTATCATGATCGCCGTTTCATTTATTTCAGGAGGAATTCGTGAACCAGTATTAAAAATGAAGAACATCATTCAGCAATTAGGGCGTGGTGAATTACCTAAAGAAAAGATATTGGCCAACAATGATGTTATTGGTCAAATGGCAACTTCAGTAAATACCTTATCGGATAGTTTTTCGCGTACTTCAGAATTTGCAAGCGAAATTGGAAAAGGAAACTTGACGGTTGATTATAATAAACTAAGCGAGAATGATCTTTTAGGTAATGCCTTGATCAACATGCGCGATAGTTT
>JAGPDW010000194.1:0-5434 GCA_018057345.1 Bacteroidia bacterium | reverse complement strand
AGCTTTACGCATGTTTCAAATGTAGTAAAATATTGGGGTTTCTGAGGTAAAAATAACAAGTGGCTAAAGATGCTTATTATCTGGTTATTAGAGGCATTTAACCACGAAAGACACCAAAATTTTACACTAAATACACTAAACTAGTTTCGTGTATTTAGTGTTGCCTCTTAATTTCGTGCTTTTCGTGGTTAAGTAACTTAAATCGCTTGCAGTTTCCTATACAAACCTCCAAATCCCGGATAAAGCGCCTCATCAAACGTGCGCTCATGAAACACCGTAACAAAAATTCCATTCAAACGTTTTGCTTCTTCTGCTAATTCAAGCATTTGTCTTTCCGCTTGTTCAACACCTGTATTCGAATAAATAAAATAAACTCCATCCATCACCGCAAAAGGAACCATTAATAATTCAGTTACTTTTTCTTTTTCAAGATCGTAATAGTAAAAAGGCGTAAAAGTTCCGGCTCTGTAACCCGCACCCGCTGCAAAACCTATGGAAAAGTCGGCCATAACACCATTAGCAATTAATTGTTTTGGTGTGGTTTTAATAGTAAAGCGCAAATAATGCTGACGAGAGATCTGAATGGCTGATCCTGAATTATTTCGGATGATATCAAACTCTTGTTTGAGCAATTCATCATTGTTAACAGTTTCATAAGAAGGATGCAAGCCAAACTCTACTCCATTTTTATTCAGCTTTTCGAAAACCTCTTTAAACGCAGGCGATGAAGGAGCAATAGTGCGATCGTGTTCAGTACCTGAACGCTGCAAGAAAAAATAAAATAAAGGCGTTGTTGTTTTTTTAGAAAGATCGCTCAATTCATCATATACATCAAAAGGATCCTTGATCTTTCCTTTTAAAACTTTCAGACGTCTAGATAAATTACCGAATTTGAAAGTGAGAATATCTTTTGCAATAGCCCCTAATGTTCTGGAAGCTCCTTTATTCTTGTAGGCGTACAAATTATCTACATCAATGGTACTTATATATTGAAATTTCTTTTGCGGGAATTTTAAACTTGGGTAAAATTTCAAAAGCGCTTGTTTCAGTTCTTCTATCCAAATATTAACAACAGGTTTTAAATACTGCTTATCCTTAAATAAAATACTTTGCTGTAATTCAAAACGTCCGTGCTTATCAGCTTCAAAAGGTTGCCACTCTTCATAGCGCGAAATAAAATAAAATACCGAAGAAAAAATATCATAGCCGAGATCACATGAACTATCACTCATATGAAAATAAAGTGCGCCGTTCTTTGTTGTTCCCTTTGGCTTGTAACTCTCATCAACTCCGGCTTTAAATAAAAGATCGTATGGTGAGATATTAATGATCTCTTTTTCTGAATGCGTAGAATAACTGATCTTAAAAGCGTTTGAATTTTTGAATAGCTGTTTATTATCAGTAATTGAGCATTTACAATTCAATACACTCTCAAAAATAAATTGACAGGTGTAATTTAGGCGCTCGCTTAATTTGGAGGAATAAATAATAAATTCGGGAGCATCACTTTTTACTGTGAGTTGGAAGAGGGTATGTAGAGATTTATTGTTCAAGTTTTAATTCAATTGATAAACGAGTTTACCCTTTGATTATTGCTTGTAAAAATAGGGAAATAATGCGTTTAAACTAATTGCCGATCTTCAAAATTATAAACTCCGTTCTTCTATTCACCGCGTGCTCTTCTTCACTACACGGAGAAGGTTTTGGCCCTTCACATCCGCAATTATTTAATAATTTACTTTCGCCATAACCTTTACCCGAAATGCGGGCCGGGTTTGTGATGCGCTGTTTGATATAATCAACACTAGCTTTAGCACGTTTATCCGATAATTTCAAATTGGCGGCCTTAGGACTCCGGCAATCGGTATGAGCACCCAACTCTACTACCATATCGGGGTTCTCGTTCATGATCTTTACAATTTTATCTAATTCTTTAGCGGCATCTGGTCTGATATTGAATTTAGCTAGGTCAAAATAAATATTTCCAAGATTACTCATTTTAGCTAGGTCTCCACCCAATTCTACCTTTTCCAAATTCACATTCATCATTTCATGAATTTTTTGATCGCCAACCGTTTTTAACTTCCAGCGGAACTCAATTGTTTTTGTTACATAACCGGCTTTGGCAATTTCAATGGTGTACCTCAGCGAATCGTTCAATTTATTATCAAACAATCCCATTTTAAACATTCCCGATGAAGGCGTAACGCTACTGGTTACTTTGGCATACTCACTTGTAAATGTAACCTTCACATTTTCCAAAGGCGTTTTGGTTTTATTGTCGGTAATAAATGCCAACAATGTAAATTCAGGCACTTTGTCAAGCATTAGATCCACAGCTACAGTATTTTCGGGCACCGCTGTTGTAAAACGTTTAGCACGCTCATAATAATCTTCTTTTTTTGCTTCTATGCGGTACTGCCCCGTGCTGCTTACAAACAATACATAGGTTCCGTCTTTTTTTGTGCACACCTTATCCAATATCTTTCCAAATCTGCTGGTTAAAAAAACGGCTGCTTCGTGAATAGGATTTCCTTCTGGATCAGTAATGGTTCCCTTGATCATTTTTCCAAAATCAAATGGTCTCATTAGGTCAAATCCATACACATCGTCATTTCCTTTTCCGCCTTCTCTGTTCGAGGAAAAATAACCGTGCTTCTTCTCTGCATCCAATATCATTCCAAAATCATCCTTGGTTGTATTCGCAGGCGTTCCTGCATTTTGAGGCTTACTAAAAAAATCATCAAAACTTTGGGCCACAAAAATATCCAGGTCGCCCATGCCCGGTCTTCCGTTTGATGAAAAGAAAAACAAACCACTCGCGTGCATATAAGGGAACATCTCATCGCCCTCGGTATTAATATTTTCTCCTAAATTTTGTGGACGGCTCCAATTACCATTGCTATTGCGAGTACTTTTATAAATATCCGTTTTGCCATAACCGCCTGGCATATCGCTTGCAAAATATAAGGTATTTCCATCGGCGCTTAGGCAGGGATGCCCACACGAATAATTATCACTGTTAAATGGCAATGCTTTTTGCTCTAGCCACTCACCTTTTTCATATTTCCCTTCGTATAATCGTATGCATCGCACACCGTCCTTATTTTTTCCGCTATAATTATCGGCCGAGAGAACCATATAATTTCCTTTAGCATTAAAACTTACCGGACCATCATGATACTTTTTATTATAGGCCGGGAATTTTCGCACGCTTTTCAATTCTTTTTTATCGTTGATCTTACATGTGTACATATCTACATAAGGCAAACGATTGCCATTCCATATATGCGTTAAGTAACTCAATTTTTGCCGCGATGAAACGATCATTAATTTATTTTTATAATAGGATATGCCAAAATCTTGTTGTTGTGAATTACCCGCAATATTCCAAACAATAAATTGCTTTTTGTCTTTTAAAAGATCTGCATAATACTCTTTGTTCAATTCAAAAAGCTCAACGCGGCTGTCTTCAGGAGCTAATTTTGCAAAATCGTCCATTACCTTTGCTGCTTCTTTGTATTTGGTATTTACTTTTAAGATCTGTGCGTAATTATAAATATCCTCCGCCGTATGCTTTTCATCAGTGGCTAAGTTTTGCCAAACTTTTTCTGCTTCCGTATAATTTCCAATACGTTTATAGCTATCAGCCAGTTCGCGCAACACTTCCATATCTTCCATATTTGCCGGCGTCATGGCGGCTACCTTGTAATAATCAAAATCGGCATAAGCCTTTTTTACTTTTTTACCAAGTTTAGCGGTTGGCTGAGTGTTAGTTTGAGAAATAAATACTAAGGGCAACAACAAGAAACAATATATGAGGAAAGGTCTAAGCATAAATTAAAAATGCCTTGTTGATTTTATTTTTGTTTCGGGTTTTACAAAAAAGTCGTAACGCAAACAAATTTCGTGACTGCCTTTGTTGTAACGGAATGTGGTATTGGGGAACGACCAATCGAAGGAATACCCAATGTATAATTGATCGGTGGCCTGAAATCCGGTTAAAATTCCAACTGCATCGGCCGACCTGTACATTAAACCAATATTGAAATTATCATCAAATACAAACGTGCCGGTAATATCTCCTTCAATGGGCGCACCCGGAGTTACTTTCAAAAATGCTGTTGGTTTAAAGGTGATATCTCGCGTAAATTCGTAAGCGTATCCAGCAATAAGGTAGTAATGCCTTTGCTCGCGTGATAAAAGTGAAGCTGATTTATGTAATTTATTTTGCATCATCTTTGGGCAAGAAATTCCAACGTAATACGTTTTACTAAAATAATACATTCCAAAACCGGCATTAGGTAAAACACTTCTAATATCCGTTGCAAAGGCCGCATCGCTTTGCGTGATGAGCGATAAAGTTGAAACACTATTTCTGTACACATTCACTAATCCTTTTAATCCAAATGAAAGTTTAGAAGTTTTGTTTAAGCGAACATGATAGGCATAATCGGCCGAGATCCATGTACTTTTCATAACACCCAACTGATCACTGATCACATTAAATCCCGCGCCCGATTTTCCTAATACAAGTGGTGCATGCATAGAGAACGATGTAGTTTTTGGTGTTCCATCAAAATTCAACCATTGTGCGCGATGAATTCCTGTAAAGGTCATTAAGTCGCGTGTTCCGGCATAAGCAGGATTTAACCATAAGGTATTGAATGCATAATGCGTGAACATGGGATCTTGTTGCGCTTTAGATTGCAAGCACATTACGAGAATGAATATGGAAATTATTTTTTTCACTATTTCGTTAATCCTCTATTTAAATACAAGAAGCCAGTATATGGTTTTGTGTTATTGTTCAAATTCAAAATATAATAGTATGTTCCTTCCGGTAATTTATTTCCACCAATTTCAATTCCAATTTCGGTTGTTCCGTCCCATGTATTAGCGTAGCCTTTCTTTATGTACACTGTATTTCCCCAACGGTTAATTATTTTTAATTCATTATCCGGGAAGAAACGAATTCCTCTTATCTCGAACAGATCGTTCACACCATCACCATTTGGTGAAAATCCTTGAGGAATAAAGAAATCAAATTCAACTTCAAACACCGTTGGCACACCTTCGCCCGGATCGGAAGGGGTTCCATTTCCATTCGGATCAGGATCACCTCCGTCGGTTGAAACATCACTTCCTGTATATCCACCCGAAGGTAAATTTCCGGCAGTTGCAATTGCAGTATTTGTGAATGACACGAGTCCGTTTGGCGTGAATTTCACTAGCACTTTAATTGTATCAACCTGGCCCGGTAATAACGAACTTGTACTCGCGATCAATAAATTGGTATTACTTCCTTGTCCGGTAAACGACGGATCAACGGTTACAATACTATTGATACTGACCGGTGGCGGAACAACCGTAAATGTGCAAGGCGGCGAAAATGTGTTAGCTAAATTATCATTGATCTGCACATTGTAAACAG
>JAGPDW010000193.1:0-5458 GCA_018057345.1 Bacteroidia bacterium | reverse complement strand
GCTTTGGAATCTAAAACAAAGTTTGAGGATAAAAGAGCATCTCTGAATATTCCCGCTAATACATTTGTTTGGGTAATGTGCGGCACTTTAGATGAAAACAAGAATCCCTTTTTGTTTATCGAAATTGCTTCTGAACTTAAAATGCGTACACCTAACTTTAAATTGGTTTGGATAGGAGGAAAGGCAGATAATTCAGATATAAATATACAGTGCGATAGTTTGGTAGATAAAAAAGGATTAAAGGATCATGTGATATTCGTTGGAGATGTAAAGAACGGCTTTTATGATCATTTTGCTATGGCCAATGGGTTTGTATTAACTTCACAATTTGAATCGTTTTCAATGACAACACTAGAGGCCTTGTTCTTTCAATTACCTGTAGTTGCAAATGATTGCGTGGGCGTAAAAGAAGTGATCGGTACTGAATTTGGGTATATTGTGAAACAAAAGAACAATGCAGCAGAGTTTGCAGAGAAAATGTTTGAGTTCATGAAAAACCCTGACCAAAATAAAAAAGGTTTAAAAGAAAGAGCTTTAACGTTTGGAATAAAAACGATCTCGAAAAAATGGAATGATCTAGTAAAACAAATTGCGTGCTAAATACTAACAACATATGTTTATTCGCGTCTTACTTTGAAGGTAATAAGTTGCCTTATTATATTCGGGTGTATTTAAAGGAATTAAAAAAGCATATAGGTAAAGTTGTTCTTATTTGTAGCTGTGAGGATTTAGATGAGGAAAGCGCTTCGTTTTTGGAGGAGAATAGTATTAGTGTTCAGTACGAAAAGAATGAGGGCTTTGATTTTGGAGCTTGGTATAAAGCTTTTCAAAAAATAGACATGAAAGAATTCGATCATGTTTTTTTAGTGAACGACTCCTGTGTATTGTTTAGATCTTTGGATCCTTTTATGGATTGGCTTTCCAAGGAAGCATCTGATGTTAATGGCATGACCTTTTCGGAGGCTGTTACACCACATATACAATCTTATTTTATGGTGCTTAACAGAAAAGCCATCGAACTTGCGGCTAATTATTTTAAGCAGCATGGCGTCAAACAAAGTATCGGAGATGTAATACAAACTTACGAGATTGGTTTAAATAAATATTTTACTGATAAGGGACTTAAACTCGCCTCGTTTGTAGATAATGATGGATATCAAGGAGAATTTAGTCCGTATTATAAATGTGTTGATCATCATTTGCAAAAGGGAATTCCGGTAATTAAGACCAAGATTCTTTTTTCTTCATATCGTAAGGATGAATTACCAAATTTGGCCCGTATGGGTTTTGATATTGACGTAGATCACTATTACCAACTCATGGCCAAACAAAAAGATCTACTTATAGATCCAATTGAATTCAAAAAGCAAAATCCACCGCAAATGAGTTCGGTTGATGTTTTGGCATACAATCTTAAACGATCATTAATTAAATTAGTTCGTCCTGCTTACAAAGCCATTAAGAAATGATGAATCCTCTCATATCCGTTTGTGTGCCGGTATTCAATGGCAAAAAACATTTAAAAGAATGTTTGGACTCTTGCATTTCTCAAACTTTCGCTAATTACGAGATCATTATTTGTGATGATGGATCAAGCGATAAAAGTATTTCTATTTGTGAAGAGTACGTTGCAAAACATAAACAGATAAAATTCGTTAAGAACGAAAAGAATCTTGGCTTATTGGGTAATTGGAATAAATGTGTAGAATTAGCAAACGGCACTTGGATCAAATTCCTTTTTCAGGATGATGTAATGAATGCGAATTGTTTAGAGGAGTTCTTCAAAAATGCAACAGCAGGTGTTGAATTGATAGTTTGCAAACGCAATTTTTTACTAGACGATTCGGCTACCGAAGATGTAAAGGACTATTACCAAAATAGAGTAAGAACATTAGAGAATACAGGGCATTTTACGTCAAATGATTTTAATGCTCAAACAATTTCAAAGATCGCCAACGAGCATCCTTCTCTTAATTTTATTGGCGAGCCTTCTTTAACCATGTTTAAAAAAGAAGCACTTCTAAAAGTTGGTGGTTTTGATAATGAACTCAAACAGATCTGCGACTTGGAATTTTTATTAAGATTAGCATCCGTATTTGGGTTGCGTTATATTCCACAGCAATTATGCGCGTTTCGAATTCACAGTTCCTCTACAACAGTTAAAAATGTAAACAGTAATAATTACTATATCGATCATATAGAAGCTCTTTTATATGCTTTAAAATTACTCACCAAACCCGAGTTCAAGAATTTTAGGTCCTATATTGGAACAAATGGCATTTCAAAACACCGCATGTTCGTTAAATACAGGCTGTACAAGGCTTCCAGGGCTATTAAAAACAGCCAGGATCAGAAGATATTTGATGCTATAAGCTCAAATTATAAGCAATTTATGTACAAATGGTATGATATTCCCGTGTTAAAATTGTACATGCTGCTTAAGTAAATTTTGTATATTTAGAACGAATTTTTCAATCATATATCATGCAAAAGATAATTAAACTAACTACAATTGCTTTGGCAATTATTTTTTCTAAACAGGTTTCAGCTCAAGACACCTTACATCTTGATTTTGGTGCCACACAAACCACTCCTGATAAAGCTATTGAAGATAAAATAGTAGCTTGGGGTAAAACATTAAATGGAAAAAAGCAGGACATTAACATCGTTGCTTATTATCATAAAGGAGAGTTCAAAAAATTTGCCGAGCAACGCGTTGAAGAAATGTTCCTGTCGGTAAATCGTAAGGTTCGTGATCTTGTAAATATCAAAACACAGGAAGCATTAAAAGGTGAGAATTACCAAAGAACACGTGTAGATATAATTTATTGGCCAACCGGTATGGATACAAAAACGGTAGAAGCTAAAAAGAAAGAGGAGGAAAAAGCAAAGAAGGAAGAGGAAAAGAAAAAGAAGGAAGCTGAGAAGTCAGATAAGAGTGTGAAGAAGGAAGATAAAAAAGAAGATAAAAAGGACGATAAGGCTAAAAAAGACGAGAAGAAAGTAGAGAAGAAGGCCGATAAAAAGGAGGAGAAGAAAGAGAAAGTTGAAAAACCAAAAGAAGAGAAAAAACCGGCTTTAACTAAAGAGGAGAAAGAAGCGGCCGAAGCGAAGAAGAAGGAAGATAAAGAGAAAGAAAAGAAAGAGAAGGAAGAAAAGGCAGCAAAGGAAAAAGCAGAGAAGGAAGCTAAAAAGGAACAAGAGAAGAAAGAAAAAGAAGAGAAAGCTGCAGCCGAAAAAGCAAAAAAGGAACAGGAAAAACTGGACAAACAAAAGAAATAAGAAACTATATAAAAACAAAAAGCGAGGAAACCCCTCGCTTTTTTATTTTAGATCAGATCGATCATTTTACCAATGTAATTACTCCAAGTAAAATCCTTAACTCTATCATGAGCAGCAGTCATTAATTTTAATTGCTCTTCTTTCGAATTCTCCATTAGCTTTTCAATGCAATTGCTAAGTGTATTATTTTGATCTATAAAATAACCAAGATCAATTGTTGAGCCAAACGTTTCTGTAAATTCATCATAGGATCTTGTAATTACAGGTGTATAAAAATACATAGCCTCAATAAGAGAAGAAAATCCTCCCCAATCTTTGGTTGAATTAATAATTACCAATGCTTCCGAAAGAAGTTTATAATACAATTCGTTCTCTGAAACTACACTTTTGTTCAAGTAACCGTGATAACATATTCCACTCGCTTTTATCCCTGTTTCATTTTCATTTAAACCAATAAAATGCAATTCAAGGTCTGGATAATTGGTTTTTAATTTTTTGAACGCTTCAATAAGTTCCAAGGCCCCGCTTAAATATTTTTCGTTTCCAATAAATAAAAGTTTTTTACTGTTCTGTTTTGCTTTTATTACCAACTCTTTATTTAAGTCGCTGTTAGAATTGATCACGTTTCCTAAATAATGAACGTTTGCATTCGTGTAATTCTTTTTAATGAAGGTACTTGATAAGGGAAACAGACCTAAAACAAGATCCGCTTTTTCAATATGCTTTTTTTCTCTTGCTAAACAAGCTTGCTCAAACCACTTTGGCTCTCTGTTCAAAAAGTTAGCGATATAGTAGGAGTAGGTCCAATCGCCAAAGGATATTATTTTCTTTTTAAAATTTTCGGGGGCACTAAAACTAAAGGTTAAAAAAACAGCAGCATCTGTGTTAGAATATACTTCTAATGCTTTTGCTATTTTTTTATTGGTTAAAGAGTAATTTAACTTCGATCTAAAATACGTATGGTTTGAATTTCGGTAAATAAGCTTTAGAAAAGCAAAGGCCGTGTATTTGTATAAATTAAAAAGCGTTTTATTCTCTTCAATATTTATCCTATTTACTTTATAGCCCTTTAGCTCAAGGTTCTTTGTAAAAAAATACGGCACATTCGACCAGGTTTTAAGGCTGTTCGAATCTCCAACCGAAAAAACAGTTATTTCTTTGATCCCGGCCAATTAATTAAAAAGTCTCCTTTTTATGATACGAATGATGAGCATAAATGTAAGCGTAGAAAAACTCTTCCTGCCGTATAATTTGCTAATAGTATATTGCTCTTCCAAAAACCTAAAGTTCTTACTTCCCGATTTAGAGTCATTATAGTATCTAAAGTAAGCTACATTATCTTCAAGCTTGTGCACCTTTGCGTTGTTCTTCAAGAATCGTAAAATGTACTCGTAATCAAAAGCAAAACGGTATTCGGCCAGATTCCCAATTTTTGTGGTAAAGGATGTTTTAAAGAACGACCCGGGCTGACTAATAGAAGCATCCTTTTGCGTTAGCTTTTCTAAACTTAAATTCCCACTCGTATAGCTCTTGTAAAACTTCGACTGCGCATCTATATACCCCACATTTCCATATATATAGTCGATATTCGAATTTGCATTCAACGCCTCTGCTATTTTAAAAAATCCTTCAATATCTATCAGATCATCGGTGTTCAACCAGGTCCAATAATCTCCCGCAACATGCTTCAATCCTTTATTGATGGCATCATATTGTCCCTTATCTTTTTCAACAAATAAATTATCAATGTCCTCTTTAAAATCATCTATTACCATGGCAGTTTCCTTGTTGGAACAATTATCTACCAATATCAATTGAACCAATATGTTCTTTTGAGCCGCCTGTTTCTTCAAAAGAGCCACATTTTCAAGGGTTTCCCTAATGTATTTATCCTGATTAAAGGAGGGTATAATGATTGAAAATGAAGCCATTAGGCTAAGATAAAGCTTATATTTTTTAAATATTCAATGTTTATAACAAATCAGCTAACAAACCGTTATTGATTCTTAATCTTTTAAATTTGAAGTAAATGCGGATATTATTGTTGGCAGATGTGGCTTCGGGCCACACCGAAAAATGGGCCTTAGGCCTTGCTCAACGAGGCATTGAGGTAGGCATTTTTTCATTGAACAAAACTGAGTTTCCTTGGATGGCAAATGTGCCAAACGTAAAAGTG
>JAGPDW010000192.1:0-5515 GCA_018057345.1 Bacteroidia bacterium | reverse complement strand
AATGCCGGGAACAATTGACGTTTCAATATTAAATGCATCGGCATGTGCAATTTCCTCGCTGCCTCTTCCGAATACAAACGGATCACCGCCTTTTAAACGCACTACTCTTCCGTGAGTAAAAGCAAGACCCACTATTAAATTGTTTATTTGTTCTTGCGTATACTCATGTTTATTCTTGCGTTTACCAACATAGATCTTTAAGGTATCTAACGGTGCGTATTTTAATAATTCTTTATTTACTAATGCATCGTATAAGATCACGTCGGCCTCGCTTAAAGCGTTGATCGCTTTTAGGGTTATTAATTCAGGGTCACCGGGACCGGCGCCTACAACTGTTAATTTTGGATATATTTCTTTTTTCATTGTTGTTGTTTTTAATGGTTTGTGATTATTTCCCCTCCCTCCCCCCTTCGGGGTACTCCCTCCTAAAGGAGGGAGATGGCCTCCCGCTCAGTGAGACGAAGGAGAAAACCATCACACTGAGCTGTTCATTATCATACAGCAACAACAATATTCGTACTTTATATAGATGTATTTCTTTTTCATTTTACTTCCTCCAGAATTTCTGTTTTTAACTTCTTTCTGTAAATTTTTACCGCTTCTACAAATTGTTTAGCCTCATTAAAATATTTTACCGAGAATTCCTCCGACGGCTCATTTTTACTTATTTGTAATACGGATTCCTTGAATGCACTGAATTCACCGGTCTCAACAAAGTGCTTGTCAAAATCAGCGATCAATGTATGATGCGTATTTACATGAACGCCCTTATTTAATAACAAACCTTTTGCCGCGTGAATAAATGATGCATAACTATAATAAATGCTATCGCCAAACTGTTTGCCCTCATGCGCTTCGGCACTCCATGCTAATTTTTCATCCGCTTCAAAAAATAAAGTTTGAACCAGGTCGATGATCACCCCTGCACATTCTCCTACGCCAATTTCCGTTTTAAATCTCTCTTTTGAACCCCAATCAAAATACTCGTTCTCGGTTAAATTTGAATTATCGCCAATTGATTTTAAAAGTTGGTAAAAATGATCCTTTCCTTTTCTATCATAGTACGAATTGAAATATTCTCCTTCCACCGCACCCTTCTCAAAGTCGTTAAATAATTTTCTCAAAACATCGGGCGCTCGCTTGCTGGCAACCTTAATTACTTTTTCGGCAATTCTTCCTTTACCATCTCCTAAAGTTCCTCCACCTAATAATACTTGCAAAGCGGGAACTACATTTGTACCAACTTTAAAAGAACTGCCATGAAATCCAATTTGTGCCAAACCATGTTGACCACACGAATTCATACAGCCGCTAATTTTTATTTTGATATCGTGGTTGAAGATTAATTCAGGATATTCTTCATAGATCACTTTTTCTAATTCTGCTGAAATATTTGTGCTATTAGAAATAGCCAAATTACAAGTGTCCGTTCCCGGGCAGGCAGTAATATCACCTACCGAATCAAAACCCGGAGTGGCAAGTTCTAACTCTGATAATTCCGCGAACAAAAATGGTAATTCTTCAAGCCCTACTTGTTTTAATAAAAAACCTTGATTAATTGTAACGCGAACATCAGAAGCATCGGCGTACTTTTTTATTACGTCAACAAATTTTCTGGTTCTATCGGAAGAAATATTTCCCAACAAAATTTTTACGTATACGCCATAATAGCCCTGTTGCTTTTGCTCAAACGTATTTGTGTTTAACCATTGATCATATTTCTTCTCGTTTATCACAGGTGTTATCTTCGGCAATTTATTTTTTAAAACGGGCGTGCTTACAATTGTATCCATATCAATTTCTACTATTTTAAATAAAACTGCCTTTTCTTCTTCAATAGTTAGTTTCAAAAACTCTGCAATTCCAATTTTATTTATCAAATATTTAATACGTGCTTTGTGTCTACTCACTCTTTCGCCATAACGATCGAACACACGAATGGATGCTTCCACAAAAGGAATTAATTTATTCTCAGGTAAAAATTCGTAAGCTATTTGCGCTAAAAATGGTTGCGCACCCAATCCGCCTCCAACAAGCACTTTGAAGCCTCTTTCATTATTCGCATTTAGTTTTGGGATAAAACCAAAGTCGTGGATATAAGTAAAAGCTGTATCCTTATCATTGTTTGAAAAAGCAATTTTTATTTTCCTGCCTAGCTCTTGTCCAAATGGTTTGCGCAAAAAATAGCTGAACAATGCATTAGCATAAGGCGAAACATCAAAAGGCTCATTTGGATCAATTCCTGATTCGGGCGATGCGGTAATATTTCTCACTGTATTTCCGCATGCTTCACGTAGGGTAATATCATCTTGCTCCAGTTTTGCCCAAAGCTCTGGTGTTCTATCTAAACTCACATGATGAATTTGAACATCCTGACGTGTGGTTAAATGTAAATTTCCATTTGAATATTCGTCGCTAATATCTGCAATCCTTAATAGTTGCTTTGTGCTTACTTTCCCGAATGGTAATTTAATACGGATCATTTGTACACCTTGTTGGCGTTGACCGTAAACTCCACGCGCTAAACGTAAACTCCTAAATTTTTCTTCGTGAATTTTTCCTTCACGAAATTCGCGGATCTTTTTATCCAGATCAATAATATCCTTTTCTACCAGTGCTTTGGTAGAGTGCTCTATTAATTCTAATTCTGTTCTAAAACTTTGCATAAACTAATTTTTATGTTTTTAAATTAAAAAGCCCTTCACGTGGGAAACGGAAGGGCTCTTAAATGAAAATAAACATCATTACCACATCCGTTGAGGATCACACATCATGCAGCACATCATATGTTTTGATAATTTGATATTTATAACAACACCTATCATAGTGACTGCAAAGTAACAACACGTATATGAGTCTGTCAAGAAAACGAACAATTATTTTCTATATCTCCTATGGGTGTAATAGGATATTATGGCGCGAAAAGCCCGGAAATACAGAGTTTTCGTTTTTTTATGTGTACTATAAATTTTTGTTTCGGGATGGAAAATTTCCTCTTTCAAACCTGCATAAGTATGAAAGGCTGTTAGGTTTTATTCAGTTGAATAATTTTCAAGCCATTTAATAGCCGAATAACAAAGTAAGTTGGGTCTAATTCGAATTTGCGTTGAGCAAAATTTACATCGTCAGGTAATTTGTGGTGGTTATTCTGAAAAAGCTCTCCCATCATTAAAAAATCAACCGGTAATGTATTTTTACTGTGATCATGATTATCGTAATTAGCATAACCATATTTATGTCCACACCAATTTACTATGGCGCCATGAACCGGGCCCATAAAAAAATGAATTGGTAGTAATAAGAACATCCACCAAGCTGTTGCAAATTGCACAAAAAATAAAACGTATAAAGCCACAAACCCTAATCTCACAAACCAACTATCGCTGATCTTGTCGAGTAGTTTCCACTCCGGATAACCTCCTCTAAATTGCTCTTCGGGTTCCATATTATGCTTTGCATAATTCAAGTAGATATCTTTTGTATGCATGGTCATGTGCCAAATATCTTTAAAGAACATAGGCGAGTGCGGATCTTTTTCGGTATCGCTATACGCGTGATGCATGCGGTGTAAAATTGCATAGGCGCGCGGATTTAAAAAGGAAGATCCTTGCGTTATAAACGTTAACAAATAAAAAAATCGTTCCCAAAAAAAACTCATCGTAAACATTTTATGTGCCCCGTAGCGATGTAAAAAAAAGGTTTGGCAAAATAGAGAAAGAAACCAGTGCGAAATAAAGAAAATTAAGATGTACATGTTTTTATCATTGCTTTTAAATAAGTGCTCATTGATAAGTTCTTTTGGGCAATCCCTAAAATTACAGGTTTATTTCAAGCTCCCAAAACATTTAGTCGCCATAGAAATTACATTCATCTCATTTTTTACACCTACTTTTTCGCGTTCCTAATAAGTTTCTTCTCTCGCAGTATTAGGTCGGTAAGGCTAGTTTTTGAAAGGATCTTTAAACTGGCTTCGCGCACTTCAAGCACTACTTCTCGCAAAGAACACAACTCTTCGTGCGGACATTCCTCGCAAGTTTCGTAAAAATTTAAACTCACGCAAGGCAAAAGCGCAATGGGCCCACCGGTTGCACGAATGATATGACTTAACATGATCTCTTCCGGATGTTTGCTTAAATAATACCCGCCGGTTACGCCCATTTTACTGGCAACAAATCCCTGGTGACGCAATTCCAATAAAATAGCCTCTAAAAATTTACGAGGAATTTTTTCTGTTTCCGAAATTTGCGAAATGCGTAAAGGTTTTTTATCATAATACACTTTTGCTAAAGCCGTAAGGGCTTTTATGGCGTATTTGGTCTTTTTAGGGAGCATGAGGCAAATATACTACTAATTTAGTAGGAATTGATAGTTATACATTTTATTGTTTATTAAAAAATGTATCTTTAAAATACATTCTTTATGCACCATGAAAGCCGCCGGAAAAACAGTAAAAGAAATTTTGATCAGCGTTCCTGTCGAAAGGGCGGAAGCTTTTAATAATCTGCACGATATTATTGTAAAAAACTTGCCCAAGGGTTTTGAAGCAGGTATTAGTTATGGGGGCTTGGGTTATGTTGTTCCGCATACACTTTACCCTGCGGGTTACCATTGTAAGCCAAGCGAACCGCTGCCCTTTGCGGGAATTGCTTCGCAAAAAGATTCCATTAATTTTTATCATATGGGTATTTATTCTGATCCTAAATTATTAAAGTGGTTTGTTGACGAATATTCCAAGCA
Source organism: Bacteroidia bacterium (assembly GCA_018057345.1). Lineage (GTDB taxonomy): Bacteria > Bacteroidota > Bacteroidia > B-17B0 > Aurantibacillaceae > Aurantibacillus. The sequence continues at coordinate 778 of JAGPDW010000192.1, read as the reverse complement.
CAGTAAGCAAAAATTGGATATAGGAAAAAGTTGTGTGCGCTTTAAAAAGTTGGATGAGATCCCTTATAAACTCATTGGTGAGTTAATGAAAAAAATGACGGTAAAAGATTGGATAGATAAATACGAAGCGGCATTTAAGAAAAAGCCAAAAGTAGTAAAGGCAAAAGCCAAAAAGTAATTTTAAGTATCCTGCCATCTCCCTCTTTTTAGCAACGCTCTTTGCGAACGCCAGAGGCGCTTTGCCTTCTCAATTAGGCATACAGTAATTAAAAAACTTTGTGTCCTTTGCGGTTAAAAAATTGAAGCGAAAGTGATTGCCCACATCCGTCACTTCGTGACACCTCTTCCAAGAGGAGGATAACCCCAAAACGGCGTCGTAAAAAAACATTTTGCAATAGCAGATAGATTAACGCAGAATCAAAAGGCGATTCGCATCGAGTTTAATAAAAATAAACAGAAGAATAGTAAAACTCCAAAGAGAAGAACCACCATAACTAAAAAATGGCAAAGGAATTCCAATTACAGGCATGAGGCCAATGGTCATGCCAATGTTAACTGCTAAATGAAAAAATAAAATACTAGCAACGCCGTAACCGTAAATTCGACTAAACGAAGAGCGCTGACGTTCGGCGAGAAAAACCACACGTAAAATCAAAAACAGTTCGAGAAAGATCACTATGGTGCTTCCAAAAAATCCCCACTCCTCGCCCACTGTACAAAAAATAAAATCGGTTTCTTGTTCGGGCACAAAATCATATTTAGTTTGTGTGCCTTGCAA
>JAGPDW010000191.1:0-5535 GCA_018057345.1 Bacteroidia bacterium | reverse complement strand
CAATATCTTTTTTCTTTAATGAATTTATTTGAATGGAAGCCTCAATGGGTTTGTCGTTAAATGTTACATTGCCCGATATGCGCACAACACTTACTGGTTTTCCTGCAATCCCCGGCTTGATATAATAGATATCCTGACCACCTTTGCCACCTTGGGTTTGCGAAGAGTAATATCCTTTTTTTCCATCCCCACTTACAATATAAAATTTATCGTCGTTAGGCGTGTTTACGGGTTTTCCAATGTTATAGGGTTGTTCCCAAATTCCTGCAACAAAATCTGATCTTAAAATATCGTAGCCACCCGTACTTAATTTTCCGTTTGAAGCAAAGAAAAGTATATTACCATCGGAGGTGATAAAAGGTGCATCTTCGTCGTCGGTTGAGTTTATAGTTGGACCAAGATTGGAAATATTTCCCCAAAGATTATCGCCAAGTTTTTCCGCCTTGTAAAGATCTTTACCGCCAAATCCACCTTTGCGTTCACTTGAAAAAATAATGAATTTATTTCCCGGAAAAAACGCAGCACTACCTTCCCATTTATCACTATTCAAACCTTTTTGATATACAGGCACCGTCCAGTTATTTCCAACTAATTGACTCAAATAAAGATCGCCATTGCCGGTGCCCAAATTCTTATAGATAAAAAGTAGATTTCCGTCGGATGAAAGTGTTACTGCTGCATCGTGTAAACTCGTATTAATTGTTTTAATAGGCAAGGGTTTGCTCCAAGTAGTGTCATTTAATTTTACAGAGCTAAAAACATCTTCAAAATACATCCCTTCTTCTCTTTTAGATGTATGAAGCAAGCTTTGTTTATTTAAATTTTGTTTTCCGCCTTTAGATAGTTTGCCTCGGTAAGTAAATATCATGAACGATTCATCAGAGGGTAAAAGCGGAACATATTCTTCTGCTTCGGTATTGATGGTAGAACCAATATCTTTTACTTCCACAGTATTTCTCATATACTGCATTTTTGACGCCATTTTCATATTCTCTATTCGACGTTTGGCATCGGTTACTAGAGCTTTATCATTTTCTGTTGTTAGTAAAATACTTTTTGCCGCGATCTCAAAATAGAGTCGCGCTTTTTTTAAACTATCATTTGCTTCATAAGCATACGCAAGCCAATAGGGATAATGCTCTAGCTGAACCGAAGAGGAGGAAATGCTTTTCAAAAATTCTAGAGAGGTTTTTGTTTTATCTCCCTTAAAACATCCACTAATACCTTTCATGTAGCGAAGACCAATACAATCGGGATAAATGATCAATAAGGAATCAATAGGAGAAGATGCTTCTGTGTATTGCTTTGTTTCGAATGAAAGTCGGGCCTTATTGTAGAAATGAAGCTTGTTAGGATCTACTGTTTTTTCAATATCATCATTTACAAACGCATTTAGTTGCGCATGGCTGTTAAAAGCGATGAACGAAATGATGAAAAAAAAATAGATCTTCCGCATAAGAGCAATCCTAATTTAAAGATATAATAATTGTGTGGTATTTTTATCACAATTAGTCACCGAAAAAGGATTAATAGTTAAAATACCTGAATTTTAGGAAGAATTCGATCTATTGGCTAGCGAAGTGGTACTATAACTTATTGATCACTTCTGCAGCTTTTTCAAGTGTTTCGGTTTGTTTAGCAAAGCAAAAGCGAAGTAATTTATGGTCTGTATTGTTGGTATAGAATACCGAGAGCGGTATACAGGCCAGTTTAGATTCTTTAGTAAGCCGTATAGCGTATTCAGTATCTGCTTCTTGTGTGATAGTTGAATAATTCAATAATTGAAAGTATGTTCCTGCGCAAGGTTCAATTTTGAAGCGCGATGAACTGATAAGTTTGCGAAACAGATCACGTTTTTGTTGATAGAAATTCTTTAGCTCCAAATAGTTTTCTTTTTGCGAAAGAAAATCGGCGAGTGCTAATTGAAGCGGATGGTTAACCGCGAATACCAAAAATTGATGAACCTTTCTAAATTCCTTCATTAAATATTCTGGCGCTGCCACGTAACCAATTTTCCATCCCGTGGTATGAACTGTTTTGCCAAATGAAGAAACAATAATACTTTGTTTTTTTAAAGAAGGAAAGCGTGCTACACTTTGGTGCGGCTGCCCATCGAAGGACATATGTTCGTATACTTCATCGCTAAGCACAAGGATGTTCTTGTCTTTTACCAATGATTCTAGTTGTAGCAGATCGTTTTTTGCAAGAGTAATTCCACTCGGATTATGTGGCGAATTAATAATGATCATTCGCGTATTGGAATTGATGCGCTGTTTTACTTCTTCCCAGTTGATACTAAAATTTGGATAGCTTAATTGTATTGGAATTGGTTTTGCACCATGTAATTCAATGGCCGGAATATAACAATCGTAAGCGGGTTCAAAAACGATCACTTCATCTCCTTTATTAATAAATGCGGCAATGGCTGTATAGATCCCTTGTGTAGCTCCTGCGGTAATGGTGATCTCAGAGTCGGGATGATAATTTGAATTATAGCAAGTAGAAATTATTTCGGCAATAGTTTCACGCAATTGAATTACGCCTTGCATAGGGGCGTACTGATTAAAACCGTTTTGCATATGCTTATTGGCAAGCTCTAAAAGCTTGGCATCGCAGCCAAAATCAGGAAAGCCCTGTGAGAGATTGATGGCGTTGTGTTCGCGAGCCAAAGCGCCCATGGTGGTAAAAATAGTGGTGCCAACATTAGGCAACTTACTGTTTATTAGCATATAAAATGTTTTTAAAGCGCTTACAATATGCGAATTTTTTATTACTTTTATACTCCCTAATTCTTTAATGAATTGGTCCTGTGGCCGAGTGGTTAGGCTCAGCTCTGCAAAAGCTGCTACCCCAGTTCGAACCTGGGCGGGACCTCTGGTAAAACCCCAATAGGCTTGCTATTGGGGTTTTATATAAAAACTTGAACGTTCATTCGATCTTCCAATAGTTTTGCTGAATTTCGCTTTACGCATCGAGCCAATGTTACAACCACTAACGACTTTTATTTTTACATCTCAAAAAATACTTGCAAGTTGAACAAGGCATAGGCACATTCGAGAGGTTTGTTGGGTCAGTAAATAATTTTCGTGAATTAAGGTAACTCTCGTTATTCCAGATATCTTTAAAATCGGAAATTAGAAGATTTCCAAATGATTCCTCCTTCCGAAAGGCCAACGAGCAAGGGAACAATGTGCCATCGGGCCCCACATAAATACTGCTCCATAAACTAGAACACTTTTCGCTGAGGGTGTCAAACAATCGGGGATTCTCTGAATATTTTTTTGCTTCATCTCTGAGGTCCATTAAAACCGGATTCGCTTCAAAAGTTTCAAAATTATTTACGCCCAGTATGTGAGACCTTTCTTTTGCAATATTTACCTCATGTCTATTGTGGTCGAAGGTCAGAAATTTCCAAGTTACAATTGGAAATTTCTTTTTTAATTCTTTCTTTTTTCTTAGAAGTAATTCAACGTTTTTAAGCACTTTATTATAGTCGCCATTTATACGGTAGATCGAATAGGTGTCCTGACTTGCGCCGTCTATTGAAAGATATAAATGAGTGAGGCCTGATCTAACAAGCTTTTCGGCCATTTCTTCATTAAAAAAATTGAAATTTGAATGCATTGTTGTGCCAACATTATTTTCCGTGGCATAGGCGATCATTTTGAAAATATCTTTGTTTAGAAAGGGCTCCCCCCAATTATATAAAGAAACACTAAAAACGTAGTCTTTTATTTTATCAAACATTATTTTAAAATCAGAAAACTTTAACACTTGTGGTTTAAGCATTTCAGGATGTTTAATTCCCGTATGACATCCTTTGCATTGCAAATTGCACAATGAGCTAGGGTCAAATGTTACTTTGTATGGAAAACTCGTTAATACTGTGCGCCCCTTTTTTAATTCTTGCCTATTCAGAAGAAGATTTTTGATCTTTTTAGAGGATCCAAATTTTCTGATGTAGAAGGCATATTTTTGATAGGCAACAAGTCTCATGTTTTTTGGATTACGAATATAATGCCTCAACAGAGTAAAGTTTATGATGCTTATCATAGTTACAGTATACCAACTAACTTTCGTGAAAGAAATTTCACGTATGTTTTGGACGATGCCTTTGTTAAATCACCTGAAAGTCACGCCAGCCGTTAGTTTTTGCATTAACAGGTTCAGCATGATCCTAATGAATAGACTTTTTAATAAATGGATAGTGATAGGTATCTTAGATCGCTGATAAAGATCAGTTCCATTGCAGAGTATACTCATTTGCTAAGTCTTAGTATTTGTGTTTTTTTGCTAAAAATAAACCATCAAATGAAATCACTAGTGTTTGTTATGATCTCAGCATTTTTTCTTCAAATGACTGATACATGTTTTGCTCAAACTACAACAGTTACCAGCGGAGTTTATATCACCGCAAAAGATCACAAAAAGAATAAATTACATGTAGAAGCCGACTGCGTAAATGAAAAAAATAAATTTGAAAGGAATGATTATTTCTCTACCTCCACGTTTGTAGTTATTCATAAAGGTAAACGGGTAACGTATCTTAAAAAGAACATCTTTGCTTACAGAGATTGTAATAATAGAGTATGGCGCTTTTATAAAGAGCAAGCATATCAAATAATGGAAACAAAAAGTATGTGGATCTACACAACTCAAAAAACAATATTAAATGATGTTGTACTTGAAAAAGATCCGGTAGTGTATTTTAGTGTAGGGCCAGAAACAGAGATCATGGAGCTTACCATTCCTAATTTAAAGATCGCGTTTCGTGATAATTGGATATTTTTAAATATGGTACAAGTAGAACCAGAGTCCGAAAAATCTGTTCGTTCATACGACATCGAACATAAAATGTACCGAGTAAATTATTTGTATAAGCACTCCAAGAAAGAAAAATAATTCAGGGTGTTCTTATAAAATCGTATTCGCGTTTGTATTAAAGTCGCCAAAAAAAAGGGGATTTGGTGCAATTTCCGGTTCAATTGTATTCATCCAAAAGTGCTGATAATTAGGTTATCAACAGAAAATGGACTTATAAACATTCTTGAAAAGCGAGCATCTCCTAAGTGTTCAGATTTTAGTTAACCGCTGTGTTTTACAGGACGAATGAGTTCGATTTTAAGATGAATTTTTATCGATTTTCAGACTCTGCAAAATGGTCCGTCATTCTAAATTCCTGTAAACTTTACCGACTTAGTGAATCGCATTTCCCAGTGAGTGAAGCGTTCGCATTTCCATTTCCATTTCGTTAAATTAGAAGAACCGCTAGTCATATAAAAATGAGAACAAAAATTTTACTTATCATTGCGCTATTTTCTTTACTTCTTGTCAAAAATTTTAATGCGCAAACTCGTGAGCAAAATAAATGGTTTCAAGTTTTAATTAGTGTTCACGGCACAGTTGATTACGAAGGTGTTGAAGCAAATGCAATGATCACCACATGTAATTCTGAACCGGTGATGTTATTGGAATTGATAAATACAAATAATTATAAAGTGAAAGCAGAATGGTTTCACGCGCCAATTACCAAAG
>JAGPDW010000190.1:0-5553 GCA_018057345.1 Bacteroidia bacterium | reverse complement strand
TTGCCAAACGTTCGAGCTCGGTTTTATATTCTTTTTTTGAAAGCGTCGCGATCTTTTTTTTGAATGCATTATGCAAATCATTTAAGTGTTGTAATTCTTCCTCCGAAAAAATAGAGATCTTATTCAGGGTTTCAGTTATAAGCTCATGATTAAAACTCTTTCTTACTTTTCTTTCGTCGAGCTCTTTTGCAAAATACGTTTCTATATTTACTTCATGCATTACATCATACGACTTACTGATATGGTAGGTTGTTGCCTTACCAATTCCTGTAGTTGTAACAAAATCCTTCTCAATTAAGTGTTGAAGCATCCGCTTTACGGTTGCGTAACTTGTAATGTGAGCAGCATTTACTTCTTCAAATAGCTCTTTTGATGAGAGTCCGGGATGCTGTTTTATACGATCAATTAAAACGTTTATTTTGAGCTTTATTTTAGCCATGATTCATTTGTAGCTCAAATTTATGGAATTTAAAGCTTAAAAACAAGCATTTTGAGATTTATTTTAACATATTTTGAGCTTGAAATTGAATTAGTTGACGTCTGTGGGCTGGATATTCAATCACATCATGGAGCTCCTTGTAAAAACCTCCGATGTAACGTAGATTAGCATTCAGAAAAAGCGGAAAATAGTGATATGAAAGGGAATAGTTATAGATACAGCTTCAATGGACAAGAGAAGGATGATGAAGTTTCTGGGAACGGAAATAGTTATACTGCTACGCACTGGCAGTATGATCCTCGCTTAGGAAGAAGATGGAATACTGATGTAGTCAGGAAACCTTGGCTGAGTGATTATTGTACTTTTAGCAATAATCCCATTATCATGATGGACCCTCATGGTGATGATGATTATTTTAATAAAGATGGCTCGTTCTCACACTCGACAAAAAAGGGGACAGCAATTTTGATCAGTTCAGATAAAGGGTATGTAAGCCTATCTCAATACGAGGCAAATGACAAGGCGCACAAAATTGTGAGAAATAGAGTAGTACAGCATTACTCAAATGCAGTTGGAATCAAAGGAGGAGTTGGAACTTTCAGATCTCCTTCTTCAGGAGTCGCGGGGTATTATAATCCAGAACAAGATAGAGCTTACGTGAACTCTAAAGGAGGAATTAGTCCATTGATGGATGATTATGAGAATCTAAAAAGCATGTTTACTCATGAAAAAGCCCATAAAACTTCAGGGTTTGGTAATGATGGATTTGAGCATGCAAAAGTGTATTTAATGCAATTCCAAGATGCAAAATATAAAACTCCAACAAATGAAACGCAATACGAATATGCAGGAAGTCAATATGCCGCCGCAGGAATGTATATTACAGATTACTTGGCAACTTTACCACAGGAAGCTGAACAAATAGTTTCGGAGTTTAATAAACTGTCGAAAAAAACTGGTTGGACTCTTGTGAAAGAAGGAAAAAGCGATACGAATGCAGCAGGTCAGTCAATAGTTAAATGGGAAGTTGTCGCAAAACCTGTTAAAGAAATGGCAAAAAAATTCTCTAAAGATGACAAGAAGGATGAGAAGAAGTGAAATGATAAAAACTAAGTTATCAATAGTAATCCTTGTGGCACTTTTGTCTTGTGAACAGAAGACGAAAATCGTAAATTTGGAAGAGTTTCTTTGTGATGGCGACTCATCACTTTATCAAGTTAATAAACAAACATCTAATGGATTTAGTAAATCCAGCAGTAAGATATTTCCTTATTTTTTCTACAAGTTCTACAAAAATCACAAAGTTTATGCGCTAATTAAATCAAATAGCGAATTTAAAAAGATTGAGGATTCAAATGATGATGTTATTTACAATGATGAATGGAGTATTTCTAAGGATTCAATTTTAAGTATTAATATTTCACACTATAAAATAAAGTCAATCATTAATAACGAGATTACATTAGTGCTTCTTAATGATCTTCCGGTTAAGGATACTTTAGTTATTGAAAAAATAGCGCATTGATACTCCATCATCGAATAAATAGACTAAAAGCAAGGCCAATACCCTAGCTTTTTTATTTACCTAAGGTAAAGGTAGCGGAGCACTTCAATTTGGAGTGCAACATTTGTATTATGAAGTTGGAAAGGGGGTTAAAAAAGTTAACTAGAATACAACCAATACGTGTTAATTCTAATCTCTATCTCATCGTAAAGCCTCATTTATTTAGCCCTAATTCACAAACTTTCCCTCCCCCGTCTCCCGACGCTTCGGTCGGGATGCCACCCCCTCAAGAGGGGATGGAACCCAGAAGGAGCACACTAGTTCTTTAGAAGTACAAAAGCCCCCCAATAATACGGATGCGGAAATTTTTGCTTTACATCCAATTGCGCTTTTTTAAACGCCGAAGAAATGTTTTGATTACTGGCATCTTTCAGCCAGTACTCATAAAATTTTACCATCAATAATTGTGTGGCATTATCATCAACCGGCCACAAACTTAAAATTAAATTTTTGGCGCCTGCATTGCTAAAGGCTTGTTGCAAGCCTATCACGCCCATGTTGAGCGTTTCAACTCCTAGTCCCGTTTGGCAAGCCGAAAGAATTACTACATCGGTGTTACTAAGGTTTAACAAAGAAGCTTCGCGCGATGTAAGCAAGCCATCTTTATCCGCATTTACTTTTACCGAATCGCCAGTATTGATAGCGGCACCTGCCAAAATTAATCCTGATCGCACATCTGCTAATTGTTTGAACGCATTTGCATTGTATCCCAAAAATTTATCATCATCAGTTTCAACATCCTTTAAAAAATAACCGTGCGTGGCAATGTGCAATATTTTTGGTGAATTTACTTTTCTTAAATTTTCTTCGCTCGCCTTTTCGCGGGTATACGATCCAAATTTCCAACCATTCAAGGTCATTAATTTTTCTATCTCGTTCAATTCGGTTTCTGTACCCGGAAGATCAGAGATGGCAGTTAAGCCAAAGCGTTTTGCCAATAAGGGTTGTTCCTTTGGTTTTGGTTTTACAGGGATCTTTTTTCTAAAATCGTAATTAAAATCAGGGTTCCCAAAAAGTTGCGCTTCTTTTGTATTATTGGAGTTGATCTCTTGATTCTTTAAAGCACTCAGATCGGGCATATACACAATATCCATTTGATCAATGAGATAATTCTTACTCTTTACATCATACAAAGTTTGAAAATTAATTCGGCTGTAATCTCCCTTGGTAGAAATATATAATTTAGAAATATCCTTTAAAGAAGGTCGCAGTTTACTAAAGAACAGATCGTAAGAAATTGTATCCAACACCTCTTTATCCATCCGGTCATTATAATCTTGTACCGTTGTTTGTTCATCTAATTTATCACTCGACATTAGAACACATTCAGGATAAGCCGAATTGTTTTTTGTGATCAGGGCTGCATATTGCGTTGCCCCTGTTGTATCGGTAAACGAATGATAGAACCACGAAATATCAACAATAGCTTCGCCCGGTTTAAGTATACTTTTCAAACTCTTAAAATTACTTTTTTCGGGTTGCTTATAGTTAATGGCTTGTCGCAATTTAGTTTCCAAACTATTGATCATCGAGTGCAAAGAATCTTGCTCGGCCATAGTAAAATCAGAACGGTACAATTCATTTAAACTATTTTTTAAAGCCATCCATGTTTTATAATTGGACTTTACACCTTCGTTGGTACTCAATGCCAACTCACGTTGAAACTCAGTTGTGTTCTTATTCAACAACGATTTTATCATGAGGTTATAATCAAAATACTTTTCGTAATGCGGTCCCAAGTTTGCTTTTGGCGATTTATACGAATAGCCAAAAAGACAATTGCCATATTGCACCATTTCTCCTTGGATCTCTTCCAAATAAACTACTTGATCCTCTCTATTCATGGTATAAAAGAATTCGTTCAAATTTTTAAGTTTAAGATCAATGGCTTCTTCCAGATCTATAACACCTTCTTCATACTTTCCGGCCAAATACTTTATACATCCTAAATTTATAAGAGAGCGTATATACAGATCATGATTCACTCCAAATTTTTTCTTAGCCAGCGTTTTTGCTTCGGTAAGTAATTGAATTGCTTTTGGAAAATTCTTCGTGAGGTAAAGAATATCCGCAGCGCCCATCGCATACGAAATGTATTTAAAATGCTCCTTCCCTAATGTATTCTCAATGATCTTGATGGCTTCAAATTTATATTGTTCAGCCTTTTTATAATCGCCGGTTTGCACATAGCAGCTCGATAAATTATTCAAACAATTGGCATAACTCTGATGCGTTTTAGAAACTGTTTGTTCATAGATATTAAGCGCTTCTTCAAAATATCCTTGTGCTATTTTTATCTCTTCGTATTCATAAGCTATCAAACCATAATTGGTAAGGGCGTTCGCATAACTCTCCGAGATCTTTCCAAAATACTTTTCTCTTGTTTCCAAAGAGATCTTCATCAGTTTCAAACCTTCATCCTTTCGGCCCAACAAACGCATCAGGTCGCCTTTATTACTAAGTGCTGTACAATACGCTTCGGTATTTTCCATCTCTGCCTCTTTGTAAATTTTTAAGGCGTTATCAAAACTCTTTTCAGCGTTCTTGTAATCATTTAATGTTTTATAAAGTAATCCCAAATAATTTTCAATAAACCCCGACTGCTCCACCTGCACTATTTTATACTTCTTCATAAAACGCTTGGCGCTTTGCAAATAACTTAGAGCCTCGTCATAAGATCCCATTTCGCGATACACTTCGGCCATATTTGAAATGATAGTAACATACTGCAGAGTATCGCCCTGCTTTAATAATCTATCTTCATCAATGAGATATTTATATTTGATGAGTGCTTCTTTATAATCGCCATTGGTCTCTAAAATATAAGCCATGTTCGCGATCACATCAAGATAAGTTGGGTCATCGTACATGTTAAGCGTTTCGTAATAATATTTCAGCGCATCTAATAAAGGCTTGGCCTCCTTTAACCTTCCTAAATTGATCAGCAACCGAATATATTCGTAATAGATCTTTGTATAGCGCTTATCGCTTGCGCCGTAAACAACTGCCATTCCGGGCAAGGCATATCGGTAATATTCTTCCGACTTATCGTAAGCTTTTGTATTGAAGGTGATCCTTGCAAACTCTAATATCACATAATATTTAAATAAGGTATCCTTAGCTCGTAAAGCATAATTAAAAGCGCCATTATAATGTTGAATAGCTTCATCGGTTTTTCCTTCAGCGTACAAATAACCTGCTTTGTAATAATACAATTCAGCACTTTCATCCGGAAAATTTTGCAGGTCCTTTGGATACTGGTCCATGAGCTTTTGAAAATCACTCACTTTAAGATCTTCGCCTTTTTCTAAACGGGCATATAGTTTTTTATAATCCGCATCAAATGTTTGAGCACATATAGATAAGGGGATAAAAAAACCGATCAATAACAGCCGAATAAATTTCATTACATTAAAGATAATAAAAAAAGGCATCACGAATTATCGCAATGCCTTTCAAAAAGTTCCTTTCAAATTACATTTCTACCAAGGTTCCTACTTTGTTGCCTTCAACCAACTTCTTTAAGTTCCCCAGTTTATTCATATCAAAC
>JAGPDW010000189.1:0-5571 GCA_018057345.1 Bacteroidia bacterium | reverse complement strand
TTCTTAGGCTGTGTTTAAAATATGATCTTGCAAGTAAACCAACTTTTTGGTAATTGGAAATACGTGTTCGTTCTAACATTATTCTATAGGATGGAATACCTTTGATCTTTGTAAAAAGTGAGTAGTAATAAACATAGGCTACATAAACGCCAAATCTAGCGGTAACAGGCAATTGTTTAATTCCTTCTAAAGCCTCTCTAAAATCAGATTCAATATCTTTTTCAATTTCTTGTTTTTCACTTGGGGATAAAAGGGCAATGTCAACATTTGGAAAATAAATGCGACCTAGTGTTTTATAGTCATCTTTTATATCTCTTAAAAAATTGATCTTTTGAAAGGCCGACCCAAGCTTCATGGCCGAAGGTTTTAGTTTTTGATAAAGAGTTTCGTCGCCATTTGTAAAAACGCGGAGACACATTAATCCAACCACTTCCGCCGAGCCTAAAATGTATGTTTTGTAGGAATCTTCCGAATGAAAGTTTTGGGTAAGATCCATTTCCATGCTGTCCATAAAGCAGCCTATCAATTCTCTCTCAATGTTATATTTCTTAACTACATTTTGAAAGCTATTAAGGATAGGATTTAAGCTTATTCCTCGCTCAATGGCTTTATAGGTCTCTTCTCTAAATTCCTTAAGTAATAGCTCTTTATTGTAGTCGTGAAACGAATCCACTATCTCATCGGCAAACCTAACAAAGCCATAAATATTGTAAATAGGTTCATGAATACTTTTATTCAAGCAATGAATGCCTAAAGAAAAACTGGTGCTATAAGTTCGCGTGGTATGTTTGCTCGCAGCAAATGATACTTTATCAAACAAGTGCTTCATGGTTGATCTTTTTTAAATAGTTAATGGTTTGTTGTGCAGATATCTTTCCGGAAATAAGGGCAGGTGGTACTCCCGGACCGGGAACGGTTAGTTGTCCTGCATAAAATAGGTTCTTTAAATGTTTATTGCGAATGGAAGGCTTAAATACCGCAGTTTGAGATAAGGTATTCGCTAAACCATAGGCATTACCTTTAAATGCGTTGTAATCTGTAACAAAATCGTTAACACAATAACTTTTTTTGTATACCACATGATCGTTTATAGTATCATCACATTCCTTTTCTAAGCGTTGCATTACTTTTTTATAGTAACTTTCACGCAGTTCGTTAGTATCATTTAAGCCGGGCGCAATTGGGATTAAGATGAACAGGTTCTCCATTCCTATCGGAGCAACACTGTCATCTGTTTTTGAAGGGCAACACACATAAAACAAAGGATCGCTTGGCCATTGTGGTTCGTCGTAGATCTCAAATGAATGTTTTTCAAAATCACTATCGAAGAAAAGATTATGATGAATGAGTTTTTTTATTTTTTTAGAAACACCAACATAAAATATAAGGCAAGAAGGAGCAAGCGTTTTTTTATCCCAATAATTGCTCTTGTAATTTCTGTACTCGGGATCGAGTAGTTTTTGCTCAATATGGTGGTAATCTCCTGTGGCTAGTAAAGCATCGCACGCAAAATTGCCTTGGCTTGTTTCAACGCTATTTACTAATTTTTTTGCAGCATTGATCTTACTTACCTCGCAATTCGTTATTATGTCCACACCCATTTCGGTAACAAGCTGCTGCATGCCTTCAGTGATCTTGCGCATTCCACCCATTGGGTAATATGTTCCTAGTTCCAAAGCGGCGTAATTCATTAAACTATAAAGGGCAGGTATGTTTTTTGGCCTTGCTCCTAAAAAAAGCACCGGAAACTCCATAATGGCCACCAGTCTTTCATCTGTAAAAAAACTTCTTACATAATTTTTGATCGATCTGAACATATGGGAGCGAATGGCTCCATTGATAACTTCATAATTGGCAAACTCTAACCATGAAAGAGCAGGCTTGTAAGCCAGTTTTTGCATTCCCACACGGTATTTAAATTCACCTTCTTTTAAAAAAGTATTGAGCTTGTCGCCGCTTCCCTTTTCAATACTTTCAAAAAGTTCAAGAAGTTCTTCTTTATTATCAGGTATTTGTATCACTTCTCCCTTGCCAAAAAATATCTGGAAGCCCGGATCAAGTTTTTTTAGATCATAATAATCGGAAGTTGTTTTGCCAAAGTTATTGAAGAAGGTTTCAAACGTATCAGGCATCCAATACCAGCTAGGGCCCATGTCAAACATAAAACCCATCTCTTCAAACGCACGAGCTCTTCCGCCTATGTGAGCATTTTTTTCTAACACAGTAACGGTATTTCCTTGCTTGGCTAAATATGCCGCAGCCGCTAATCCCGAAAATCCACTACCTATGATATTAATTTTAGACATTTATTTTGTTTAACTTATATGCAAAAATATTAAACAAAACTGAAACTACCAAATGGATCTATCTACTAAAATGTTAATAATAGTTGAAATGGGAGGTGTGAAGGGTATTGAAATTAGTTACTTACAGGTTTTTCACTAGCTCTGAAGGGGAGCTAAGAAGGGTGATGTTTTTTATCTTTTTAACAAGTTGATCTAAAGGATAGCTTCCTGCAACCATTAATTTTAAGCCCGGATGTTTTTTTGAAATGAATAATAGATCAGAAACGATCTGCTCGGGTTTGTGGCGAGCAATATAAAGGGTTAGGAGATGTGTAGGTTTTACATTCTTAATTACATCAAGCAAATTGTTGGCAGGAACATTTTGCCCAAGGTAAACGGTTTTGTAGCCATGTGTTCGGATGATATAATCCGAGAATAGAAGTCCTGTTTCGTGCCACTCTTCATTTGGAAGAAATAAAACGAAGCTCTTTGAACGTTTGCTTGGTGCCGGTAATCCATCAGTAGCAGTTATTAATTTTCGGCGAATAATAGCGCTTGCAAAATGTTCTTGAACCGGCATGGCTTCTTCCATCGACCACATTAATCCTGTTTTATGCAAAAAAGGATAGAACACCTTCAGCATAGCTTGATACATTCCAAAACGAATAACGGCGGAAGAAAATGTTTTTTCAAATGCAGTCTCATCAAACGCAAGCATCGCGGCGGTAAGCTCATTTATAAAACCTGTGCAAATAGCATCTTCGCTAACAACATGTTGTAATTCCTGGATCCTTGAATTGATCTCTTTATCTGAGAGCTCAGAGATCTTGGAGATCTTTATTCCTTGTGCTAATAAAGTAGACACCTTCAAAAGTTTTCGTGCCTGATCATCATCGTAATATCTTATATTAGTTGAGGTACGATGAGGCTCTATTAAATTATAGCGTTTCTCCCAAATACGAATGGTATGCGCTTTAATTCCGGTTAATCTTTCAAGGTCGGCTATTTGGTATGAATTCAATGATTGAGGTTTTTTAAAATTAAATAATAATGCTCTTGGGTAAGCAACAAGTTATCATCAGTTTTGTATACTTAGTTAAGAACATAGATACTATAATTAAGAATGCTTGCAAAGCTTACCCAAATTAAATACGGAATTTGAAGCAGCGCTGCTGTTTTATGGATCTTGTAAAAGCTAATGATCATGGCTAGGATAGTTAACCACATACATATGATCTCCATAAATGCCCATCCTGTTTGATGTAAATTAAAGAAAATATAACTCCAACATAAATTAAGTGCAAACTGAACTACAAATAACGTTATAGAAATAGTTCGTATGCGGTTAGATCCTTTTCCTATAATGATCGAGAGTGAGATCCCCATTAATATATATAAAGCACTCCAAACAGGCCCAAAAATAAAATTTGGAGGGTTGAAGCTTGGTTTTTGCAACTGACTGTACCAATTTGCAATTTCAGATGTAGTAGACATGCCTGATAGAAAACCTAACAAAATAATGGGAACACTGCAAGCTATTCCGCGTACAAGTGCTTTAGTATTGGTGGTGCGTATGTTGGTTGTTTCGGTCATTAATAAATTAGTTTGGAAATAATTCATCCAATTTCTTTTTTCTATATTCGAATATGTGTTCGAGTTTTTTTGCAATGAATAATTTGTTGAGCGATCGTCCAATAGCACCCATTGGAATTTTATAATGAATATCGTCCTGCATTTCAATGCCATTGGATGTTTGTTTTATACTATGTTGATGATGCCAAAAAGTGTACGGGCCAAAACGTTGTTCGTCAACAAAATATTCTTCGGTTTTTACGTGCGTTATTTCGGTTACCCAATGCATCTTTAAACCAAGCAAAGGACTAACTTGGTATTCGATGATCTGCCCCGGATGCATTTTTTCATCTCTTAACTCACTTAGTACTTTAAAATTCATTTCAGGCGGTGTAATAATTGCCAGATTGGCGGGATCGCTAATGAAACCCCATAGTTCAGATATAGTGCTTTTGATCAATTGCTTTTTATGGATACTGTGAAGCATGGTATTGGTGCGGAATTACTGTTTAACTAATGACATGTAAAGTTAAACAAATAATTTGACTTGAAGGGTCTATTTTGGATTGAATTTGGTAGCCGGGGACCATGCATCCTGTGGTTATGGATCTTGCATCATGCCCCCCTTCCTTAAAAACCTACGATACATCGCAGTATTGCATTCAGAAAAAGCGGAAAAAAGTTTATATTTGAATAGAAATGGAAAGAATTAGGCTCATAACCCAAAGGTCGGGTGTTCGAATCACCCGGGCTACAGCCGAGAAGGGTTGTTATTGCAGACTTGAGTAGAATTTGTTTGAAACTGTAAGTTTGGGGGTTGTTTTGCAGCTTTGGGAAATTTTGCTCAATATTATGTTCAGTAAAGCATCCGCCTAGATAAATATGGCCTTTAGAAATTATGCATTATATAAAACAAAAATCAGGTGGTAAGGGAGAAAACATCTACTGGTATAATTTTTGGGGAGCTTACACTGAGAATACCTTTGTTAATTGTACTGGATTGTAGGCAAATTGGTGTAGGATAGAACCGATTTATTAAAGTTTTCTTATCTTATTCAATAGTGAATTAAGTTGTTTTATCTCTTTATCTGACAAGTGTTCTACAAATCCCTCAAAATTTCTGATATCCTTATCCATTTTACTAACAAGGCTGTGTCCAATAATATTCAACTTTACATTAATTTTTCGCCTATTTTTCTGGTCTTGCCTGCGAACTACTAAATTTTTCTCTAAAAGCCTTTCAACCAATCTTGTTATATCCGAACTTTTATCAAGCATTTGTAGCTTAATGGTAGAAACCATCATGGACTTAGGATAAACTTCGTTTAAAATCTTAAGTATGTTAAATTGCTGAGCAGTGACGTTGTATGCTTTTAAGACAACATGGTACTCATTATGCAACCAATTATTTGTAAAATAGATATTTACTAAAGCTTTTTGTCTATCATTAATAAAACTATAAAACTCTAATCCCTCTTTAGCCATATTTGATTTTGTTCTGAATTTGATTTTGTTCTGAATACAAAACTACCCAAAAATTCAAAATTCTGGGACAATTAAATTTATATTTTCTATTGCAAGATCGATAGGTTGTAGCATTCAACCCTTACTTATAACCTCCTAGTGTAATTTAAAAGAGGAAATTCGATAAAATACTTTAAACAATTATCGTTTAAACATCTATCTGAAAATAAATTTTAAATATATGATATAC
>JAGPDW010000188.1:0-5585 GCA_018057345.1 Bacteroidia bacterium | reverse complement strand
GGGATAACTCCCGCAAAAGGCTTTAGTAAAGTGCGCGCTAAAAGGTTTACTCCCTTTTTATGAATGAAAGACATTACTTACAGCCTAATTTCTCGTACTCAGCCTGCGACTTAGCGTACCCAAGCGTTTTGGCTTTTTTAAGATCTGCACAAGCTCCTGTCATATCCTTTTTGTAGCTTTTAGATAAACCTCGGAAATGGTAAGCTTGAGAATCGTTAGGATTCATTTCTAATGCCTTATTAAAATCAGCAATGGCGTTATCATCTTTTGCTTGAGCAAAAAAAGTAGTTCCGCGCCATGTATATGCACTAGAGTATGTTGTTTTTAAACCAATGGTCATATTAAAATCGGCCATAGCAGCGTTATAATCTTTTAATGAATATTTACTCAAACCACGCTGATAGTAAAATAAATATTCGTTACTATTTTTAGCGATCGCTAAAGTAAGATCATCAATACAACCTTGATCGTCAACAGCGGCATACTTTACAAGCGCTCTATAATAATAACTCCAAGCATAACTTTGATCATACCCAATAGCCATGGTAAGATCTTTTTTAGCTTCCTCGTCTTTTGCCAGGTAATAATTGCAAGCGCCGCGATAACAATACGATTTTCCATGATCGGATTTAATACTGATAGCGATATTAAAATCGGTAATTGCTTTGTTGTAATCCTTTTTCCAGAAATAACACAGACCACGATTGTAATACACGTCAAACACACCCGGCTTTAATTCGATAGATTTGTTGTAATCCAAAATTGCAGCATCATCTTGCGCCAATGAATATTTCGCCATTCCACGATTGTAATACGCGTCTGCATTTGTTGGATCCTTCTCAATACAACGATCGTAATCCATGATCGCACCTTTGTAATCCTTATTTTCGTATTTTTTAAATCCTGCATCGTAAAATTCAGTTGCAGTACTTTGCGCGTTACTCATACTCGCTAAAGCGAATAGCATAACTAAAGTGATGGCGATCTTCTTCATTTGTTTTATTTTTATATTAATGTTTTTGCTTTTTCAATAGCAGCGGCCAACCCCTCCGTCTTACTTCCTCCTGCTTGTGCGTAAAATGCTTGTCCGCCACCACCGCCATTTATTTCCTTGGCTAATTCGCGAACAATAGTTCCGGCATTCAAATTCCTTTCTTTTACCAAATTATCGCTTACAATTACCGATAAACTTGGTTTTCCGTTGATCTCAGCTCCCAATACAAGAAAACAATTCTCAACTTCGTTCTTTATTTCAAATAAAATGTTCTTTATCTCTTCGGCATGATCAAATACAATTTGCTTTGCTAAAAAATTAACACCATTCTTGTTTTGTATCTGCGATTTAAGATCATTCTTTATAGCATGAGCCTTTTCCTTTACAAATCCTTGCAATTGCTTTTGAAGCTCTGCATTCTCTTCCATTAATCCACTAACGCTTTTCAACACATCTTTACTTCCTTTTAGCGTACTCTTTAATTCACCAATAAGATGCAATTGCTCGTTAATGAACGATTCACTTTTTACAGAAGTGATCGCTTCAATACGTCTAATACCTGCAGCTACAGCGCCCTCCGAGGTTATTTTAAAGAATCCGATCTGCCCTGTTGCATTCACATGGGTTCCTCCACACAATTCAATTGAATAATGTTTTCCAAAAGTTACAACGCGAACTATATCTCCATACTTCTCGCCAAATAAAGCCATGGCGCCTGTTTTTTTGGCTTCATCAATTGGCATCAATTTGATCGACTTCTTTATGTTCTTTCTGATCTTAGAGTTTACAATTTTTTCTATTTGCGCAATTTCCTCCTCCGTTACTTTACTAAAGTGCGAAAAGTCGAAACGCAAGTAATCGCTATTTACCAAACTTCCTTTTTGCTCAACATGCGTTCCCAAAATTTTTCTTAAAGCCGCATGCATCAAATGTGTTGCGCTATGGTTATTGGCAACTAAAATTCGTTTTTTCTTATCGATCTTAGCTGTAAATGTTGCTTCCAGCTTTTCCGGTAAGCGATCACTAAAATGAATGATCACACCATTTTCTTTTTTTGTGTCAAAGATCGGCATCATCTCATTTACATTCTCTAGTACACCGCTATCACCAACTTGTCCGCCACTTTCCGCATAAAAAGGTGTTTTACTTAAAACGATATTATATAATTCCTTATTCTTTGCCTTTACTTTTCTAAAACGAACAACCCTTGTTTCACATTCAAATTCGTCATATCCTACAAACTCAGTTTCCTTTTCTCCTTGTAAAGTCTTACCATGTTCGGTATAGATCCAATCATCGGTATCAATAGATGTTGCAGCGCGTGAGCGATCTTTTTGTTCTTGTAAATGCTTATTGAACGAAGCTTCATCTATGCTCAGATCATAAGCGCGAGCGATCAACGATGTTAGATCGACCGGAAAACCAAATGTATCATATAATTCAAATACAACTTTTCCATCGATCACTTTTGATTTTGCAGCGTTGGCATCAATACACACTTGATCGATGCGTTTTAAACCGTACTCTAGCGTTTTGTAGAAAGAAATTTCTTCTTCCTTTAATACTTTTTCAATCAATAATTTTTGGGTGTTCAATTCAGGAAAAGCTGCTCCCATTTGATGCGCCAATGTTGGAACCAAACGATGCATGAACGGATCTTTCATGTTGAGCGATTGATAGCCGTAACGAATTGCGCGGCGTAAAATTCTTCGGATCACATAACCCGCACCTGTATTTCCCGGTAATTGTCCATCGGCAATGCTAAACGAAATGGTGCGAATATGATCGGCAATAACACGAATAGCAATATTGATGTCTCTTTGCTTTTTGTGATGCTCCTCATTTTCGGTTTTATATCTTAGTCCTGATAATTCCTCGATCTTATTGATCAAAGGCATGAACACATCGGTATCGTAATTACTTTGTTTTTTTTGCAGCACGCGAACCAAACGTTCAAAACCCATTCCTGTATCCACATGTTGCTTTGGTAATTTCACTAAGGATCCATCGGCCTTGCGTTCAAATTCCATGAATACGTTATTCCAAATTTCAATTACTTGGGCATTATCGCTATTCACTAAGGTTGCTCCATTCACTTTCGCTCTTTCTTCTTCACTTCTTCCGTCGTAATGAATTTCACTGCAAGGTCCACAAGGCCCCATATCTCCCATTTCCCAGAAATTATCTTTTTTATTTCCATTCAAAATTCGATCTTCACTTACAAACTGTTTCCAGGTATCATATGCTTCCTGATCAAAAGCTAAACCTTCTTCTTTGCTTCCTTCAAAAACAGTAACATATAATCTCGACTTATCTATTTTGTAAACATCGGTCAATAATTCCCATGCCCAACTAATTGCTTCCTTTTTAAAATAATCTCCAAAGCTCCAATTACCCAACATTTCAAACATGGTGTGATGGTATGTATCCACACCAACTTCTTCCAGATCGTTATGCTTACCACTCACGCGCAAACATTTTTGAGTATCAGCAATTCGAGGATATTTAATTGGAGAATTTCCTAAAAAAATATCTTTAAAAGGGGCCATACCGCTGTTATTGAACATCAGCGTTGGGTCGCCCTTAACAACCATTGGCGCACTTGGAACAATATGATGTCCTTTGCTCTTAAAAAAACTTAAAAATGTATCTCTTACCTTGCTGGCTTCCATAAAAAAATGATCCCGTAAATATAAGTAAAATGAGGGTTTTTAGACCGTTTTTTATTCACAGATATTAAAAATAAGCTCATTCTTTGCATTTTGCCCTCACAGGTAATTTTAGTAACTTAAAACCCTTAAATTAACAAGGCTAAAACCCTTAAATGAACAAGGTAAAATACAGATTCAACACCAAGAGTCTCACCTACGAAAAAGTGAGTGTTACGTTCAAGGAACGTTTTTGGAAAGTGCTGTCGTACCTGGCCACCGGGCTTGTTTTTGCCACACTAACCATCCTTGTTTCGCGTAAAATTCTACCTTCTCCATCTGAGAAAAAACAAAACCGCGAAATTGAAGCGTTAACTTTACAATACAACATCGTTAACGAAAAATTAAAAGAGATGGAGCAGGTTTTGATCGATCTGGAAGAACGAGATGATAATATTTACCGCTCCATTTTTGAAGCCGAGCCACTTCCAAAAAGTATGCGCAACGCAGGTTATGGCGGAAGCGATCGCTATTCGCAATTTGATAATTACGATAACGCCGAGTTAATGAAACAAACTGCAGAGCGTTTAGATAAAATTGGAAAACGTTTGTACGTTCAATCACGTTCGTTTGATGAAGTGGTAAAATTGGCAAAAAGCAAAGAACAATTGATCAATTCAATTCCTGCTATTATGCCTATCAATAAAAAAGATCTGTCGCACGCTGTAACAAGTGGGTTTGGTTGGAGAACACATCCTATTTACAAAACACAAGAATTTCATCCGGGAATGGATTTTACAGCTGTGCAAGGTACTCCCATTTATGCAACCGGAGATGGTGTAGTTGAACGCGCCGATAACATGGCACAAGGTTACGGAAATCACGTGGTTATCAACCATGGTTTTGGGTATCAAACTTTGTACGGACATATGAGCCGCATTAAATGTAAAGCCGGCGAAAAAGTAAAACGCGGTCAGTTAATCGGCTATGTAGGAAGTACAGGTTTAAGTACAGCGCCGCATGTGCATTACGAAGTTATTAAGAACGGAAATAAAACAAATCCTATCAGTTATTATTACAGCGATCTTTCGCCTTTGCAGTACCAACAATTGGTTGAGAATAGCAAAAATGTTACTCAATCGTTTGACTAGATCAAAAATTACATGGGCGTAATCATATGAATTCACACAAAATTGGTTTTTACACTGCCATTTCCATTGTAATAGCAAACATGATAGGCACAGGCGTGTTCACTAGTCTTGGCTTTCAGGTAATGGGAATTCAAAGTGGTGGCGCGCTCTTAGCGTTGTGGATAGTTGGTGGTGTTTTAGCGTTGTGCGGCGCTTTAACGTATGGAGAAATTGGCGCGGCCTATCCTGAAAATGGCGGAGAATTTTATTATCTCACAAAATTGTATCATCCGGCAGTTGGTTTTTTAAGTGGTTGGGTAAGTGTTACCGTTGGCTTTGCTGCCCCAATTGCCGCGGCTTCTATGGCCTTAGGAAAATATGTTCATTCTATTTATGCGGACGTAAATGTGATGATCTTGGCCATTGTTGTTATTGTAGGAATAACCGCCTTGCATTCCTTCAATTTAAAAACAGGGAGCGCGTTTCAACGTATTCTTACTTTAGTAAAAGTAACCGTCATCATTTTGTTTGTGATCTTTGGAATATCGCATACACCCAGTTTTGATATCTCTTTTAAATTAGACAATACTGCGGTAACGCAAATATTCTCGGCAAGCTTTGCTACATCGCTCATTTATGTTACCTATGCTTATAGCGGTTGGAATGCGGCGGCGTATTTATCAGGAGAAATAAAAGACGTGAATAGAACTTTACCAAGAGCACTGATATTTGGAACGCTCATTGTACTTGTAGTTTATACCCTTTTGAATTTTGTATTTTTATACACAACGCCTATTGAATCTTTAAAAGGAC
>JAGPDW010000187.1:0-5586 GCA_018057345.1 Bacteroidia bacterium | reverse complement strand
ATCATTACATTTCCATCAGGGGCTAAAACAATATCATTCCCAAAATCCCAATCCAAGCCACCAAAACTTTTTTGCCAGATAATAGTTCCGTTCTTATCGGTTCGCACTAAGTAAACATCGTAGCCACCGTTACCAATAGATCCGGTATAACCGGTAAAAATAAAACCACTGTCAACGGGGTTCACAACAATAGCTTTGGCAACATCGGCCATAACGCCACCATAGGTTTTATCCCAAACTTTTTGCCCCATGCTATCAACCAAAATAAGATAAGCATCAGTTGCACCATAACCAAAACTGCTTGTTGATCCTGCAACAATGTAGTGGCGCTCGTAAGTTTCTTTAACACCATAACCAATATCAATACCGGCTCCCCCAAATCTATTATACCATTTAGAAGGTGGTTGAGCGTTCATATTTAAACTCAACACAACTAGCAATATGTATAGCACTCTTTTCATTTTTACTTAAATCTTTTTGCAACGCTAAAGAAAACACCTTGTCCATATGCAATTTTAGGAACAATAAACCCTTGCAAACTATTACTTCCCAATTTAAAGAACAAGTGTTTACCTGTATAATTAATACAAGCCCCGTAATTAAAACGGGCATAACCACCATAACCAAAGTGCCCTATGAATTTGAATTTTTTGTATTGGTATTCAGGTTCTGCAAAAAAGTAAGGTTTGTAATTGGCATTAAAAATATATCTAAAACCTGTGTTCACTACAAAATTCATTTTCCCAAAATAGATCTTATTAATTAATACCAAATTGGTTGGGATATTGATGTTGAAATTTTCTTTTCGTCCATTCACTAGGTTTTGTAAAATGGTATCTTGATTGATCTTATTTAAGGTTGAATCCTTCAGGTCAAGAATGTTCTCTATTTGATAACCTTTAAATGTGATCACCGAATCGCTGCTGTATTGCACACTCTTGTTTTGCCAATGAATGAATCCGATATTATTCGCGTTTACTATAAGAACGCTTTTCTTCCCAACTTTACTTTTATAAGGTGTTTCAAAAAATATATCGGCATTGGCTCCTATACCATTAAAGCCAAATAAATTTCGGTTGCTGGTATCGCTCACGGCCAAATTAAAATTCGAATTCATTTGTATACTGCTGGCATCGGGAGCAGTATATAACGATGTATTAGCGCCTGTTTTAAAATAAAATAATTGTTCTCCTTTTAAAAAAGAAACAGAACAACCTATTTTAGCAACCGAATCTACATGATGAATGATAGCGCCAAATTTCACTTCTTGAAAACGAAGCGCGTTAACGCTGATGTGGGAAATATCGGCGGTTTGCCCTAAAAAACGCTTATTGCCGTAAAACATCAAACGATAAAAATCCGAATTAAATGAAGCGTTCAATACTTCCTGATTCTTGAATCCTACAATAAAATCAAACTTACTATTGCCTTTAATAAAAGCAGTAGTGCCATAATTCAAATTAATGCCAAAATTATTTTTCTCCTTCAACTTTTTGTCTGATGCATCTTTCATCTCAGTACTTATATATCCACCCCAGATCAATTTGTTCATCATATCGTTCTTTATGGCATTACTTCCTGCTTCGTAATCCACATTTAAAGCAATACCTCTTCCCATAGAACTGTAATTAATGAACTCAGTATTATACTGGGCCTTACTATTAAATACGGTTAGAATTATCAAAAGGTTGAAAGAATATTTAATTAATTGCTTCAATTATTTCCGTTTTACTTTATAATTAACATCAATAATAATATCAATATCTATCTCGTAAGTGTCTTTTAAACTTATTTCAGGCGGCTGAGGTGTTGGCATTACCAACTTGGCTTTGAGTTTTATATTCTTACTCTTTTTGATATTCTGCAATTTGGCATTGTCGAACGGGATATATAAACGCTGAGAACTTGAAGCGATCACAACATGCTGCGTATTTGTGATCCCTTTTGCGATCACATTGTTCCCGGGAACAAATAACGAATCTATTACCACATTTTGATCGTTCACCAAATAGGCCTGAAGAATGGCATCAAATGGATAGCCGTTTTTAGCATTGATAATGAAGTTGCCATAATTCACGTTATCTAACTGCTTAAGATTGGTAAAATCTATTGGCGAAACAGTTTGTAGTAAAAAATTATCGGCCACAAATTTCATGGGAATATTTATATCAGCCAAAACTTTTATACCTGTATTATAATAGGCAAAATCATTAAAGCCCGATGTATTTCCTAAAGGATTTAAATTGATATTGCCGGAGTAAGTAAGTTTATCGGGCAAATTAGAAATAAATGGAAGGATATTGCTATTGTTCTTATTAAGTGAAATAAGTTTGATGGTTGGGTTTACCATAGTGTTAGCTTCAAATGCTCTATTGATATTGATCGCCGAAAGTTGTTGCGTGCTTAGGGTTATAGAACTTTGATTGATGGTATTCAACGACTTTATATTGGAAAGAGCACCGCTAAACTCAGCGCCAAATTCGTTGATGATCCTAAAATCCAAAGTAGCATCGCTCAACATAAAATTAGTGGCATTAAAATTTTTGAAAATATCCAATCTCGCTGTATCAATATTCACTGGTACACTTTGCATTCCAAAATACCCTTTGGCATATTGAGGAATTATTTCTGTATAACTTAATTCAATTTTTGCTCCGGTTCCGGGGTTTGCCACAACGGCATTTGCAAAAGGACTTAAGCTCACTGTGTAACTTTGCGTAATGGTATTGTAATTGGCAGTACCGCCGGCTGTAAGATCGATATCGTAGCCATCTAATGGATATGTTTTTATAAGCGAATTATTTCCCGGTGGAATTGTTTCAGAGATGATCAAGGGTTGTCCATATTTTTTTACGCCAGGTAAAATGTATAAAAAATTTAAAGGCTCGCTAATAGAATTGCTATACTTGATCTTTAAATTTCCCGTGCGAATGATGCCATATTTTAAAGCGATCCCATCTCCCAAACTAAAGGTTAATGGAGTAGCCGGTAAAAGATTCATGCTTTGGCCGGGACTTAAAGTTAGGGTAATTGGAGTAGTGAATGAATTTACAATAGTTGTATCCGGCAATTTTAGGAGCGAATCAACTTTTATATAAGCCACTTCACGGTTAACATTCAAATTCAAGATACCATTAGCATCGGTAGTGAACAAACTATCCGTTAAAAAATGCCGTATGTTTAGTTTACTGGAAACAACCGGCCCGGTAATATCAACATCCCAATTAGCCACTGTTTCTTTTCTACACGAGAAAAGAGCTAAAATGGCCAGAGAGAGCAATATAAGGACAGATTTTAGACGCACTTTTCAAATATAACTAAATATATGGCCTCTAAACGCTAAATTTTAGACAAATAATTATACAAAACCAATGAGTTTTTTGATTAAATTTGAACTTCTTAATTATGAAACTGAACACCCGGTTTTTTGCCTCTTGGATACTTGGATCCATCCTTATGTATGCTCTTTTTTACATGTGGCATGGTGTATTTCTTAATGATTTCAAAAAGATAAACTTTCCTTTTACTTGGCTAATTATTTTTACAAGTGTTGCTTACATTACAATTTCGTTTATACTTTATGCGGTTTACGAGTCAAAACCAATGAAGAACATTTATAATTTCTTTGTACGAGGAATTTTATCGGGTGCGTTAGTTGGTTTTATTATTTTTATTGTTTCGATTGTTGTTACCATCTCTATTTCGCGTAATCTTAGTGCCGAACATTTAATGCTCGATTGCATTTGGCAAATGGTTGAGCAAACCATTGGCGGCGTTCTACTTGCCGTGGTTAAGGTTTTTGTGGTTGATCATCGTCACGAAGAGGCTTGATCGGAAAAATTTCCCGAAGCTTCGCTGCTCACATCTTTTTAGCCACGAATTACACAAATTAACACTAATCTAGGTTTAAAAATCACACTAAACTAAGTGAATCAGCTTGATCATTAAACACAGATTAGTGTAATTTCTCTTACACACAGGTTGCTGTTAATTTGTGTAATTCGTGGCAAGACCCCAGTGTCTGTGTTGTGCGGGAGCGCAATAACTTAATACTTTAACAAATCGCTTAAACACTCAATATTCACTATCAATTTATTTGTTTTTTAAAAAAAAATGTAGTTATTTGTTGGATAACATTTAATTTGTATGGTTACTACCCTCGACATATCTATTGAAAAAACAACTAAATCAAGAGTTGGAGAATATGATGTAAACGACGTTCCTTTTGGAAAATGTTTTAGCGATCATATGTTTGTTGCTGAGTATGCCGATGGGAAATGGCAACAAGCGTATATAAAACCTTATCAGGATATTCCTATGAGTTATGCCATGAGTGCTTTGCATTATGGGCAGGCTATTTTTGAAGGAATGAAGGCTTACAAAAATGAAAAAGGTGAAGTTTCTTTATTTCGTCCGGATGCAAATTTTAAGCGAATGAATAAAAGCGCCATACGTATGGCAATGCCGGAAGTGCCTGAAGATATTTTCATGAACGGCATTTTTGAATTGTTGCGCTTGGATTCGGCTTGGGTACCTTCTAGCGAAACGGGAAGTTTATATATTCGTCCGTTCATTATCGCCACCGATGAAGCTATAGGGGTAAAAGCCAGCGATACATACAAATTCATTATCATTACTTGCCCTGCTGGTAAATACTATACTGAACCTATTAAAGTTTTAGTTGAAACAAATTACATCCGAGCTGTAAAAGGAGGAATTGGATTTGTAAAAGCCGCAGGTAATTACGGAAGAAGTTTATACCCAACAAAATTGGCGCAACAAAAAGGATACCAACAAGTAATTTGGACCGATAGCGAAACACATCAATATGTGGAAGAGAGTGGAACCATGAATTTGATGTTTGTTATTGGCGATACGGTTGTAACTCCCGGATTAAGCGATACAATTTTATCAGGAATTACACGCGATAGCGTATTAACGCTTGCGCGCGATTGGGGTTTGCGTGTTGAAGAACGTAAGATCAGTATCTTCGAAATTATTGAAGCGCACGAAAAAGGAATTTTAAAGGAAGCTTTTGGGTGTGGAACAGCAGCAACTATTGCTCAAATAGTAGGCATTGGCTATAATGGAAAAGACTATCCTTTACCTTCAATAGAGTCGAGAAAATTCTCACCTAAGGTTGATGAAACTCTTCGCAATATTCGTAAGGGAAAAGAAAAGGATCCGCATCAGTGGATGGTGAAGGTTCCTTAGTTAAATTATTTCTCGCATTTGCCGGTGAAACAGTAATGGCGCGAGTATTCGCAAAAAGATTAAAGACCGACATTGTCGGTCTTTTTATTTTTAAACTAATAAACATGCCGCCCGTTCTGGCATTACAGCGTTGTGAATTCTATTTGCTGACCTCGAAGGGGCCACATATTGGTAGACCTAATAAACATGCCGCCTTTTTGGCATTACAGTGTTGTGAATTTTAGTTTGCTGACCCCGAAGGGGTCGCATATTGGTAAACCGAGGATAAACAGGGTTATGAAGCCCCGAAGGGGCGACATATTGGTACTAAAACGGCACAAACGTCAATCCGATCGTAAAATTAAATCGCTGTGTTGGATATCTCTCCCAACG
>JAGPDW010000036.1:0-19614 GCA_018057345.1 Bacteroidia bacterium | reverse complement strand
CTAAACGCGAAAAATATAACGCGGTTATTGAAGAAACTGCAAAATTAGTTGCGGCAGGAAGACCCGTGTTAATTGGTACAACCACTGTTGAGATATCTGAATTGCTAAGTCGTATGCTTAAGCTTCGTAACATTAAACATAATGTATTGAATGCGAAATTACATGCTAAAGAAGCGGATATAGTTGCAGAAGCCGGTAAAGCAGGAACTGTAACTATTGCAACCAACATGGCTGGTCGTGGTACGGATATTAAACTAGGCCCAGGCGTAAAAGATGCAGGTGGTTTAGCAATTATTGGAACTGAGCGTCACGAAAGTCGCCGTGTTGATAGACAGTTACGTGGTCGTGCCGGTCGTCAGGGTGATCCGGGTTCATCACAATTCTTTGTATCGTTAGAAGATAATTTAATGCGTTTATTCGGAAGCGAGCGTATTGCTTCGTTAATGGATCGCATGGGACTAAAAGAAGGTGAGGTTATTCAACACAGCATGATCACCAAATCTATTGAGCGTGCGCAAAAGCGTGTTGAAGAAAATCACTTTGGTACTCGTAAGCGCTTGATAGAATACGATGATGTAATGAATGCGCAACGTGATGTTATTTATAAGCGTCGTAAAAACGCGTTGTACGGAGATCGCATTAGTATTGATATTGCCAATATGATCTATGAAGTATTGGAAAGTTTAACTGCAGAATTTAAAGACCTCAATGATTATGCAGGATTTAATTTAGAGTGTATCCGTTTATTTGGAATTGAAAGTCCGGTTAATGAAAGTGAATTCAATAGCATGCGCGAGGCTGATGTTGTTCAGAAATTATTTACAGGCATAGAAATACATTACCGTGATAAAACAAAACAAATAAGCGAACAAGTATTTCCTGTAGTAAAAGATGTTTATACTAACCCTAGTAATACTTTCGAAAACATTGTAACACCGTTTACAGATGGCATCCGTTCTATTCAGATCATGGCCAATTTAAAAAAGGCTTTTGAAACAAAAGGACGCGATATGGTATTGAGTTTTGAGAAGAATGTGGTTTTGAATATGATCGACGATTCGTGGAAGGAACATTTACGTGAAATGGACGACTTAAAACAAGCTGTACAAAACGCTTCGTTAGAACAAAAAGATCCATTGGTTATATATAAGCTTGAATCGTTCAACTTATTTAAGGATATGATCATTAAAACCAATAAGGATATCATATCATTCTTAATGAAAGGCGGATTACCTTCTCAAAATGAGGAAGAAGCAAAACGTCAGGCTCGTTTTACACAAGAGCAGCCAAAAGCTAAAAAGGAAAAGCTAATTGAATCGCGAGAAGATATTATTGCTAAGGAAGAAGCGCAGGAACAACCAAAACCTAAAATTCAACCAATTCGTGTTGAGCAAAAAGTAGGCCGAAATGATCCTTGTCCGTGCGGAAGCGGCAAAAAATTCAAGAATTGCCACGGCCAAGGACAGTAAAAGCACTTAATTCAAATTAAAAGCCCTTCAAATTGAAGGGCTTTTTTGTTTTCCAGTTATATTTATCCATTTTTAAGCCCAATACTTTTAGTGATTAGCCCTTTTCTTGCGTCTCAATTTTTGCAACAATCCACAATTAAAGCTAGCCCAGTTGCAAAAAACGCAATTAATCCTCCAAAAAGACCACTAAACAGGTCTTGAATCTACAAAATTCTAAAAAATGTGAAAATGGCTAGCGCTAATCCATTTCAAATCGGTTTAAGCTCGCTGTAGTTTTGCTTCATGATCCTAATGATTATGAAACAAAGCAAATTAATAACTGTAAGTCTGGCACTACTCATTATGAGTTATGGTAAAGCACAAAAAAATACCGTAGATACTTTATTATGGGATAACGGTAATTATACGCTTGTTTCAGAATTAGGCAAAGTATGGATCAGAGAATATAATGATCGCAAACATAAGGATGTAAAGATCCATACTTTAGATATAGTTGCCGGTAAGATCGAATATTTTTATGAAGGCACATTTCATGATGTATTAATAAGCAACATCGAACGAATAACCCCCGGTAAATTTTACAACAATGCCATTTTCTTTAATAAGAATAACGTTCCTGTTGTAAAAACCATGATGGAAGACGGCATTACATATGATAATGGAAGTTTCAAGAGTCATCAAAAACCTAAACCGGTAATACTTGCAGAAGTTGTGGTAGAAAAACCAGTAATAACTAAAACAGTGGCCCCCACTCATTCAAACACCACACAGCAAAAAGTAGAAAACACTCAAGTTGTATATGATGAAATAATATTCTATAATGGAAAAAAAATATTGGTAAAGATCCTTTCTATAACCGATGGTAAAGTTCATTACAAACGTTCGGATATTTTAAGCGGGCCAATTTATATTATAAGCCTTACCATACCAGGTACATTAAAAAAAGCCAGAGTTATTCCAAATAATGGCCGCAAAACAATTGACTACAGAAATTAATTAAACCCAAAATAAACAATAAAAAATCCAACACAATGAAAACAAAATCAATCATCGCGGCAATTCTATTTGCAACTAATATAATTGCTCAAACAAAACCAAGCGTTGCTGTACTTAACATAGACAGCAAGGGCATCGTAAACAATTCGGAAGAAATGGGATATCTGGTTCGTTTAGAATTGGAAAAGACCGGTGTTTATACTGTACTTGATAAATATGAGGTAAAAGAAATAACAACGGCTAACAAAATTGATCTAACCAACTGTTATTCAAAAACCTGTTTAATTGAAACCGGAAAGCTTTTAAAAGTTGAAAAAATGCTAAGCGGAAGCGTAGAACGTTTAGGAGAGAAGATCGTTATTTCTCTTCGTTTAATAGAAGTGGAAACAGGGAAAGTTGAAAAAACAGAATCAACCGAATATTTAAATCTTCCTGAGGTTCAAAAAATGGTAGCTATTTCTGTAAAGAAATTAGTTGGCCAGGAACCGGACGCTAACATGGTGAAATTATTGGTAGATTACGATATACCTATTGAAAGTCCTAAAAACACATTAAAGCTTAACGGTCCGCGCATGGGCTTTTCATACACTTTGGAAGAGGCAGGAAAGATCCTTACTAATCCCGACGAAAACAAAGGAGGATTCAATATGTTTCCTGTTACCTTTCAATTTGGATGGCAACAAGAATTTCAATACATCAGTGCCGGAAATTTTCAAGCATTAGTTGAGAACATCTTTTTAATTGGCGGGCTGGAAAGCGGCAAATTCATTCCATCATATACGCCACTCTTAGGGTTTAGATTTGGAAAAGGAAATGGTGCTTGGGAATTTGGATTTGGTCCAACATTCAGAGTAGTAAAAAGGGCAAAAGGTTTTTATGATAACGATTTGATCATGAGTAAAGATGAAGATAAGAGAGGCGAGTGGTATCTTACAGAAGAGTTTCGAAATAGAGATACGGCGACGTTTAATATGTACCCAAATTATGCACTACCAAAAGAATACAGCCAAGTTAAACGACTTGATAGTAGAGGTAGTGTAGAATTAGATGCTGGTCTTGTGATTGCAATTGGCCGTACGTTCCATTCAGGTTATTTAAATATTCCGGTTAACATTTACGTAGCGCCAAGAAAAAGCGGTACAACTATTGGTATGACGCTTGGGTTTAATATACAAAAAAAGAAAAAATACCAATAATGAACAGCCGCTTTTTTATACTCACTATACTGGTATGCTGCAATACAACATTTGCGCAATTAGGGATCAAGCGCATTGATTCTCTTAATGCAAAAATGCAAAGCAGCATACCGGTTGACCTGAGTTACTATGGCAATGCACGTATTCAACTAAAAGAGGGTGTAACTTATTTGAATTGCATCATTTTGGAAGTAAAACCTGCATGGATAGTTTACAAAAAACGTGGTGTATTACACGATCAGGTAACAGATAAGATCAAGCGAATTCGTTTTGATGAGCAGCCCTTGATCCTTGAATTTGATGAACAGTATAGAGGAAAATTAAGTTTTGTTTATGATTAGTATAAAAAATATCTGCTATATTTTAGTTTGTATCATGTTTGTTTCGTGCAAACAAAGTATTTTTCTTAACCGTAAATACACCGATGGCTTTTACTTTTCAAAAACAGGCTCGGTTGACGTAAAAAAAACACATAAGGTTAAAACAAAAAATACAGCTTCGACTTTTTCAGAGCAAGCAGATGTTGTAATGGTTAAATCAGAACCATTAACTGATACTATCATATTAAATAGTGGAAGGAAAGTTCCTTGTAAAGTTAAGACCGTCGAAAGAAAAAAAATAACTTATACCGATGGTCAACCTGGGCCAACTGGAACTAATAATAAGATAATGAGAAACAAAAACATTGCCCGTATTCATTTCAATGGAGGACAAAAAGAATACTTCAAACAATATCATTCGAACGGCAATCCAATACTTCAGTTTGATTTTATTCGAACCGGAAAACCCCCGCGATCGGGGCTCGCGGTTTTTGGCTATATTTTAATCATGCTAACAAGTTTTGGACTAGTTGTAGCATCAGTATTTATTGGCCTATTTTTCTTGGCCTTATCAATAGCTGCACTTGTATTGATGAGTGCCGGTAATTATGAGGCCCTAGGCTTTAAGATCGTACGCGGTTTTGGCAAATTCATTGGGATCTTATTTCTTGCCAGTTTAGCAGCACTGTTGCTTATATTAATTATTGCTTTAGCTGCTTTCGCCTAAAATTGCTGTTCGAGCATAAAAATTTAAGTTCAAAAACATCTATTTTCGACCGTTTTTAAGTGATTTTGAGCGAAAAATGACCCTTTTTGTTTAAAAATAGGGTAAAACCACCTTTTTTTTATGAAAAATACATTTACTTTTGCCTCACTAACTAAAAACACACAAAATGAAATTAAATGAAATTCAAGACCTGATCAAATTTGTTTCAAAAAGCGGGGTAAGCGAGGTTGAACTAGAAACAAAGGAGATCAAGATCGTAATCAGGACCCCTAAAACTGCCTCACAGCAACAGGTTTATGTTCAAAGTGCTCCTGTTTTAACAAATCCGATAGCCCATTCAATTGCTCCGGTTTCTAATCCGGTGAGTGTTCCGGTAGCAGAAAACAAAAATCCTTCAAATCAAACAGGCTCAAGCAACGAGTCGAAATACGTTACCATTAAATCGCCAATGATAGGTACTTTTTACCGCGCCTCTGGTCCAGATAAAGGTCCTTTTGTAAATGTTGGTGATGAGATCAGCGCAGGTAAACCGGTTTGTATTATAGAAGCCATGAAATTATTTAACGAGATAGAAAGTGATATCAAAGGAAAGATCGTTAAAGTATTGGTTAATGATGCTACGCCAGTTGAATATGATCAGCCATTATTCCTAGTTGATCCTTCTTAAATGTTGATTGATGAATGTTGAGTTTAAATAATTCAACCAATTCATCATTCATAATTCATCATTCTTAATTTTTAAAAGATGTTTAAAAAGATATTAATAGCCAATCGTGGCGAAATTGCACTGCGTATAATTCGTACCTGTAAAGAAATGGGTATAAAAACTGTAGCGGTGTATTCTACCGCCGATAAAGATTCGCTTCACGTAAAGTTTGCCGATGAAGCCGTGTGTATTGGCCCTCCTCCAAGTAAAGAAAGCTATTTAAGCATGTCGAACATTATTGCGGCGGCAGAGATCACAAATGCTGATGCAATACATCCGGGTTATGGTTTCTTAAGCGAGAATGCAAAATTCAGCGAGATCTGTCGTCAAAATAAGATCAAATTTATTGGCGCTAGTCCGGAGATGATCAATAAAATGGGCGATAAAAGTAATGCAAAATCAACTATGATCGCAGCCGGTGTACCTTGTGTGCCAGGTTCTGAAGGATTACTAGAAAATGTTGAAGCAGCTTTAAAAGACGCTGTTAAAGTTGGATACCCTGTAATTATAAAAGCTACAGCCGGTGGTGGTGGAAAAGGAATGCGCATTATTTGGAAAGAAGAAGATTTTCAGGATGCTTGGGATAGTGCAACTAAGGAAGCTACTGCGGCATTTGGAAACGGTGCTATGTATATGGAAAAATACATTGAAGAACCACGCCATATAGAAATTCAAATTGTAGGTGATCAATACGGAAAAGCTTGCCATTTAAGTGAGCGTGATTGTAGTATTCAACGTCGTCACCAAAAATTAGTTGAAGAAACGCCTTCTCCATTTATGACACCTGAGTTGCGCGAATCTATGGGTGATGCCGCTGTTAAAGCTGCTTTATCGATAGGTTACGAAGGTGTTGGAACGGTTGAGTTCTTGGTTGATAAGCATCGCAAATTCTATTTCATGGAAATGAATACGCGTATCCAAGTAGAACATCCAATAACAGAAGAAGTAATTGATTACGACTTAATCCGTGAACAAATATTAGTGGCGGCAGGCGTTCCTATTTCAGGAAAAAATTATTATCCGCAATTACATGCTATCGAGTGTCGTATAAATGCCGAAGATCCATTTAAGAATTTCATTCCTTCGCCTGGAAAAATTACAACTTTACATACACCGGGCGGACATGGAGTTCGTGTTGATTCGCACGTTTACAGCGGCTACACTATTCCGCCAAATTACGATAGCATGGTTGGGAAATTAATTACGGTTGCACAAACACGCGAAGAAGCTATTGCAAAAATGCACCGTGCGTTAAGTGAATATGTGATCGAAGGAGTTAAGACCACCATTCCATTCCATTTAAAATTAATGCAGAACGAAGATTTTAAAGCCGGAAATTATACTACAAAGTTTATGGAGACGTGGGATTTTAAATCATAACAAACGATTTAATTTATGTTCCATAATTTGTTACAATTAAAAAGGATCGAAAACAGATCCTTTTTTAATTTATTAAAAGTATAGAGTTTAGTTTATGATAATCTTGTTCGACATTACCTTCACTTCCTTTTCGTATACCTCAATAAAATATACGCCGCTTTTGAAACCGGAAACGTCAAAAGAATTATTCCCCATGTCAACATCAGATATCTGAATTAATTGACCTAATGCGTTTATAATTCTGGCCTTTAAATTAATTGAATTACCATTATAGATATTCAATTTTTGATCAACAGGATTTATTATCTTAATGTTTTGTGACAAAGGACTTATCTCTTTTAAGGAGTTAGTTCCGCAAGGTCCACCCAATGGAAAACAATTTGCAAAAGGAATTGTTACACTCGCGCAGGTATTATTATTTACAGCCGGCATACCATTATTAGTAATGGTTGCTGTGCTTTCACTATAAGCCATGATAGCGGAAGTACCTCCATTATTAATGATCTTTGCACCACCATCTAACCAAACCATTGTAGTTACTCCTCCTTTTTTATAAAGGACACCACCTTGATGGATAAAATAATTCATATTGTTATTATTATTCAATGTATCATATAAAATACCATTACAACAAATGGCCACATTAATTCCCATCGAAGAATTATAAACAGCGGTCATCGAATAAATAGATGCGCTTGCAGTTGAAGAGAAGGCTGTACATTGAGCCGTGATTTTACCAACACCTAGTAAGGCAATTATAACGAATAGTTTTTTCATTTGTTTGAGTTTAAATTTAATTAAAATTATAAATTTTTTGCTTAATTCCTAGCGTTAAAAAAGTTAAGAGGTCATTTTAATTCAGTTTTGTTGTTATTGATCATGAATTCCGCGGCCTGAGTTTGCGACAAAGCATTTCTTCTCAATCTCTCGAAGTCTGATTTGAATTCCTCTTTTACATCTTTGGCATCTCCACTTTTGTATTTGTACAAGCCCTCGCCTCCTTCAAATCTATATACATAAAGAAAAGTACTATCCACACAGCCAATTTTATTGTCGGCCGAAAAATACATACACTCTCTTGGCTTTGAAACAACATCTGTACCAAGCGTGTTATTTGTATAAGTGGTATTCATTATTCCCATCAAGGTTGGAAAAATATCTATCTGCCCCATGAAATTATTCAATTGTTTTTTTTCGAGGATCTTTGGGGCATAAAATAATATAGGAATGTGATTATAGGATAAAGCCATTTCATACGTGTTCTCACCAACATTTAATCCGTGATCAGCCGAAAAAATAAAAATGGTGCTATCAAACCATGGTTTATTTTTTACATCATTAATAAATTTACCAATGGCCCAATCGGCATATGAAACCGATCTGTGAGCCGTTTTATCTATTTTGCTTTTAAAATAAGTTGGTATAGAATATGGCTCATGATTAGATGCTGTAAGGATTGTTGCAAAAAATGGCTGAGCACTTTTTTGTTCGTCAATAGTTCTTAATGCAACGTCGAACAAATAATCATCCGGAACACCAAACGGTCCGATATTTTTTTCACGAGGGTAATCTTTATTGCTATAAAGCAGATCAAAATGATTTAAAGGGATAAACACGCCAATATTATCAAATGATTCGCTGTGCGGACAAAAGAACATAGTTTTATAACCATTTTTCTTTAGTGTGTACGGTATTCCGGTGTACTTTAAAAGAGGAACAGTACTCATTGGTCTTATACGTTTTAAAGCAGGAAAAGAAAAAAGACTTGAGAAAACTCCATTGTTAGTGTGGATTCCTGCGCTAAAAGCATTTGTAAAGAACCATGAACTCTTGCATAATGAATCTAAATTTGGTGTTAAATGATCTTTATTTCCAAATGCTTCTAAATAATTTGCGCTCATGCTTTCCATTAATACTAATACAACATTGTATTTATGCATGGAAGAATCTGAAGTAACCTTGCGTGCAAATGGAGATATTTCTTCCAATGATGTATCTATATTTAAGATCGTCTTTGTGTTCGTTATAGCCTCATTGCTTTCCATCAAATTAACGCGGGTAAAATAACTTCTTAATAAAGTATACGCAGGATTTAAACCAATTTGATTTAATAAAGGGTCGTTGCAATGAAATGCATCACCTTGCCTTAACGGCTGCTCATTAGCACCGCGAATTCCAATAAAGATCATAAACGCTCCTGCTATAAACAGCCCCACTTCCTTAATTGAAATACTTCTTTTACCATCATTAACAAGAAGTTTCCTTTTTGTAGTTCTTAAAATAAAAATGAAGCTACTTATGCAACAGATCAATGCCACAATTGTAAATATCAAATTAGCTTTATTAAGTATGATCATTTCAAACACAATACTTAAACTTCCGATCCACTGAAGTGCAGCATCTGTGATACGATTGAGAAAGAACTTAAAATAAGGGATATCTGCAATACCAATAAAGATCAATAGCATTATAAAAAACGCGAAATAAATTGCCAAGAAAGAATTTGTGAATTTAGATCTTTGAAAGAATGTTTGAATAAAAAGTAAAAGAAATGGAGTAACCAAAATATAACAAAGTACTGAAGTATCAAACTGAACACCAATTAAAAAAGTAGTAAATACATCCTTATTAAACAATGATCTTGATAGATCGTAAACGTAGGCGAATAATGCCAATCGAAGTAAGAATAAGATCACAAGTCCTATCAGGTACATCCTAAATGGTAACGAAATAAATAAAGGAAATTTGATCTTATTCATAAATTAATTCTAAAAGATCACTTACTTGATCTTAATATACATTTTATCGGTAAGCTTCGGCTCTGTAAATGCGTACACCACTACTCCGTTTCCGGATGCGGTTTCACCATACAATTCAAAACATTTACCGTTAAAATAGAGCGAAGGATTTGTTAGAATAAGATCAGCGCCTTCGGCTTTTTGTAAAACATATAATTGATGTGGCCTTAAGAATAATTGCTTCTTCAAAATAGTTTTGCTTCCTTTTTCAAGATCTACCTTTTTTATCACATTATAATCGCCAAGTAAAGAAGCTACTTTTAAATTTCGCGGTTGGTAATACACCTTATCTTGCAAACCAAACTGAACTAATTGCCCTTCGTCCATCACCCCAATCTTTTGCGAATACTTTAGTGCTTCATCGGCTTCATGTGTAATGATCAACAACGATGTTTTTTTCTTCTTCACTTCATTTACAATGAACGTGAACAGCTTTTCTTTTAACGGGCGATCTAAATTATTAAACGGCTCATCTAATAAAAGAACTGTTGGTATAACGGTTAACGCTCTTGCAATGGCCACACGTTGCTTTTGACCTGATGATAATGTTTTTGCTTGCAATTTTGCAAGAGGATTAAGGTCCAATAGCTTTAATATTTTTTTACAGCGTGCGTCTTTGTAATCATTTGCAAGCCCGGTAAGCATATCCTTTATGTTCTCTTCTACCGTATGATTATCCAAAACATAATAATCTTGGCTAACCAATTTCATGTCCTTATGTCCGGGAATTAAATTATAACTCGGGCCTAATACTTGTTCTTTACCAACAAACACCTCGCCGCCTTGAAGATCCTCAAGACCGTATAAACATTTAATAAGGGTTGATTTTCCACTACCACTCTTGCCGATCAAGGCAACTATCTCTCCTTCTTTGATCTGAAAAGAAACATTCTTTAAGCCGGTAAATGATGTTTTTGATTTGTAGTTGAAAGATATGTTGTTAACCTTTAGGATAAATCAGCGAATTAAGGTTAAACTACTTTTGAGTTTATATTCTTTTCCGTCAAATCCTTTTGCTTCTAAAACATAAGCGTAAACGCCGTCAGGACATTGAATACCCGAAGTTGTGTAACCATCCCACGAACCTTTAATACCATTCCAATTGTACATTAAAACTCCCCAACGATCGAATACCCAAACCTTCATTTCAAATATACCCTTGATGATAGGTTTAAAAGCATCGTTAACACCATCATTATTTGGAGTAAACACATTTACTAGTTTTACATCAGAGGCATCATCGATCACAAAATTGTAATCTAAAGTATCATTACAACCATTAGCGCCAAACGCAATAAGTGAAACTGTATAATTACCGGGAGTATTAAATGGTTGCAAAACAGATTCTGCAGTTTGTGTTGGTGCTGCAGCGTTTGCAAACTCCCAATTTATTCCTGTGTAGGATGAAGAATGATTTACCAACCATAAGTTAGCCGGAAAACCAACATCGCTTAAAACAGCACGATAATCCGCATTGGCAGCTTTTGAAATTGTTACAAACCCTCCCGTTGCAAATGTTCCGCTGCCATTAGCAACAAATAATGTTAAACTATATGTTACGGCACTTGTAAAAGTAATACTTACTGAACTTGAAAAATTATTAGGCATCATTGTGTGCCCACTTGTTGGGCTTAACGACCAAGAATAAGCGGTGATAGAACCTGTAGTGATACAACTAAATGTATGCGGCACATCGGTACACAAAACCCCCGAAGGCATAACAATAGTTGCAGTTGGCGCTTGAGCCGATGCAAACGAATTAAATAGCGCTAATGTGAGAACAAAATATAAGTGCTTAATACGCATAATATCAGTTATAAATCTACTAAAAATTTCGCAGTATTTACACCATCGGCAAAGTCAGTAATAACAGGTGATTGTGAATTACCAAAGGGGATATAGTTTTTACCCATAACACACTGAATTTCTTTGGCATTATTAAGAAGATATTCGGTAACATCCTTTTCGCTTTCATAGCTCTCGTAATACACTACCGAAATAGGCGCATGTATTTGATTATCAAGCTTTATCATAAGAAAATTATTATCCAAGAACTTCTCATTTCCCATTAAATAAATGGTGCGATTATACTCGTAATTATTAGCGTATTTTTTATTGTCTAATACATATCCAAAACTAAAAACACATTCAAAAAGAGCATCAAATTTATAATCTTTTGGAACAAGCAACTTTGAAACATTACGGCAACCCAAACCAAAATAATAGAAAATATCTTTTCCTAATGCTTCCAATTCTTCCCGAGTTTCTTTGCCGGTAATTACTGCCAAAGAGCTTCTGTTTCGCCGAATGATATTTGGATATTTTGCAAAATAGTACGCAAATTGATCCGCGCTATTATTACTTCCCGTAGCAATAATGGCATCAAAACCAGTAAGCTTTCCATCGGCCAAACGGATGTGTTCGTCAAAACCAGGTTCGTAATGCACCAAAAGTTTTAAAAAAAATGGCAATAATATATTATCATCACTCGACATTTTTATGAGAACCGTATTACCTGAAAGCAATACACACAAAACATCGTGAAAACACACCATGGGAATATTACCCGCGCAAATAACCGCTACCGTTTTTGGGTTTTTATTTTCGCTTGGAAAGTAAGCTGCGAGTTTTTCCAACTCTTCTTTAGCAAGCATCTTTCCAATATTTTGAATGGCATTATTTGTGAACTGCTCAATGAACCAGCCGTTATAAATAAGCGCCACCTTTACGAGCTCCGTTAAGCCAAGATGAAGGTTCTCTTCCCCCTTGACAACGGTACTTTCATAATGTTCGTTAATGAACTTACCGATCTTAATAAAAGCGTTAATTCGTTGTTGTAATTGCATAGATACTCGTATATTTGCAGAAAATTATAGCATACAAAGTTACGTATAAAATGGCAATTAAGATCACAGATGAATGTATTAACTGCGGCGCTTGCGAGCCCGAATGTCCTAATAACGCAATTTACGAAGGTGGGGCCGAATGGCGTTTTGCCGATGGAACAGGTGTTAATGGAATATACAAGGGTAAAAATTCCGGCATAGAAGTGGACGCTAACGATGCGCAGGTTCCAAAACATATGGATGTTTATTTTATTGTAAGTGATAAATGCACTGAGTGCAAAGGTTTTCATGATGAACCACAATGCGCAGCCGTTTGCCCTGTAGATTGTTGCATTAAAGATGATGATAATGTTGAGACAGAGGAGCAGCTTCTTGCAAAAAAAGCTTCATTGCATATATAAATTTAAAGCGGCTAAAGGCCGCTTTTTCTTTTACTTGGAGTATTTCATTCGCATTTCCTCACAAGCCTTATACACTAATTGAAATACCTGTTCAAAATCATGTTCGGTGCCGTAATATGGATCAGGAACTTCGCTGTGAGAATCGGGATGAAGCACATTTAAAAAAAGATCGACCTTGCTTTTATGTTCATCGTGCTTTGCATGCTTCAATACATTTTGCAAATTGCTTTTATCCATTACAAAAATTCGATCAAAGTCATCAAAGTCGTTTGTTTTAAATTGACGTGCCCTTAACGAAGAGAGGTCTACTCCATTCTTCTTTGCATTCGCAATTGTTCTTCTATCAGGCGCTTCGCCAACATGATAATTGGCTGTACCTGCCGAATCAATGGTCCAGTTTAAATTATGTTTATCAATCAAATGCAACATAATTCCTTCTGCTAAAGGTGAGCGACAAATATTTCCTAAACAAACAAAGAGTATCTTTTGCATCCCGAAAAATAATAAAAAAAGCGGATCATTACTTGATCCGCTTTATGTTTTTTGTCATTCAATTACAACCCAAATCCGTAATAAGCCTTTGTTCCATTAGGATAAATACCTTCCACAAGAACTCCTCCCGATGTTTGACCAAGAATAGCTTGAGCCTCTTTTACGTTTCCTATCTTTCGTTTATTTATAGAAGTAATAATAAATCCTTCTTTGATGCCTGCGCCACTGAATTTACTATTTGGAGAAAGAGCCGTGATCTTTACACCATTGGCAACTTTTAATTTTGCCAATTCATTATTGTCCACTTCTGCTAAAGCAACTCCAAGTTTGCTTATATTGGTGCTTACCACTTCTGTTTTCTTTACCAAACTAGTTGTGTTCTCTAAACTTTTTAATGTTAACGAAAGATTAACTTCCTTATCATTTCTAACAAGGTTAATATTTACTTTATCACCAGGACGGTATCTTGCAATTTGTTCATGCAATTCGCTCACACTATTTACCGGAGCATCTTGTATAGCTGTGATCACATCGCCGGCTTGAATTCCTGCAGCTTCACCGCTTCCGCCTTCCACCAAACGCGACACATAAACACCTTTTAGATTTTTAATATTATTCTCCTTAGCAAATTTAGCATTGATGTCCATTAAACTCACTCCAATGTAAGCGCGTTGAACGGTTCCGAATTCAATAAGATCGCCAACCACTTTTTTTACAATGTTAACCGGAACGGCAAAAGAGTATCCCACATATGAACCGCCGCCATTTGAAACAATGGCTGTGTTTATTCCAATAAGATCGCCATTGGTATTTACCAAAGCGCCGCCACTATTTCCAGGGTTTACGGCAGCATCTGTTTGAATGAACGATTCGATCGGATTATTTTTTCCATTAATGATATGATTTCGTCCCTTTGCACTTATGATGCCCGCTGTTACAGTACTTTCTAAGTTAAACGGATTTCCAACTGCTAATACCCATTCACCAATTTTAATATGATCGCTATTTCCATAAGTGATATAAGGAAGATCATTTTCTTTGATCTTTAATAAAGCTACTTCTGTGGCAGCATCGGTGCCAACAACTTCCGCCCTATAATTTCGCTTATCATTTAAGGTTACTTCAATTTCCTTGGCACCATTCACTACGTGATGATTGGTAACAATATAACCATCTTTACTTACTATCACCCCGCTTCCGCTCGCTTGTTGAACATATGTTTGAGGAGTTCCGCCAAATATTTGCGCAAAAGGATCATACGATAGCTGATCGGTCTTTGTGGTTATATATACAACCGCATTCAACGACTTTTCGGCGGCCATAGTAAAGTCAGTATTACCCGCGCCTGTTGCGGCCGAGTAGTTTGTAAAATGAACTAAAGGGTTTTTAGAGGCGTTCACTAACTGATGTTCCCCCGAATTTTGGTAAGAATTAAACGCATAAACCGCGCCTAGCGCAGCCACACCGCCCATAAAGGCTAAGAAAATGCTTGAAACTATCTTTTTCATATTCTATTGGTTTTTTACTTATGAACGTAAAATTACAATGGAAAATATGCTGTTGATTTATTTTTAACACAGCTTAACTCAAGGTTAAAATTTTTAATTAAATTTACGTTAAAATAAATGCAGATCAAGCGTAAGATACCGAGTTTCGTTTTTGGAGTTTCCATAGGGCTCCTAATTGGTATAGCCTTCTTTTTATTTAAGATCGATTCTATTTTCAACAGCATTAGATCGGTTGGCTCTGATAAGGTAACTGTGGTAGAACAAAAAGTAGGGTCTGACGAGGAAAAAGAAAAAACAAAGAATAAAGAGCGCTTTAAAATTAAAGTTAACAATCAAGCTCGCGTTAATTATAAAGAAGTTGATAGTATTATTAATTCCGATGCCAGTATCAATGTGGTAGTTGATCAATTGCTTTCAAGTAAACTTATTAAGATCATTAATCTTACGAACTCAAATTCTAATGACACGCTTGCACAAAATGTGTCGGGAGTTAATTCCATACAATCAGATTCTTATGTGATGGAATTTTGGAAAACACCATTGAATTCAAAGGGCTACCGTTTTCAAAAGAATAAAATAATGCTTTACGGCATCAACGATCATAACGATCTACTTTTATATCAGTTTGAAGGACGTTACTTCATTAAAAGTTTTGAAGTTGTGTACGAACTTGAATCAACGCAGGATTTTCAGCCTCTTGTAAAAGTGAATAACATTGAATTACTTTCTAAATTAGATTCATAATGACGATCGAATTTTATAAATACCAAGGAACAGGTAACGATTTTATTTTGATCGATAACCGAAAGTCAAAACTTCAATTAAGTTATGCCCGCATAAAATTTATGTGCAACAGGCATTTTGGAATTGGCGCCGATGGACTAATGTTGCTTGAAGATGAGATCAGTTATGATTTTAAAATGGTGTATTATAACAGCGATGGTCATGAAAGCTCTATGTGTGGTAATGGCGGACGTTGCATTATGGCTTTCGCAAAACAGCTTGGTATCATTAAAGAAAAAGCGCGTTTTTTGGCAATAGATGGTCCGCATGATGCTTTGATATTGGCAGATGATGTTGTATCCTTAAAAATGAACGATGTAAAGAACATCGAAATGGATAACAATCATTTTTTTATTAATACAGGCTCACCTCATTATATAGAACAAACTGAAAAAGTAAGCACACTTAATGTTGTTGAAGAAGGCAGAAAGATCAGGAACAGCGATCGCTTTAAAGAAGAAGGTACCAATGTAAATTTTATGGAGAAGTTTGACGACCATATTTACATAAGAACATACGAACGCGGCGTTGAAGATGAAACTTTATCATGTGGAACCGGTGTAACCGCAGCGGCTCTTGCAGCAGCTTGTCTTGGCATAAGCACTTCAAAAAATAATTGTTCAGTAAGAACACAAGGCGGAATGTTGAATGTAAAATTTGATAAGGTACTTGCCAATACATTTTATAATATTTGGCTCGAAGGTCCTGCCCATTTTGTTTTT
This sequence comes from Bacteroidia bacterium, assembly GCA_018057345.1. Lineage (GTDB taxonomy): Bacteria > Bacteroidota > Bacteroidia > B-17B0 > Aurantibacillaceae > Aurantibacillus. Next base: position 3,270 of record JAGPDW010000036.1, on the reverse strand, counting down.
AAGGGTACTATTGATATAGAATGACACGAACAGAATTTGCTTCAATAGCCGTTAACCCCGGTGAACTAACCGATTCCACTTTAACCAAAGGCTTATTTATTTGCTTGCTTCACGTAAAACGTGTTCCTCCGCATATTGGTGTAATTATTGATGGAAAATATCATTCGCTCACAATTAAAGGGATAGAACCGAATATTTCTATTTCGGCACTTCTTAGAACAATTCAGCAGCAAAAAATTGAATCCGCCTTTTTGAAGATATATCCACATCCCGTATTTAGTAACGATCATATTAATTCAATGTTCCTAGAGACCTTGAAAAAATATCCGCAAATACGATCGAATGAAGCAACCTGCTTATCTCCATTAAAAGATTTCTTTAATGAGTTCTATGCCATAAATACCAGCAAAAACGACATGATCTTTGATCTTTTAAAGAGAATGGCAGCTAATAATTTTATTTTACAAGCATATTCACTAAATTTAAGTCTAGAAAACAACACGTTGGGTATACCAGTGTACTCGCAGGAAGAACTCAACGAAAAGATAAACGCCATAAGAAAAAACTATTAAGATGTTTATAAAAGGAGAACATATTTCGTTAAGAGCCATGGAGCATGATGATATTGAATTGCTTTATGAGTGGGAGAATAACATTGAGTTATGGCATGTGAGCAATACACAAACGCCTTTTAGCCGCCATGTATTAAAAGAATTTGTAGATAATAGCCAATACGATATTTACACTAACAAACAATTGCGCTTAATGGTTGTAGAAAATTCTACCAGCCAAACAATTGGCACCATTGATTTTTTTGAGTTTGACGTACAGCACGCACGCGTTGGTGTAGGAATTTATATTCATCAAAATTATACCGGTAAAGGATATGCTTACGAAAGTTTGTTGCTAGCTATCAACTACTGTTTTAATATTCTTCATTTAAAACAAGTGTACTCCATTGTAAATTCCAGCAATGCTCCAAGCATGAAGTTATTTGAAAAAGCCGGCTTTGAAAAAACAGGGATCAAAAAAGCGTGGAATAAAACCTCTTTAAATCATTTTGAAGATGCTTGGTTCCTTCAATTGATCAATGACAAGTAAACTAAATCATAAACTCATTTTATTTACCTTTTCAATTTGCATTTTACTTACAAATTGCGAAACGCGTACTGAAGTGAGTTCCGTTGAACAAAAAATTCCGGATAGTACCTATTTAAATCATTCCGATTCGGCGCGTTATGTGGGAATGAATACCTGCAAACTTTGTCACCAGGGAATTTACAATACGTTCATCAATACCGGCATGGGTAAATCGTTTGATTTGGCTACAAAATCAAAATCATCGGGCGATTTTAAGAATGCTACATTCTTTGATAAGGAAAGCGATCTTCATTACAAAGCATTTTGGGATAAGGACAGTTTATTTATAAAAGAATTCAGAAAAGGAAAAGACACAACGTGCCAAAGAACGGAGCAAGTAAACTACATCATTGGCTCCGGGCAGCATACCAATTCGCATATTCAAAATGTAAATGGGTATTTAAATCAAATGCCAATGACCTTTTACTCGCAAAAACAAAAATGGGATCTTCCTCCCGGATTTGAAAATGGCATGAACTCACATTTTACGCGCAAAATAGGATTGGAATGCATGAGTTGCCATAATGGCTATCCTGATTTTGTGATGGGCTCTGAGAACAAATACAATTTTGTTCCAAACGGAATTGATTGCGAACGTTGCCATGGTCCGGGAAGTATACACGTAAATCAAAAACAAAGAGGCATTAAGATTGATACATCCAAACAAATTGATTATTCGATCGTCAATCCATCCAAATTACCAATTGATCTGCAGTTCGACATTTGCCAGCGTTGCCACTTGCAAGGAAATGCTGTTTTGAAGAACAACCATTCATTTTATGATTTCAAGCCGGGGCAAAAATTAAGCGATCACATCAGTGTATTCCTTCCAAAATATAAAAATGCCGATGATGAATTTATTATGGCCTCACATGCCGATCGCTTAAAACAAAGTGCGTGCTTTATAAAGTCGTTAGAAAAATTAAAAACTAAAAACGCATTAAAACCTTACAAAGGTGCCATGACCTGCATAACGTGCCATAACCCGCACGTGAGTGTGAGCGAAATAAATGATGGTCATTTTAACGATGCTTGTAAAAATTGTCATTATTCAGGAGGCACTTCAGAACTCATGTGTACCGAAAAAAGTGTTGTGAAGGCTGGCAACTCAAAAAAAGGACATGATCCTTATCAATCGGTTAATTGTGTGAATTGTCATATGCCCTCATCAGGGTCAATTGATATTCCGCATGTAACAGTTCATGATCATTACATCAGAAAACCGATCACTAAAAAAGAAAAAGATAAGATCAAAGAATTTATTGGTTTGTATGCTATCAATGAAAAAGATCCTTCGGCAAAAACAAAAGCAAGAGCTTATATTCAACAGTACGAGAAATTTGAGCAAAATAAGGCCTATTTAGATTCCGCTAAAAAATACCTGAGCTCTAAAACAAAAGAAGATATTAAAGCCAATTTTCACGATTTGATCCAATTAAGTTTTATGACGCAAAATTTCAAGCAGATAATTTCGTATGTTGAAACTATTGGAGAAGAAAGCTGTTATAAGCAATTAACCAATTTGAGTTATAACAATAAAGACGCTTGGGCATGTTACCATATTGCAGAAGCGTTTTATAATACCGGCGAAAAGAAAAGATCCTTAACATGGTTTGATAAAGCGTGTACATTAGCAAAATATAATCTTGATTTTAAAATTAAATTTGGGACTACATTAGCACAAGGTAATTTAATGAAAGAGGCGGAACAACAATTCCTATTTGTTATCAAAGAAAATCCAAAGAAAGCCTCGGCCTATACTAATCTTGGGTACTTAAAATTATTGCAAGGAAAAGGAAATGAAGCTCTGATCAATTACAATAAAGCATTGGCCCTTGAGCCTGATTCAGAATCGGCCTTATTAAATTTAGCAGGCTACTATGTAAGTATTAATAATAAACCAAAAGCTTTAGAATTAATTAAACAAATTTTAAAGAAAAATCCACAAAATCAGCAAGCTCAACAAGGATTAAAACAATTATACGGAAAGTAGCTGAGTTTTAAAAAAAACGAAGCTTACTTACCGTTATGCCGAATAAATTATGCCCTAAAATTCTAAATTATGATTTACTTAGGTATACAAAACGTATCTTTATAACATCAATGGCCGGAAAGTCAAAAATAAGATCC
>JAGPDW010000035.1:0-19734 GCA_018057345.1 Bacteroidia bacterium | reverse complement strand
CAGGGTTTTTAAAGTGTTAGATACAAATGAAATTATTCCAGATACTGGCAAAACAGAATTTGCAAAAATAAACGATAAGATCCTATTCAAAGATCTTTGGTTTGCTTATGTAAATGAGAATTTTGTATTAAAGAATATCAACCTCGAGATCAAAAAAGGTGAACGCATTGCCTTTGTTGGAGCTACAGGCTCAGGAAAATCTACCATCATTAATTTATTGAGTAGATTTTACGAGTATAATAAAGGAAATATTTCAATTGACGGAAAAGGAATTGAAGAATATTCACTAGCCTCTTTAAGAAAGAATACAGGAGTTGTATTGCAAGATGTTTTTTTATTTAACGATAGCATTTATAATAATATCACACTTCACAATCCATCTATCAATAAAGAAGACGTACTAAAAGCCACCAAACAAATTGGCTTGTATGACTTCATTATAAGTTTACCGGGTGGATTTGATTATGAAGTAAGAGAAAGAGGCATTAGTTTATCCGCCGGACAAAGACAATTAATTGCATTTATTAGAGCTTACGTTTATAATCCCGAAATATTTGTGCTGGATGAAGCCACCGCTTCAATTGACACACCAACCGAACAGCTTTTGCAAAAAGCGACCGATATTCTTACGCAAGGAAGAACTTCTATTATTATTGCTCATCGCTTATCTACCATTAAAAATGCAGATAAAATTATCGTGATGGAAAAAGGCGAAGTGATAGAACAAGGCAATTTAAAAGAGTTGCTCTCCACTGAAAGTAAATTCAAAATGCTTTACGAGATGCAACAGGGAGAACTAATTACTTAAGGTATTAGAGGCAGAAACCGCAAAGGCGCTTCGCGCTTTCCGCAAAGTAGGCGCAAAGGACGCTAAGTTTTATCACCACTACTCAAAAGAAGGCAAAGACCTTCGGTTTTACAAAGTCCCTATAGCTATCGGGACTTTGCGAAAGCGCAGCTCTTAGCCTTCTTTAATAAATTTTCTGCGATTGGTTGATCCTTTGCGTTCTTTGCGTAAATCTTTGCGAAGGTCGAAGACCGCTTTGCGGTTTCTGCCTCTAAATAGAGATCCTTCCATCCTTCATCACCAGAGTACGATCAGCCATTTTAGCCAGTTCATTATTATGAGTAACAATAACAAAGGTTTGTTTTAATTCATCGCGAAGCTTAAAGAATAATTGATGTAATTCATCTGCATTCTTACTATCTAAGTTCCCGCTTGGCTCGTCGGCAAAAATAACTTTTGGATTGTTTATCAAAGCACGCGCAACCGCTACACGTTGTTGCTCTCCCCCACTCAACTCCGATGGTTTATGCGTAGCGCGATCTTTCAAATTAAATAATTCTAATAACTCCAAAGCTCTAACCTCTGATTCCTTCTTTGATTTTTTTGCTATGAAAGCAGGAATGCAAATGTTTTCCAATGCTGTGAATTCAGGAAGCAAATGATGGAACTGAAACACAAAACCTATGTTCTCGTTCCTGAAAGCCGCTAATTTTTTGTCGTTAAGCTCAACAACATTTTGTCCGTTAATTAAAACTTGCCCCGAATCAGGACGATCTAATGTGCCCAAAATTGTAAGTAAAGTAGTTTTACCTGCTCCCGACGAACCAACAATAGAAACCACTTCACCTGAATTAATATGAAGATCAACTCCCTTTAATATTTCGAGTGAGCCGTACGATTTATGAATTTGTTTTGCTACGATCATATTATGCTAAATACAAATAACACATCAAAGTTATGATTAAAATTCCTAAAATATCCAATATCAAACCAACTTTGAACATATCTTTTGTATGGATCATTTTAGTCCCAAATACAATGGTATTGGCTGCTGTGGCTACTGGCAGCATAAAACCGATGGAAGACGCAAATGTAGCCGGGATCATTAATAATAAAGGCGATACGTCAATATTCTTTTGTAAGGCCATCATTACCGGAATAGCCAATTGTATACTGGCAATATTGCTTGCAAATTCGCTTATTATAGTTACAATACAACAAATTCCCAAAATAATAAATAGGATGGGCACGCCTTTGAGAACCATTAATTGGCTGGCCAACCAGTTACTCAATCCTGTAACTTCAAAGCCATAAGCCAAAGCAAAACCTGATCCAAACATTAAAATAATATCATAGCGGATCTTTTTTGCATCTTCCCAAACCAATAGCGCATTGCCTTTGTCGGTTTTACTAGGAATAAGAAACAACAACATGGCAGCTGCCAACGCTACAAACGAATCATCTACAAATTTGGGTACTTTAAATAAATTGGCCCATCCATGGATCTTAAATGCTCCCAGATCAATATCTGCCCTTGAGAACCATAATAAGATACAAGAAATAAAAATACCGAACACCCATTTTTCTTCCGGACCCATTTTCCCCAATTTTTTATACTGCTCGCGGAAATATTCTCTACCGATCTCAAATGAATTCAAATGCTTCATAAAATATTTACTCAAAACCACATAGCACACAATTAAAAATGTAACCGCAATAGGATAACCTATCATGCTCCATTTTAAAAAATTAAAATCGTAATCCTGCGCATACGTTTCGCGAAATACTTTAAAAAAATACATGTTTGGTGGAGTTCCAACAGGCGTGGCCATTCCGCCAATAGTTGCCGAAAAAGCTAAGCCTAACAACATGGCCGCAGCAAATTTTTCTTTATCGTGCTTTAAATATTGTTTTGTTTCGTGAATGAGCGCTAATACAGCACTAAATAACATCACGGTTGTTGCGGTATTACTTATCCAGTTACTAATTAAAAAAGTGGAGATCATCGTTCCTAACAAAACCGTACGCGGACTTTTTCCAACAATAGACAATATTTTTAAAGCGATACGTTTATGTAAATTCCATTTTTCAATGGCAAAGGCCAACATAAATCCGCCAAAAAATAAAAAGATAATGCTATCGGTATATTGCTGTGCTACCTCTTTTACTTCGGCAATTCCTAAAACCGGCAACATTAATACAGGAACAATTGCAGTAACCGCCAAACTCACCGATTCGGTAACCCACCAAATGGCCATCCAAAGCGCAATACCGGCCATTAAACTAATGTTTGGGTTTTGGGAATCCAGATCAATGAAAAGCCAAAATATTACAGCTACTAAAGGCCCAAGAATTTGATAAAGGTATTTTGAATTGATGTTGATGCTATAAAAATAACATTTTATTTGGAATTAGAGACAGAAACCGCCAAGGCACTTCGCGCTTTTCGCAAAGGAGGCGCAAAGGAGGCGCAAAGGGCGCTAAGTTTTATCACCATTACTCAAAAGTAGGCAAAGACCTTCGGTCTCGCAAAGGGACTCTTATAAACTTTCACTCTTTGCGAAAAGCGTAGCTTCTTTGCCTCCATTATTTTTTTGCGGTTAGTTGATCTTTGTGTTCTTTGCGCCTCCTTTGCGAAGGTTGAAGACCGCTTTGCGGTTTCTGCCTCTATAAAGCCTCGCTCACTACTTCCTTCACATCATTTGGAAGCAAACGCTTTAATAAAGCTTCAATGCCAGCTTTTAATGTCATAGTGCTACTTGGGCAACCACTACAACTTCCACGCATTTGAACGGTAACAATGCCGTCTTTTAATTCTTTGAAGGTAATAAGTCCTCCGTCCTGCTCTACTGCCGGGCGAATATATTGTTCTAATACCTCAATAATTTTATTCTCAATATCATTAGTTGGTGCAACGTGTTGCGTATTTACACTCACAGTTTCTTTAAATGTATTGTCTTTTGCCACTTCTTTTTGTGGTAATTTATTTACCACTGCATTTCCTTTATTCAAATATTCGGTAATGAATACACGAAGTTCATCTCTTATCTCTTCCCACTCTACAGCATCCGTTTTGGCGATCGAAATAAAATTAGAAGAAATAAAAACGCGTTTAACAAAAGGGAAATTAAACAAAACTTGTGCAATGGGCGCATCTTTAGTTTCGCTTGCCGATTGATATTCGGCTGTTGCTCCACTTACTAAAAGCAATTTATTAGCCACAAATTTAAGACTCCCCGGATTTGGGGTCTCCTCGGCATATATTATAAAGGGTATTTCTTGTAAATTCATGATCTTTTATAGCTACAAAAATACGAAGCAAAAAGGGATATTTTGATTAAATTTGTTTAAAGTTTTAGATTCATGCAAATAAAAACAGATTTTCTTGTTATTGGTTCGGGTATTGCCGGCTTGAGCTTTGCGTTAAAAGCCGCTCAAAAGGGTAAGGTGATACTAATTACCAAAAGCAATCAGGACGAAAGCAATACCAAGTATGCTCAAGGAGGAATTGCGGCTGTTTGGCATGATGGAGACAGTGTTGAAAAACATGTACAAGATACATTGATAGCCGGAGCTGGTTTGTGCGACGAAAAGATAGTGAGAATGGTAGTAACCGAAGGCACCGCTCGCGTACAAGAATTAATTGAACTCGGAACTCAATTTGATAAAAATCAAAAAGGCGAATACGATCTTGCCAAAGAAGGTGGCCATTCAGAGAATCGTATTTTGCATCATAAGGACATTACAGGCTACGAAATTGAACGCGCGCTTTTACATAAAATAAACAAAGATCCAAACATCACCGTTTACGATCATTACTACGCCATCGATATTATCACACAACATCATTTGGGTGAGCTTGTAACTTCAAAAACGCCTGGCATTACATGTTATGGCGCTTATATTTTAAATACCCGCAACGGACATATTGATACTGTACTTTCAAAAATCACCATCATGGCAACGGGTGGTGCAGGAAATGTGTATGCAACTACTACAAATCCAACCATTGCCACAGGAGATGGAATTGCGATGGTGTATCGCGCAAAAGGTCATGTAAAAGATATGGAATTTGTACAGTTCCACCCTACTTCGCTTTACAAACCCGAAGAACATCCCAGTTTTTTAATTACCGAAGCTATGCGTGGTTTTGGCGCTGTACTAAAAAATCAAAATGGAGAGGAATTCATGGGACGTTATGATTCGCGCGGTTCATTAGCGCCTCGCGATATTGTAGCACGCGCCATTGACAACGAGATGAAAATTCGCGGGGAAGATTTTGTATACTTAGATTGCAGACATTTGGATAGAAAAGGATTTATTGAGCATTTCCCTAATATTTACAACAAGTGTATTAATTTAGGAATAGATCCCTTCATTAAAATGATCCCGGTTGTTCCTGCACAACATTATTTATGCGGAGGAATTAGTATTGATGAATTTGGACGATCAACAATTGATCAATTATATGCCATTGGAGAATGCGCTTGCAGCGGATTGCACGGAGCCAATCGTTTGGCAAGTAATTCTTTGTTGGAGGCATTAGTGTTCTCTCATCGTGCATACGAACATGCGGTAAATGCAATTGGAAAAATATCGCTAAAAGAAAATATTCCTAACTGGAATGCCGAAGGAACCGAGCACCCCGAAGAGATGATCTTAATTACCCAATCAAAAAAGGAAGTACAACAGATCATGAGTAATTACGTGGGCATTGTTCGCAGCGAATTGCGATTACAACGCGCTTTTGATCGTTTAGAGATCCTTTACAAAGAGAACGAGACTCTTTATGACAAAACTATTTTATCACAAGAACTTGGCGAACTTCGCAACATCATTTGCGTAAGCTACCTCATCATTAAACATGCCATGAAAAGAAAAGAAAGCGTGGGCTTGCATTATATGGCTAAGAAATTTGAGGCTAAACCGCTGAAGACCGTTTAGTAAATGCTGAAGATTTAGAAAATAATAAAAGGCCGAACTTTCATTCGGCCTTTTCAATTCGTTGTCAGTTCGTCCCGATAATTATCGGGAGATTTTTGCCTGCCTCTTGCAAAAATTGTATCGAGAATTGACTATTAAGATTTCTTCTTGAACTGAATATTCCCTAAGAAATCCAATACCTTTTTAAATACATCAAAGTATAGGGTGATCATAAGCACTAAGCTCATTGTCCAAATAACTCCAATATTGAACCAGAAGGTTGGAATTAAATTACCGAACAAATTCTTGCGTGGTGCAAAAAATTGCGCTCTACCAAGCCTGTCTGTTGGATCTAAGAACACAGGATCGCTTTGCTGGATCAACTTGCCATCTTTTTCTAAACTCTTCTCACCGCTTATGTCGTTGGCATTCTTAACCATATTAGCCAAGGCAACGTTCTCATAATCTTCTCTCAACTTCACAAATGCTTTACGTTCCTCATCCGTTTTCTGCATTTTTAAAGCGGTTTCATCGTATTTGTTCCTTGCAGTGTTTTCTACGTTGATGTAATATGCCTTTAGTTTATCTAAATAGGTCTTAATGCCTTTAATTACTTCCGGACCGTAATTCTCTATGTTGATCTTATCAACTACTTCGCATTTAAATTTAGTAGCGACCTTTTGCTCTTTTTGGATCTCATCATGGATCAACTGAATATCAATTGCCAATTCCTTTAACGATTTACCAAGTTTTTGCTGATTCTCTATTTGAACAAATTTGTTCTCTAACTTTTGTCGCCAGTAGTTATTTTTATACTGGGCAATACTTATACTCTTATCGTACTTATAAAAACTCCTCTCAAATTTATTTTCTTTGAATTGATTAACCGCCAATGCTTCAAAAGCCCAACGGCTAGCCATGATCTCACCGGCAACTGGTACGCCTCCTTGTTTTGCTAACGTAGGATTTAATTTATCAAACTTCACAACCACACCCGCCAATAATAATTGTGGGATGATCAAGAATGGAATTAATATATAAATAGTAACCGCGCTATTAAAGGCCGATGAAATATTCAAGCCTAACATATTCGCAAAACACGATGTAGAGAAAAGGATCAACCAATAATCCATATACATTCCCTTTACTCCTAAAACATAATTACCTACCAACACAAATGTGAATGTTTGGAAAGCAGAAAGCACAAACATGATAATGATCTTGCTCCATAAATAGCTTCCTTTACTTAAATTTAAGAACGACTCACGCTTACGGATCTTCCTATCGCGAATGATCTCTTCAGCACTCACGGTTAAGCCAATGAATAAAGCAACCACAACCGACATGAACATATACGCCGGAATGTTCTCGTTCTCACTAAATAAATATCCTTTAGAGTTGATATCATCGGTATTGAAGTATCTTACCAAGAACGCCAAAATGAAAGCCAACAAAGGCGCTTCAATAAAGTTGATCATCAAATACTGAGTATTGGTGAGTTTACTTTTTACGTCGCGAGTAATAAATACTTTGAACTGTTTTAAAATATTTGGAACCTTGAAAATACTTTCAGGGATATCAGTGATCTTTTTGTCCGAATGGATATTCTTCTCAATGATCTCTTTGTAATGCTTATTCCAATCGGCAGGACGCATTTTTCGTATATGCGTTAAATTACCGTACTCATCTAATACCTTACTTTCAATGATATTGAAAATTTGTTCAGGATTTACGTTACCACAGTTCCAGCATTCCGCCTCTTCTGCATTTACGTGATTCACCAAACGTTTAAAGTAACTTACTGCGTCAACCGGATTACCATAATAAATTGGATAACCTCCAACGTCTAATATCATCAACTTATCAAACATTTTGTAAATGTCGGATGAAGGCTGATGGATAACCACAAATATCAATTTACCTTTGAGAGCTAATTCTTTTAAAAGGTCCATGATGTTCTCAGAGTCACGCGATGATAAACCCGAAGTCGGCTCATCCACAAACAACACCGAGGGCTCACGAATTAATTCTAATGAAATGTTCAAACGTTTACGCTGACCACCCGAAATTGTTTTTTCAAGAGGAGAACCAACTTTCAAATGAACCGTTTCACTTAAACCAATATCGGCCAATAACTCATTACATTTTTTGGTGATCTCTTCATCAGTGAAGTTCCCGAAACATAATTTAGCGTTGTAAAATAAGTTTTGGAATACAGTTAACTCTTCTATCAAAAGGTCATCTTGGCTAACATGACCAATTACACCTTCAATTTTATCTTGCTCTGTATGAATATTGATGCCATTGATTTTAACTGAACCTCCGCTAGGTATTTCCTGGCTATTCAAAACGTTCAATAAAGTTGATTTACCGGCACCCGAACCTCCCATGATACCAATTAGCTTTCCACTCTCTTCGCTAATGTTAACATCACGTAAACCCAATTTACCGCCCTTGAATTTATATTCCAATCCTGTAACCTGGAATGTGATCTTTGCTTGCGACTCATCACTTAAGAATTTACTGATGACATCACTGTAATAAATAGGTTTTATTTTTGAAGAACGGATAGAAGAACCCGGGATCAAAATGTGTACGCGCTCTTTTGAAACAAGCTGTCCGTTCAATTGCAATTCTAGCTTACCGTAAATACGCATTGCATACATTGCAACACTATGTATCTGTATGATGCGAATATCTTCGGTTAAAGGCTCGCAGAAAATATGCTTAGTTTGATTTCCATAACCGCCTTCCTTGTTATTGATAACAAGGATATCAGGGCTATTAGGGATTGTAGAACCCGCTTCTTCAACAAATGTTTTTAATGCTAAAAATTCAGTATTAGGTATATTAAAGGTTTCAGCAACTGTAGTAACGAACTCATACTCTTGCTCACTGATCTCATTACTTGAATAAATAAATTCAAGCAAACGAATTAGCACGATCACTTTTTGTGTTTGAACAAGCTCCTCGTTAACCTGAGTACATATCTTTAATATTTTTACAGAGTTAAGTGAAGTACGCTTAGAGTTTCCATCTTTCTTTTTGCTTGCAGCCTGGTGAGTCTCTAGGTACTCATCAAATATCTTAAGATACGTTTCAACTTGCTCCTGGCTTAACTGCTGCTTTAAAAACGACTCCACAATAAGTCTTCCGGTATTGTTTATACCATCAACTTTCGCGATAATCGCGAACATCTGCATCAGGGCTCGAAGTATTCGTTCACTCATAGATTCCTATTTTTTATTCGGTACATTTATTGTTTGATAAAAACAATTTGCTATTTTTTTAACCTCTTTAACCTCATTTTTACCAAAAAGTGTTTCCTTGGTATTGAACACGTAGGAAGTAATTCCGTTATCCTTAAGTGTTGCCACATAATTCCTTAATATCTCAACAACAAAAAAACCTGTGTACTTATCTTTTTGATGTTGCTTAACTCCCTTTGCCACCATCGACTTTGTTCCTGATTTTATTTCAAGATCATTTATCACATCAAAAAACAAATTCGACTTGCATGTCAACATAAGATAATACTTGTTTCCAACTTTAAAGATCTTAACCTGTCCGCCATCTTTAAATGAGGGTGTAATTAATCCATCAGCTCCAACAAACGCATTATCCTTTTCAACGAACAAACTATCTCTTACAAAACCCATTTCACACGTGTTCTGTGCATTCATAATTGCAAAACACATCATGCAGATTGTAAAAATAGAGGCCTTCACTTTCAAGTAACTAATATAGCAAAAAAGGATAAAGCATGCTACTTTATCCCTCCAGTTTGTTAATATAATATTATTATTTCTGCTTAAATCCTATTAAGATCACCGCACAACCCGAACCCGGGTTTTTATTAGCATCCAATTGGGCCTCAATAATAGCTTCGAGGGTGGATTTTACTTTAAAATCCCAATAAGGTGCGTTTTTTTGGTTCCTATTGCTAAATAATAAGTGGCGGTCTTGATCGTAGATATTGAAGATCAAATTTCCATCATTGGTTCCACTACAAGCCGCTAAACGGTATGTTGTTTCACCAAAAAAGGTTGTATGAAATTCTGCGGTTTCCTCCGAGTTTAATAATAAAGAACGGTATTGTTGACCATCAGAAATGAATGTAGAAATAATGTGTTTAGCGCAAATACTAGCAATTGTATCGCACTGTGCCGTAGCTTTATTAACTGTAAAGCCTAATAAGAAGGTGATGATTGCTATTGAAAATTTCTTCATGATATTACTTACGAATTACTAGAGTTAACGATTTTTGACCTGATCTCCTGAATTTTGGCTGCTATTTGCGTTATTTGCTCTTCACTCACCATTACTTCAGTTGTACTATTTATATAGGTTACTTTCTTTAATGAATCGTGTGTTGGTTCTACAAAGTTGTATTTGAATTGAATTCCTTCATATATCTTAGAAAGATCATTCAATTCAATAGCTAATGCTTTAACTTCTTCTCCTTGATAATTTGACAATATTTTGATCAATGAACCTAAAGCTTGCTTTTGTTCTGCAATTCTCCACTTTAATTCGTTAGTTCCTTTTGCTTTGTATGCAGCAACCGAAAAATGCATACTCTCTATCCAACCACCAGTTAGTATCAAACTACTTACATCGTTACGTTGATTGTTCTTCAAAAACGCATCACTACTGCGGTAAGCAATACCAACCAATACTAACATACTGTCCTTATTAGTGATGTTTCCTTCAATACGTTTCATTGTTCCTGCATCAAATGCAGCAGACACACCAAGTTTATCAGCCAATTGCTTTAAAGCACCAAGGTAGCCAATAGCATCTTGCGTTTGATTGTAAAGAGAAACGTAACCTAGATCCGCTCCATAAATGCCCAAATTTAGAGCACGTAGGTAATCAGTGCTGTATGTATTTACTTTGTTGCTAGTGTGCAAAATCGTTTTATCGTAAGTAACTCCGCTTTTTTGTATCAATAATGCAGTTTGTATAGGTGAAGGAACAGAGAATAACTCTCCACCAACATTAACAACAGTTGTTTTGATTGTATCAGGCACTTCAACTAAGTCTTCTTTACCGTCAACTTTGTCCTTATCGCCTCCACAAGCAGCTAAAAGAACCACCACCCCTACGGCGATCAATGTTTTTTTGTTTAGCATAAATTTTTTAACGTTCATCGTCTAAAAAATAAAGTTTATATCCAGAAATGTGTCGCAAGTAAATAAAAATTAATGATACTGCAAAATTAAAAAAGGGCTTTCTTGCAATTAACTTATGACCATTTTTTAACTAAAATCAATGGCAGTCATTACTTTAGAAGTAACATTGCCATTAGAGGCAAAATACCCTTGTAAAACATGCGATATTCGCTCGTTTTCTATAGAATTGTCGAGTACTTTTTTCCAATGCTGATGCAACTCCTCGGCATTTGAAACACAAAATGCAGCCTGCAGCTTAACCAGGTCAACAGCTTCGTTGAATTTATGGTAGTTAGCTCCAAAAAAAGTCACGGGAATAAAGTAAACAGCCGGCTCTAAAATATTATGTATCCCGTCGTTAAATCCTCCTCCAACATAAGCCGTGTTTGCGTAAGAATAGGAACGCGATAGAAGTCCTATTGTATTTAATATCAATACATTACAATCGGGTTTAATTCCCTCAGTAAAAAGGCAGTATTTAAGGCCATTCCTTTCAAGGTTTTGTTTAAGGCCATCTATTGAGCTCTTTTTAATCTCATGTGGGGCTAAAACGAGTTTTAAACTTGGGTCGCTGAGCCTTTTAAAAGATTCTATCATCAAATCCTCATCGCCCGGCCAGGTGCTTCCGCCTAAAATCAGTTTAGCCGAACCCTTAAATTTTTCAAGTTCTGGGATCGATACAAAATTCTCTTTGATCTCCAAAACGCGATCAAAACGAGTATCTCCGCAGATCTCCACGTTCGTGTATCCAATTTTATGGAGTAATTCCTTAGAATGTTTCTCTTGAACAAACAAAATCTTGAATGCCTCCAATGACCTCACAAATATCTTCCCATACCATTTAAAGAACGGATGATGATCTTTAAAAACGGCCGACACCAAATAAGAAGGCGTTTTAGAACTTTTTAAAGCGTTCAAAAAATTGATCCAGAATTCGTACTTAATAAAAATGGCCATGTGTGGTTTTACTATGGACATAAAATCACGAGCGTTCTGTTTGGTATCTAACGGCAAATACGAAATTACCTCGGCGTGCGCGTAATTTTTGCTAGCTTCAAAACCGCTTGGAGAGAAAAATGTAAGTACGATCTTATATTGAGGATGTTTTTTTCGAATGCCTTCGATCAATGGCCGGCCTTGTTCAAACTCGCCGAGTGATGCGCAATGCACCCAGATCTTTTTATCGTTCTTTATCTTTGAAATTTTTTCTTCGAGGGTGATGCGCCAGTTCTTTCTTCCACTCACCCACAATTTAGCTTTTGAATTATTAATTGAAGCTATGCGAATAACAAAGCCATACATTATTACAACTAAATTGTAAATGAACATAGCAGAATCAGTTATAAAAATAATTTTTTGGGGTTCGACTATACAGTGGCAAGATCCATCCTATTCTTAATCCAAGTAAAACATCTACCCTGTTTTTTGTGTCGGGCAACCCTGTATCGTAATTTAATTTACGTACACTTTTTGTAAATCCTTCAAATGCTTCAATACCTGTGTAAAAATTAAAAAAACGATTATCACTTAAATATAAATAGCCCATAAATTGCGAAGCGCATATTCCATTGGTTAACTTGTCCAAGCCATTTTTTATATCACCATCAACAGCCGCTATTTGTTGATTGATATCTACAAAGTGGACTTTGTGTTGCATGTATCCTAGGCCTACATCAACAAGTAAACCCGAATTAGGATTTGGCGACCCTAATGGCATTAATTTCCCTGCATGAAGTGTAATGGTTAGTACTCGCTCCGATATCCTAATATCTGCGGGATAACCGGCATTATCAACCACAAAACCATCAGAATTCCTTACGTTTTTTAAAACATCCTCTTTTATATTTCTACCAAAACCATAATTCGCATCTATACCGAACAAAAAATTCTTTTTGGTTTTGTACATAAAATTAAACCCTGCGTTCAGGTTAGCTCCATAGCGAACACCCATATCTGCGAACGGAAGATCGCCTCCAAAGTGTATGCCTATTAATGGCGCGGATATAGCATTAGAATCAGATTGTGAAGAAAGAATCTTCACAAAAAAAAGACATATTATGATGAGTAACCTCTTCATTTAACTAAGCCATAAAAATAAGTAAAATAAATCAGGCAGAAACCCTGTTTTTATAAGTGGTAATATTGGTGTTAATTGTATCGCTTTCAACCAATCCATCACGTAAACGTACTATTCGATGTGCGTGCATGGCAATATCCTCTTCATGAGTAACTAAAATGATGGTATTTCCGTTCTTGTGAATATTCTCTAATAATCCCATGATCTCGATCGAAGTTTTACTATCTAAGTTCCCGGTGGGTTCATCAGCCAAAATAATGGCTGGTTTATTTACCAAAGCTCGCGCAATGGCTACGCGTTGACGCTGACCACCGCTTAATTCATTTGGTTTATGGCTCATACGATCTCCTAAACCAACCTGCTCCAAAACTTCTTTAGCTCTTTCTTCTCGTGCGGCTTTTGACATGCCGGCATATACCAATGGCAAGGCCACATTTTCTATAGTAGTAGCACGAGGTAATAAATTAAATGTTTGAAATACAAAACCAATTTCTTTATTACGGATCTCGGCCAGTTCACTATCACTCATTGTTGCAACCGAATGTCCGTTTAAAATATATTCTCCATTACTTGGTGTATCTAAACATCCCAACATATTCATCAATGTTGATTTACCACTTCCCGATGGACCCATTAAAGCAACATACTCGTTCTTTTCAACGTTCAAAGAAATATCACGCAAGGCGTATATAAGTTCCTTACCGATCTTGTAAAGTTTCTCAATATTCTTCAAAACAATAATGCTGCTCATTGGTGTAAAGTTATAAAGAATAAGCGGGCTCAACAATCCGCTCATACCAAAAATAACTAAGTTTTAATCCAATCTTTAGCGAAAAATTCATGATCTTTTCGTTGCAAATTTTCATCGTAACTGCCTGCTACGATTGCAATTTGCGCCTCAATCTCATGAATTTTTCATCAAAATCTTTGAATTAAAACTTAGTTACATTTGGTATTGTGTATTTTTACGCTTATGGGATTTGGACGTAGAATTCAATATTTTTTAGTGCATACCCTTAAGTATACCAACAAAGAGGCCAAAGCCCTAATAACAGAGCGGAGAGTGAGAGTTGGGAGTGAGATCATTGACTCAAATATTGAATTAAATGAAAGCGACGAAATTACCGTTGACGGAAAATTGGTAAAAAAACATGCACCGGTTTATTTGAAGTATTACAAGCCTGTTGGATTTGTTTCTTCTTTAAATGCAAATGTAAAAGACAGTTTATTTGAGGTGTTCAAAGATCATTTGCCTTTGATAATTGCCGGACGATTAGATAAAGCTTCGGAAGGATTATTGATACTGACCAATGATGGAAAATGGGCCAAACAAGTTACAGATCCAAAGAATCACAAAGAGAAAGAATACATTGTAAAAGTAAGTAAAGAGATCGATCAATCTTTTGCTGATAAAATGAGTGCAGGTGTTGATATAGGTTTTTATTTTACGAAGCCTTGCAAGTGTTGGGTCATAGATGAGTTTACGTTTGGAATAGTTCTAACGGAAGGCAAGAACAAGCAAATTAGGCGTATGTGCAAAGCCTTAGGCTATCAAGTGACCTTTTTAAAACGTATCCGCATTGATAATTTTAATATTGATAATCAGATAGTTGGAAGTTTTGAAGTGTTAAAGAAACAAAATATGTTATAACATTAAATGTTATAACATACATTTGCTTAATAATCCTAAAAATAAACACTATGAAAAATCTTATTATTAATGTAGCCACTTTAGCAATCACAAGCTTTGGCTCAATGGCACAAACCAACTGGAAGATCGATAACTCTCACTCAAAACTTGGATTTATGGTTACTCACTTAATGGTGAGCGAAACCGAAGGTAAATTCAAAATTTACGAAGGAACAGTTTCTTCTAAAACAGAAATGGACTTTACAGATGCCAAAATTGAGTTTAACGCCGATGTTAATTCAATCAATACCGATGACGAAAAGCGTGATGGTCACTTAAAAAGTGGTGATTTCTTTGATGCAGCAAGCCACCCAAAGATCACTTTTAAGGCAACTAGCATGAAGCCGGGAAAAGTAAAAACTACATATATTTTAGAAGGCGACCTTACTATGAAAGGCGTTACTAAAAAAGTAACTTTAACTGCCATTGGCGCCGGAAAAACAGTAAAAGATCCGTGGGGAAATACTAAATATGCCTTTAAAATAATTGGTAAACTAAATCGTAAGGACTTTGGTTTGAACTGGAACGCAGCTCTTGAATCGGGTGGTGTTGTGGTAAGCGAAGACGTGAAGATAGACGTAACCATAGAATTAAATAAAGCACAATAATAAATTTACATATATTAGAGGCTGAATAATTTCAGCCTCTTTTTTTATGACCTTAGAAAGCAAAATACAACAAGCAAAATTTAAAACTCCACAGCACAAGCTTGGCGTAAATTTGCTTTATACAAGTCATCTTATAAGCTACCTTTTACACCAACAATTCAAAGATCTTGAAATTACACACCAACAGTACAATGTACTTCGTATTTTAAGAGGACAGCATCCAAAACCCTGTAATTTAAAACTTATAAAAGAACGCATCATTGACAGAATGAGTGATGCGTCGCGCATCATTGACAAATTGATCGTGAAGGCATTTGTTGAGAGAAAAGAATGCAGCTCCGACAGACGAAATGTGGACCTTTTGATCACAGAGAAAGGATTAAAATTACTGGCTTCACTAGACCATGTTGATGGATCTTTTCATGATCTGTTCAAGAACCTCAGCAAAGATGATATCAAAACCTTGAATAACTTGCTGGATAAACTTCACGGTTAAGCGAAATCCGTACTTCTGTCATCTTTGTTAAAAAAGCAGGGTTTTTGTGCAAATTAATCGTTTAGATTGGTTTGCTTAAAATCCTTATAATGTTAACTTTGCAAACCTAATTTTATAGACTATGAAAATCCTGGTTGCAATTAGTAATGTCCCTGATACAACTACTAAAATTCAATTCACCGAAGGTGATAGTAAATTCAATTCACAAGGCGTAACTTTCGTTATTAATCCTTACGATGAATGGTACGCTTTAGTACGAGCTTTAGAATTTAAAGAAGCAAATCTTGCCGAGAAAGTAACTTTGATACATGTTGGCTTGCCCGACAGCGAAGCTACTATTCGCAAAGGGCTTTCATTAGGCGCTGATGATGCCGTTCGAGTGAATGCAGAAGGCCCTGACGCGTTTTTCGTAGCAGAGCAAATTGCAAACTATGCGAAAACGAATAACTATGAAATGATCTTAGTAGGAAAGGAAACTATCAATTATAACGGATCTTCAGTTGGTGCCATTGTTGCCGGCCTAATGGATCTTCCGTTTATTTCATTAGCTACAAAATTAGATCTAACAGGAAACAAAACAACCGCAGAGTACGATCTAGATGGCGGTGTTCAAATTGTTGAATGTGACCTCCCGGTGGTTATTAGTTGTGCTAAAGGCATGGCCGAGCCGCGTATTCCAAATATGCGCGGTATAATGGCAGCGCGCACAAAACCATTAGCAGTTATTGAAGGTAATGGCGCTGCGTCATTGACCACAGTAAAATCTTATGCATTAAATCCGGGCAGAACTACCTGCAAAATGCTAACGGAAGATAACATGGATGAATTAGTGAATTTACTCCACACTGAAGCAAAAGTAATCTAAATACGAATTAAAAAAATTGAATTAATATGTCAGTTCTAGTATATACCGAAGTTGCCAAAGGAAGAGTGAAAAAATCTTCTTTAGAATGCGTTAATTATGCCGCAAACATTGCTAAACAAATGGGCACAAGCGTTACTGCAGTTGTAAACAATGCAGAAGCAGCGCATATTGATGAATTAGGAAAAGCAGGCGCTAATAAAGTTCTTACCGTAAAAAACGATAAGCTCAATTCTGATTCGCTTTTAATTACAGCTGTAGTTGAGCAAGCTGCGAAGGCAGAAGGAAGCAAAGTAGTGATCTTCGCTTTTGATATTACAGGCAAAGCAGCTGCACCACGTTTATCAGCAAAGTTAAAAGCAGGGTTAGTTGCAGGAGCAATTGATATTCCTGTGATCAATGGAAATACTTTTGAAGTAAAAAAGAATGTTTTCTCCGGAAAAGCGAATGCTACTTATGTTATCCATTCCGACATCAAAATAATTTCATTACTACCTAACAGTTTTCCCGTTCAACTTTCGGGAGGATCGGCAACTGTAAGCGACCTAGCTGTTAATCTTCCTTCATCACGTATTACTGTAAAAGAAACTCGTTTAAACTCAGGTGGTGGTATGATACCACTAGCCGAAGCAGAATTAGTTGTAAGCGCAGGGCGCGGATTAAAAGGCCCCGAGAATTGGAAAATAGTTGAAGATCTTGCAAGTTCTTTAGGCGCAACAACCGCTTGTTCACGTCCGGTTGCCGATATGCACTGGCGCCCGCACCACGAACATGTTGGTCAAACAGGTGTTGCTATTCGTCCGAATTTATATATTGCCATTGGTATATCAGGTGCAATTCAACATTTAGCTGGAGTTAATGGAAGTAAAACAATTGTTGTTATCAATAACGATAAAGAAGCACCATTTTTTAAATCGGCTGATTACGGAATTGTTGGCGATGCTTTTAGTATTCTTCCAAAACTTACCGAAGCAATCAAAAAGTTTAAGGCTCACCAAAATTAATTCAATTTTTTTTCTTAAATTAGACACTTGCAAATGAAAAAGGTGCAATTAGAAATAGTTGGATTGAGCTACAGCCAAACACAAAGCGGGGCTTATGCTCTGGTTTTAGGAGAAAGTGCCGGCAGTAGGCGTTTACCAATCATTATTGGAGGTTTTGAAGCACAAGCCATCGCTATTGAGCTCGAAAAAATGAGCCCTAGTCGTCCTTTAACTCACGATCTATTCCGTTCATTTGCCGAAGTGTTTGATATTAACGTTACCGAGGTTCTTATCTACAATTTAGTAGAAGGTATTTTTTACGCTAAACTTTTATGTAACGATGGAAGCCGTGATGTAGAAATTGATGCCCGTACGAGCGATGCCATTGCATTAGCCATTCGCTTTAAGTGCCCTATTTACACTTACGAATTTATTTTAAAAAGCGCAGGTATTGTGCTGGATGACGAAAGCTCTACTCCACCCGAGCAAGAAGCTACTGAAGCAAAAACAGAAACCAAATCAAAATCAAAGGAAGTTACAACTTCAGGAGAAAAAGGCGAATATAAAAGCAAGAGTACCGAAGAGTTAAAAGGTCTTTTACAAAACGCATTAGACGAAGAGAAATACGAATTAGCCTCTAAGATCAGAGACGAACTCAACAACCGAAAAAAATCGTGAGTCTTGCCTCTGAGATAAAACAAAGCATAAGAGATGTGCCCGATTTTCCTAAACCGGGCATTGTTTTTAAAGACATTACCCCTCTTTTCTACGATCAAGAACTTTGTTCTAAAATAGTGGACGGTTTTATAGGGCAAATGACCCTGATACCCGACGCTATCATAGGAATTGAAAGCAGAGGCTTCTTGTTTGGATTTTTAATGGCAAATAAGTTAAACAAACCCTTTGTTTTAATAAGAAAAGCAGGTAAATTGCCATATAAAAAGATAGGCTTTGAATACGATCTGGAGTATGGTACCTCAAAAATAGAAATTCATGAGGATGCTCTGCAAAAAGATTGGAATGTGATCATTCACGACGATCTTTTAGCAACCGGAGGAACTGCCGAAGCAGCAGCGCAACTAGTAAAACAAATTGGCGCTAATGTGATAGGTTTTAACTTTGTAGTAGGCCTTGATTTTTTAAACGGAAACCAAAAATTAATTAAACATTCAAAAAATATAATATGTCTGGTCAATTATTAGATACACAAGTAGGAATGAATTTTCAATTAAGCGAGAACCAAGTGGCGATCGCTGATATGATACGAAAATTCGGAAAAGATCATATCTATCCTAAAATGATGGAATGGGACGAAAGTCAAGAATTCCCAATCGAAGTTTTTAAAAAATTAGGGGAACTTGGTTTAATGGGCGTACTTGTTCCAACCGAATATGGCGGATCAGGTTTTGGTTATACCGAATACGTAACAGCTATTACTGAACTTGGAAGTATTTGCGGTTCTATTGCTTTATCAATGGCTGCTCACAATAGTTTGTGCACAGGACACATTTTGGCATTTGGTAACGAAGAGCAAAAGAAAAAATATCTACCAAAATTAGCTTCAGCCGAATGGATCGGTGCTTGGGGATTAACAGAAGCAAACACAGGAAGTGATGCTATGCGCATGCAGTGTGTTGCAAAACAAGATGGAGACTATTGGGTTATCAATGGTACAAAAAACTGGATCACACATGGTATTACAGGAAATGTTGCTGTTGTTTTAGTTCGCACCGGCGAATTATTAGATAGCCATGGAATTACTGCATTTATAATTGAACGCACTACCCCTGGATTTAAAGGCGGTAAAAAAGAAAATAAATTAGGTATGCGTGCCAGCGAAACTGCTGAGTTAATATTTGAAAATTGCCGCGTACACAAATCACAAGTATTAGGGAACGTGGGTGACGGATTTGTTCAAGCTATGAAAGTACTGGATGGCGGACGGATAAGTATTGCTGCATTAAGCTTAGGGATTGCAAAGGGAGCTTTAAATGCGAGTATTAAATATGCTAAAGAGCGCCAACAATTTGGTCAACCAATCGCAAACTTCCAAGCCATTGCGTTTAAATTAGCCGATATGGCAACTGAATTTGAAGCTGCGGAATTATTGACCTTCCAGGCCGCAGATCTTAAG
>JAGPDW010000186.1:0-5702 GCA_018057345.1 Bacteroidia bacterium | reverse complement strand
GTACAGGAACTAAATTACCAGCAGAGAATAGATGCTATCAACAATGAGAAAGGGCTTGCAAGTAGCATAACTCATGAAATGAAAGATAAAATGTTCGTATTGCATTTTCCTAAAGACATAATTAGTCAGGATGCCCATGGAGAAATAGTTTTTTTTAGACCTTCAGATTCTACAAAGGATGTGAAGGTAAAGTTGGATATGAACGAAAATGGGGAACAGTTTGTTAGTACAAGCAATTTTGTAAAAGGAGTTTACAAGATCTGTATCTCATGGCACAGTAATGACAAAGATTTTTATAAAGAAGAGGTAGTAAATTTTTGAAAGTGGAATATTTATTGGCTGCCATAACATTAGGGTTTTTTAGTGGATTTCACTGCATTGGCATGTGTGGTCCAATTGCAATGGCATTACCTGTTCATCACCGATCCCTGTCTTTAAAGATCATTTCTATTCTTACTTACAACTTTGGTCGCATTATTACTTATTCGTTGTTTGGTTTGTTATTTGGCGCGATAGGCCAGAGCTTTTTGTTTTTTGGTTTGCAACAAAAACTCTCTGTTATTGTAGGAATTTGTATTTTAATAGTGCTTGTTTTTCCTTATTTAAAAATAAAGCCAACCACAACGTATTTTAATTTTGTAAATAAAATAAAAGCAAGACTAGTTTCTATGTTTAAAAAAAACGACCTTCTTTCCTTACTGGGCATTGGGCTGTTTAATGGTTTATTGCCTTGCGGAATGGTTTATATGGCAGTAACAGGTTCCCTTTTAGGAGAAACAGTTTTTCATTCAATGCTATTTATGACTATCTTTGGCGTAGGTACTATTCCGTTTATGTTTAGTGTAAGTTACATAAGTCAATTTATCTCTAGCAAGGCACGTAACACAATTAAAAAAGTTCAGCCATTTGTTATTGCTATCATGGCATTACTAATTATTCTGAGAGGCTTAAATTTAGGGATCGATCATTTGAGCCCAAAACTAACCCAAAAGGTTGGCGCTGATCATATTTGCAAACAACCAATAAAATGTTGCCCAAAAAAGTAAAACATGTCAATAGATCTTGTTACAAAATATAATATTCCTGCACCACGTTACACTAGTTACCCTACTGTACCATATTGGGATGATAATGTTTCCGATGAATCTTGGATCAAACACATTAAGGATGCTTTTAAAAAATACAATGATGATGGAATAAGTGTTTATATTCACTTACCGTACTGCGAAAGTTTGTGCACTTATTGTGCGTGCAACACGCGAATTACGGTTAATCATAATGTTGAAAAACCATATTTAGAGGCTTTACTAAAAGAATGGCAATTATATCTTTCGCAATTTGAAGCAAGACCAAAAATAAAAGAGATCCATTTGGGTGGAGGAACTCCTACCTTTTTTTCTCCCCAGAATTTAAATCACCTAATTTCTTCAATACTGAATACTTGTGATTTGCACGAACAACATGATCTGAGTTTTGAAGGACATCCTTCAAATACAACAATAGAGCATTTGCAAACGCTGCACGATCTTGGATTTAGACGTGTAAGTTTTGGTGTGCAAGATTTTGATGACAAAGTACAGCACACGATCAACCGATATCAAACGTTTGAAGAAGTAAGCAATGTGGTTAACGCAGCAAGAACTATAGGTTATACTTCCGTTAATGTTGATCTTGTTTATGGTTTGCCATATCAAACAGTTGAATCGGTTAGTGAAACGGTTAAAAAGATCATTGAACTAAAACCTGAACGAATTGCGTTTTATAGTTACGCTCATGTGCCTTGGTTAAAGCCGGGACAAAGAAAGTATACCGAAAAAGATCTGCCGGTAGATTCAGAAAAAAGGAAGTTGTATGATATCGGAAAAAATTTATTTATTGAGGCTGCGTATATGGATATTGGTATGGACCATTTTTCATTACCCGGTGATGATCTTTTGAATGCATATAATAACGGTACTCTTCATCGTAATTTTATGGGGTATACAACAAATAATACTAAATTACTTATAGGATTAGGATGCTCATCCATTAGTGATACTTGGACCGCTTTTTCTCAGAATATTAAAACAGTGGAAGAATATAGACAAATGGTAGACGCCGGTAAATTTCCTCTACACAAGGGGCATATTCTAACAGAGGGAGATCTGAATATTAGAAAGCATATTTTAAATTTGATGTGTAAACACGAGAGTGATTTTAGTAAAAGCAGTAGTGATCAGAAGATATTAAACGAGAACGCACCACGTTTAACTGAATTAATAAATGATGGCTTAATAGTTGTAACTGATCAAAAAGTAATTCTCACCGAATTAGGTAAATTATTCATTCGAAATATCTGCTTGGCGTTTGATGAGCGATACTGGAGTAAAGCTAAAAAGGATAATATGTTTAGCACAACGGCATAACTGTTGTTTAACCTAACTCTTCCATCTCTTTCTTTAGATCATACTGAAGGTCCTCATGCATTTTTGAGATCAGCGTATTCAATTTTTTTAATTGGGTATTATATAAATTTACCAAAACCTTATTATCATGATACGGTATGCCTGAATTTTTCACCTTGTGCAAAAAATAAGTGATCAATTCCGCTTCTTTTTCTTTTGAGCCAGTGTATTTAGCATAGCGCCCAATTATTCTTAAGATCTTGCGCAAACTTTTCTTTACGAGGTATAAATTGGTTTGTGTTATCTCTGTAAAAAAGTCATCTACTTCTTTTTTTGCTACTGCAATAAACGTTTTCGGATCATGTGCCTCAAACAACAAATAATCCATGTAGGCTTTATTATCTCTTTTGTATTTACCTAGCGCCAAACATAGTTCTGCCAGTTCTTCTTTCGAAAGTTCTTTTAATTCCTTTTTAATATCGCTTATCGAGCGTACTTGCATTAGAATCTTTTTAATGGCGTAAGTAAGTGTTCTAATCCGTTCAGTTTAATTTCATACATGGTTTCCAATAATACCCCAATTTTCCCTTTTGGAAATCCATTGCGGTTGAACCATTCCAAATAACTGACAGGAAGATCACATAGTAATTTCCCTTCGTATTTTCCAAAGGGCATTTCTTTACGAACGAGGTCGAGTAGGTATGATGATTCAATGGCTTTCATAATAATTTTGTTTTATATTTTTCGGCCATTTTTTGCAATTGCTCAGTACTTACGTTATGTATGTTCCTTGAATTATGATAATTTTCTACAGTAAGCACATGTAATTGATAATTATACTTAGAAGCAAGTTTAAAATATGGTTCCATTTCCCAATCCAAAGTAAATGTGTTGTCTATAAATACTTTTGGCGAATTGTTCTTCAAGGCTTCTTCTGTTTGCTGTTCACAAGCTTTATAAGCCTTATGATTATCATCAAACTTAAAATCGTATTCACCTTTTTCATTTGTAAAATAACTGTCAATAGAAAGAACAGGGTATTTGCCACTTTCGCTCAGTTGTTTGGCAAGTGTGCTTTTTCCTGCACCGGGCAGTCCTCTTAATAGTATAAGCGCTTTTTCGATGCATTTAAATTACAAATAATTTTTTGCTTAAGACATTATTAGTAAATTTAAATATGTTTAAAAGACTTCTGTTTATTGTGTTTTTTCCTTTTTATGTTCTGGCACAGAATTTTCCTTATCCTGCCATTCCTACAAATTATGTAACCGATGAGGCTCAGATCTTAGAGTCTGATGAAGAAACAAGACTTAATGCAATTTTAAAGAATTTTGAAGATAGCACTTCTATACAGTTATTTGTGTACACTTCCCCTGCATTAAATGGGTTTGTAATGGCTGATGTTTGCCAGGAAATATTTCACAAATGGAGGATTGGTCATAAAAAAACAAACAATGGAGTGCTTATTGGCATATTTGTAAATGATCACGCATTCAGGATCCATACCGGTTATGGAATGGAAGGCGTGTTACCCGATCTTCTTACAAAAAGGATCCAAGACAAATATATGCGACCATATTTTAAGCAAAATGATTATTATACAGGAATATCAGCGGGCATAGATCAAATACATTATTTCAGTAAACATGAGTATACAGCGGAGTTGGAAAAAATACCTGGTAATTGGGAAAGTATTCTATATGGCTATTTATTTAATATACTTATGTTTAGTACTTTTCTATATTTTTTATTAAGAAAGAAGCAAGAAAAGAAAAGATCGCAGACTGTAAAAACAGTTTTGCTAATTGTTAGTTTTGTTTTGTTATTGATACCGTGTATTGGTTCTGTTTTACTTGGGTTTATGTTGGTTTTTCTTATTAAGGTAAAGGGAAGTTCCGGTTCTTATACTTCGTCTGGAGATTCTACTTGGTTCAGTTCCTCTTCTTCAGATTCTTCATATGATTCCGGATCAAGTTTTGATGGTGGAGGTGGTGGAGATTCAGGTGGTGGCGGAAGCGATAGCAGTTGGTAGTAAGAGATAAAACAGAATGTGTTAAAATTGACATATAATGTCAATTATTTATATAATATTACTATATTTGACTTTTAGTGTCAAAGATAGGAAATATTCTTAAAGAAGCCCGAGTTAAAAGAAAACTTAGTGGGGTTGATGCATCAAGAACATTAGGCATCGACGCTTCTCTTTTAAATAGGATCGAGAATGGTTCGCGCATTGCCACAAAAGATCAGATCTTGGAAATGTCTAAGCTTTACAAATTAAATGTAAAAACGCTGCAGATCGAATGGCTTTCTGAAAAACTTCAGAAGGTACTTGAAGGAGAGGAGTACGCTTTTGAAGCCTTGCAAGTAGCCGAAGGAGAAATAGAATACAGAAAGGCCAGCTTTGGAGATGAAGAAATAATTGCCAGCATAAGCAAACTTAAAAAGCAATTGGATGGTTTAAGGCCAATTTCAAAAGCTCAGTTAGCTAACCTGCGAAATTACTTCAAAGTAAAGTATACATATGATAGTAATCGAATAGAAGGTAATACGCTCACACTTCAAGAAACGGCGCTTGTTGTTGATAAAGGAATTACAATTGGTGGCAGATCCGTTCAAGAACACTTAGAGGCGATTAATCATTCTGAAGCTGTTGAATTTATTTTAGATCTTGTTCAAAACCGAGTTGGATTAACCGAGTATGTATTAAAACAACTGCATGGCTTGGTATTGAGAGGCATCGATAAAGACAATGCAGGTAAATATAGAAATGTAAATGTGATGATCAGCGGAAGTACTCATAAGCCGCCTCAACCATTTATGTTGCAAAAGCTCATGGAAGATTATTTTTATTTTTATGAGCATAACAAGGCAAGTATGCATCCTGTGATCCTAGCCGCCGAAATGCACGAGCGTTTGGTTACTATTCATCCATTTATTGATGGAAATGGTCGTACATCAAGGCTTGTAATGAATTTAGTATTATTGCAATTTGGCTATCCTATTACTAATATTAGTAGCGAGCGCGCCAATCGCCTTAAATACTATAGTTCACTTGAGGCCGCACAAGTAGAAAATAATAAAACTGTTTTCTACAATTTCGTTAGTAATTCTGTCCATCAATCTTTATCCGAATACATCGAGCTTGTAAAATAAAAAAACCCTCTCAATTTTGAGAGGGTTTTTAGTTTTATAGAGTTTTATTTCTCTGTTACACCTTCCGGTTTTGGTAACAAAGCTTTTCTGCTCAATTTTATTTTTTTGGTCTTAGGATCATCACCAACATATTTCACCTGAATGATATCTCCTTCTTTAATT
>JAGPDW010000185.1:0-5736 GCA_018057345.1 Bacteroidia bacterium | reverse complement strand
CGCAATATCTCCGGCATTAAGTGTTCGTTTGTTTTGCGCAGCTCCAATTGAGTAATGCATTACACCAGCAGCGTTGATGACATGAGAAAGTTGATGGCCATGTCCTAATTCATGTGTTGCTACTGATTCGAAGTCTATTTGACCCGCACCGGCAAGAGCAGGTCCATATTGCCATGTGGTTCCACTATCAAAAACAATATCTAGTTCACTAACATACCAATTCATATTTGGGTTAATTCCACAACCTCCCCAATAGCTCGAACAAACGCCAAGAACGCCGGCCGGTAACTGTGTAGAGGCATCGTCAAAGCGAACAACGTTCACGCCATCAGAAGCGGCAACATTTATTGCGGTATTAGCGCCAACCCTCCAATTAATATAAGTAGTACATGTCCATGTTTTAATTGATCTTTCAAAAGAAGCAACCGCCGGCGCATTACTTGCAAAGCCTGTATAATACTGCCATGTATAACCGCCTAAGGTATTATCGTTGATATGCCGTGTATTATAAACAGTTGAAGCCGCTGTAGTAGGAGAACCCGGGCTGATCACATTTAAATGGCCGTAATCAATAGTAAGTGATACTGCACTATTTGTAAATCCGGTTGGTGTAGTTACCCGAACTGTTCCTGTACCTGCTGAACCCGAACCATTGGTGCGAGTTGGCACTTTCACTTGAATTTGAGTTGGTGTCCATGAAACGTATTGTGAAGCGTGTGCGCCAATAAGTGTTGAACCACCATCATCAGCATTTCTAAAGGAAACATAACTAGTTGCACTGGGGCCAGTTCCAAATCCGGTACCGGTTATGGTAAGAACGCTTCCTGTACCAGCCGAAATACTGGTAGGTGAAATACCTGTTACCGCGGCAACTTGCGACGGGTCGTTAAATTTACCTTGAGGGGTTTGTGATGCACCAAAATAACTTGGTAAAGTAGTATTCATAATTGCACCAATAGCTTTGTAAAGATCTTCATTGATGTCTGCGTAAGTAGTAAATGGATCTCTTGCGCTATTTTCTTTGGTATCAAATTTTATAAAACCTTGCTCATCGGCATATACTTCAAATGTATTATAACCAAATTGCGAAGCGGTGTTTTTAAAATTCACCATAAACACACCTTCTTGTTCATCATTTAATTTAAGCGATGGTTCAGCAGTTATGCGCCTGTCTTCAATTTCTCCACCTGTAGTAATCACCTCAATGAACGAGCTGCTGAGTGTTCCTTTTAATACTTGTTTTACTTGAACTAAATTTGAAGTATGAATATAATTGTGTGCTGTATTCCAAAATGATTTTTTTGAGATCACAGAACCTTGAATAATTATATTAGAGCTATTAACCCTTTCAGTTAATGATACCGGATAGAGCATACACTGCCCAATTAAATTGGAAGTTGATAATGCTATTAATAAAATAATGGTGTAAATTTTTTTCATGATAAGTGTGTTTTTTGCTACAGCAATATATAAAATCAAATCTTTTGTTACAATACCCCAATAAATTATTTCGACGAATTGTTAAAATTTAGTTTCAAATTTAGATTTTCGACGAAATTATTAACATATCCAAAATGGGGTATTGACTTTACTTGTTATTCTTACTACCTTGTTAGGATGTAATAACCTGGCATGAAATAAGCTTTGGCTTGTATTTTGCTGTAAAAATTAAACAAAGGGGATGAAAAAAATTTTATGTATTGCAGCTTTGTTCGTATCGGTTCAATTGATAGGGCAATCAAATTCAAAATTAATTTCTTACGCAAAAGAGTATAATTACGATAGTAATAAAAAACTCAATTTTGTTAGTTTTAAAGAAACTCATCAGGTTGCTCAAAGTGAAGTAACCGATTTTCTTAATATGATGTTGTTTAGCGACCCATCAATTAAAGTTTCACTTATTAAAGCAGAGGAAGATTTTATTGGATGGACGAACATTAGATATGGTATACAGATCAATGGAGTAGAAGTAAGCAATAAAATGATCAATGCCCATTGCCACAATGGAAAATTAGTATCTGTTAATGGAGACATTAGTGATATGAACAATGTATCAGCTAAGTTCTTTATCTCAGAAGCTAGCGCCTTACAAAAAGCATTGAGCAAAGTTGGAGCTAAAAAATACAAATGGGAAAATAAAGCAGAGGAAGCGCATATGCGTGAAGTGTTGAATCAGCCAAATTTTTCGTATCAGCCAATAGGAGTAAAAACATTTATTGAGATCAAAGGTAAATTGGTTTCTGCTTATAGATTTAATATTTATGCGGAGGTTCCTTTGTATCGCGCTAATGTATTTGTGGATGCTTCTACAGGAACAATTTTAGATGAGCAGAATTTGATCTGCACTACTGATGTTGGCGCTACTGCGTTAACTAAATATAGCGGTGCACAAACTATGACGGTTGATCAACAATCGGCAAGTTTATTTCGCTTAAGAGAAACCGGCCGCGGTTTAGGTGTGGAGACCTACAATATGAATAATACGACCACGTATACACCAACAGATTTTACAAATACTAGCACTGCATGGACAAGCACTGTTCAGTTTGAGCAGGTAGCAAGAGATGCGCATTGGGGCTGTGAAATGACCTATGATTATTATTGGTTAACACACAATCGTAATAGTATTGATAATGGCGGCTTTAAATTATTAAGCTACGTGCATTATAGTACAAATTACAATAACGCATTTTGGGATGGACAGCGTATGACCTATGGTGATGGCAATGGAACTACGTTTACACCGTTAACAGGATTGGATGTTTGTGGTCATGAAGTTTCGCATGGTTTAACTTCTGCAACAGGAAATCTTACTTACAGTTACGAATCCGGTGCTTTGAACGAAGGCAATTCGGATATTATGGGAACATGTATTGAAAACTATGGGAGACCAACTAATTGGGATTGGAAAATTGGCGCGGAGATAACACCAAGTGGCAATGGTATTCGCAGTATGCAAAATCCAACTATTGCTCCTTATAATGATCCTGATACGTATTTGGGAACTTATTGGTACACCGGCACTGGTGATAACGGAGGTGTTCATACCAATAGTGGAGTATATAATTATTGGTTCTATTTATTAACCGCAGGAGGAACTGGTACAAATGACATTGCAAGTTCCTATACGGTAAATGCCATTGGTATGTTGAATGCAGCAAAAATTGCATTTCGTGCTTTAACTATTTATTATGTACCAAGCACTAATTTTGCAAATGCAAGATTGTTAACTATTCAAGCTGCTAAAGATCTATTTGGAGCTTGCAGTAATGAGGTTATTCAAACAACAAATGCATGGCATGCTGTTGGAGTGGGAGCGGTATATGCGCCTGCGGCAATTAATCCTAATTTTAATTCGGCTAGCACTAGCTATTGTAATTTACCGGCAAGTGTTAGTTTTAATAATACAACAGCAAATGGTGTTAGTTATGTTTGGGATTTTGGTGATAATAGTAGTACATCCACAGCAACAAATGCAGTGCATTCGTACACAGCAAATGGAACTTACACTGTAACTTTAACGGCAACTGGCTGCTTGAGTAATACAGCGAGTATTGTTCAGCCAGCTTATATTACTGTAAATGCTCCTGCCTTGCCAACTGCAACCGGTGCAGCTGTTTGCTATAATGGATCTTTGTTATTAAGTGCCGCTGGCGGAACATTATTAAATTGGTATGCAACACCGGCTTTAACAACTGTTATTAATACAGGAACGGCTTACACTACACCAAATTTAACCACTACTACAACATACTATGTTGCAAATACTGTAACCAACTCACCCGTTACCGGAGGTCTTTTAAATAGCGCTACCGGCGGAGGATTTTTAACCAATCCTGCGCATTATTTGACATTTGATGTTGTGCAAAATAGCACAATAGAAACTGTGGTTGTGAATGCACAAACTGCAGGTAACAGAACGTTTGAGTTAAGAAACTCATCAAATGCAATTTTAAGTTCAACAGTTGTTAACCTGGCCGCTGGGGTTAATACAGTGAATTTAAATTTCAGTGTTGCTATTGGAACCGGTTATCGTTTAGGATTGAATGCTTCTTCAGCTTCTGCTCTTTACCGAACAAATACTGCAGTAAGTTATCCTTATAATATTGGAGGCTGTGTAAACTTAACAGGCTCAAGTGCAGGTCCGGGTTCTTACTATTGGTATTATAATATTAAAGTACGTAAAGCGGCTTGTTTGAGTCCTGCTGTTGCTGTTACTGCAACAATTAATCCTGCTCCAGCGATCAGCTTTGCCGGTAATCAAACCAATTTATGTCTTGGTGTTCCTCCGGTATTGATCAACGCTACACCGGTTGGTGGTACATTTAGCGGACCGGGAATGACATCTAATATGTTCAATCCATCAATTACGGGTAATGGTTCATTTACAATTTACTATAACTATACTGATCCAAACACAAATTGTAGTGGTGTAGATAGTTTGGTAATGACTGTTGCAGATTGCACGGGATTAACGCAATTAAGCAATCAGCTTGGTTCAGTTAGTGTGTATCCAAATCCGGCAAATGATCAATTAACGATCACAAATGCAAAGTTCGATAATGCTTCATTGATCATTTCTGATGCTGCAGGAAGAATAATTATTAGCCAATCAGTTAGTTCAAATGAAGAGAAAGTAAATGTATCGCAATTAGCGAATGGCGTTTATCTATTACGAATTAAGCAAGGTAATGCAACGCTTAAAACTATTAAGCTTGTAAAGGAATAATATAAGATCTTGATAAAGAAAAGCCCTAGCGTTTGTTAGGGCTTTTTTTATGCTTAGAATTTAAAGCTTAAACCGTTTTTTAAAGTGTACACAAGTGCAGGTATTCCTGGAGGTTGATGTGTGTCGTATAGCAAATTAAAACCAACTCTAAAATTAAAATGACCCGTAAGTACAATATCTAAATTAGAATCGCTGGCAATACGGTAATTGCTAAAGTCATTCAGTAGGGGTTGATAAAACGTTGTGTTTGAAAAATCCAATTTATTAAAGCCAATATTGAACGTTACATAACTACTCATTCGATGGTTGTATTGAATGATAGTTTCATTATCCTGCACCTGATATTCGTACATATATAAGGCAGCCGTATATAATCTAATATTCTTTTTCTTGAAGATCTTGAAACGTGGTCCGGCACCTGCCAAATATCTTCTATTTAATTTTAAAACCAGATTGTATTGAGCTTGAGCAAAATTCTCCCAAGTAACGCGGTTTGTTACCTTATAGCTATACCTTAAATGTTGGTAACCATTATTAACAAAATCGGTTTGCGCCGCTTTAATAAATGCAAGATCACTAATAGCTAAAAAACGATGTTTGTTGTGTTGGTATTGCATGTGAACGTTTATACCAAGAGAAATTACCTGCTGTGTGTTTTGAGTAATATTAAAATTAAGATCACTTCTTCCTACAAATCCATTGGTATCGTTTAAAAACCGTTTGCTTTCAATATTTATTACTTGCGATGTAATAAAGAATGGAAAGAGAAAAATAAGAATGAAGTAATTATTTCGCAGGCTCCTTTGGTTCATTCAACAGATCTTGTTTTGACGTTGGTCTTCTATTGTACTGCCAACTGTAGCCTTTTAATTTTGAATCTGCTTCAGTTACATCTTTCATTGGCGTAATGGTTCCTTGAGGTTTGGTATTCATGGTTGCCCTATCAATTTCTTCGTTTTTGAACCAAATATTCATAAAGCTGCAGATGGTTCTATTTAAGCCTATGA
>JAGPDW010000184.1:0-5752 GCA_018057345.1 Bacteroidia bacterium | reverse complement strand
AGCATAAGCTGTTATGCGCATGCTCCATTGTTTCATTAATTTGCGCTCAACAGGATGTCCGCCACGTTCACTCACGCCATCTTTTACTTCGTCGTTTGCTAAAACAGTTCCTAATGCAGGACACCAATTCACATACGCCTCTCCTAAATATGCAATACGATAGGCCATTAGCGCATCGCTTTTTTGTTTTTCAGAAAATGCTTTCCACTCAGCAGCCGAAAATGGTTTTACGTTATCATCACACACCGCATTTACTTTTGAATTTCCGTTCGTTTCAAATTCAGAAATAAGCGAATCTATTTTTTCAGTTTTGTTGGATGTTATATTATACCAACTATTAAAAATTTGAATAAATATCCATTGTGTCCATTTGTAATACGCAGGATCAGAAGTTCTCACTTCTCTTTCCCAATCAAACGAAAAACCAATTTTATCTAATTGTTCACGGTAACGATTAATATTTTGTTCGGTTGTAATGGCAGGATGTTGCCCTGTTTGAATAGCGTATTGCTCAGCGGGTAAACCAAAACTATCATAACCCATTGGGTGCAATACATTAAAACCTTTGTGGCGTTTGTAGCGCGCAACAATATCAGAAGCAATATAACCTAAAGGATGACCCACATGCAAACCCGCGCCTGAAGGGTAGGGGAACATATCCAACACATAGTATTTTGGTTTTGAAGAAGAATCTTCGGCCCTAAATGTTTTGTTAGCAGCCCAAAAAGCTTGCCATTTTTTCTCTATATCCTTGAAGTGGTATTCCATAAAATTTTGCCCCACAAAGATAAGGGAATATAAGGATTTGCAAAGGGGATTTTAGGTTAAAATTGTGACCGGTATTGGGCAGCGCTTAATCGATATTTGTAGATCCTATCATCATGCTCAACGGCTTCTTTTTCAAATTTCATCCCTACTTTCTCTAGCACTTTCACCGAATTTGTATTATCAATGGCAGCTCTGGCAACTACTTCTTGTAAACCGAGGGTATTAAATCCATAGTTTAATACAGCTTTAGCCGATTCGGTGGCGTAACCTTTACCCCAATGCTTCTCAAAAAATCGGTAGCCTAGATCGATCTCGTTTAATTCCTCAATAAATTTTAATCCACACCAGCCAATAAATTCGTTGGTTGACTTTAATTGCACAGCCCAACGTCCCATTTTATTTTTGTATTGAGGAAAAATGATGTTTTCAAGAATTTCTTTAGCTTTTGCAACACTTTCAACAGGCCCATCGCCAGTGTATCTTGTCACATTTAAATTAGAGTTCAGGTCAATGAGCAATTGTGCATCGTCAATAGTAAATTCACGAAGAAATAGTCGTTCTGTATCTAAAATGTGTTTCAATATTGTATGTCGAAATCATCTGCATCTAATCCAACCGGAAATGCTTTACGAAAATCGTCTAGATAGTCTATGTCGAGTTTAATCGTCTCAATGCTTTCTTCATTGGCTTTGGTATGGCTGATGATCTCACCTCTTGGATTTATCACCATACTATCGCCCGAATGTGCAAAATCGTTGCCATCTTTTCCAATACGATTTACACCAATAACATAACATTGATTTTCAATAGCGCGAGCAATTAATAATTGTTTCCAAGGGTAATTGCGAACTTCGGGCCAATTGGCAACGTAAATTAATACATCGTGATCCCATTGTCCGTTCTTGAATTTGTTACGACTCCATACAGGAAAACGCAGATCATAACATACAAGGGGACAAATTTTCCAATCGTTTATTTTTTTGATGATCTTTTTTTTGCCCGCGGTATAAAATTCATCTTCTTTGGCCATTCTAAATAAATGACGTTTATCGTACGAATCAAATTTTCCGTTGGGCTCAACCCAATATAAACGGTTGTAATAGTTATTATTTTCTTTTGTAGAGATGCTTCCTGTTACAACAGCGTTTTTTTCGTGCGCCATTTTTTGCATGAACTCAAAACCCATTCCTAAATGAGCTTCCGCATTTTTTTCGGGCTTCATGGTAAAACCGGTAGTGAACATTTCGGGTAAAATGATCAGATCAGTTTTAGTAGGAATAGAAGAGATCAGTTTCTCGAAATGCTGGATATTCATTTCCACATCTTCCCAATGTAAATGGGTTTGTATGAGGGTTACGTTCATAGGTTAAAGATACAGTTTTTTATTATTAGGGCGTGCCGGCGAGTTCGGGTCGAATCTTTTTGGAAACCTCACTCGCCGTCGCGCTTTCCGCTTCAATCGCTCACGCGGTCGGTAAAGAGAGACAGCTGCCTCTTTTTACCGGCCCCGCGCCAGGGATGCGGAGGGTTTAGCTCTTTTTTGTTTGGCTTTTCGCCAAACAAAAAAAGCCGAAGCGAAGCGGAGCCCGGAGCAGCCCGGTGCCCTGAGCTTCCGCAATTTTAGTGGCGAAGGGCAGGCGCCCAAATAAATCAGTCGCAAATAAACATTATCTTTACGCTATGCCTCAAATTTCGGCCGTGATCATAGCGTTTAACGAAGAAAAGAACATCGAACGATGCTTGCAATCGCTGCAAGGTGTAGTGGATGAAATTGTGGTATTAGATTCGTTTAGTAAAGATAGAACTGAGGAAATTTGCAAAAGATATAATGTAAGTTTTTATCAGCATGCATTTGATGGGCATATTCAACAAAAGAACAGAGCTATTACTTATGCGAAATTTCCGCATGTGTTATCGTTAGATTCGGATGAAGCATTGGATGAAACTTTGAAAAAGTCTATTCTGGAAATTAAAAATGATTTTTCTAAAGACGGTTATTACATGAATCGCCTTACCAATTATTGCGGACATTGGATAAAACATTGCGGTTGGTACCCTGATAAAAAAATGCGTTTGTGGGATAGTCGCAAAGGACAGTGGACAGGAATAAATCCTCATGATAAATACGAATTATTTGAAGGTGATAAAAATGCCGGCTATTTAAAAGGAGATATTTTGCATTACAGTTATTACAGCGTAGATGATCATTACAAACAAGTAGAATATTTTACAAACATTGCGTCAAAAGCTTATTTTGAGAATGGAAAAAAAGCACCGATGTTTAAATTAGTTGTAAACCCTATCGCGAAATTTGTGGATCATTATTTTTTGAAGCTTGGATTTTTAGATGGTAAATCAGGATATTTGGTTTCTAAAATTTCGGCCTACGCCACCTATTTAAAATATAAAAAACTGAGAGCACTTTACGCACATGGCAAGTAAGCTACGCATATTATTAAGTAGAACCGATTCTATAGGTGATGTGATCTTAACATTGCCAATGGCCGGTGTGCTTAAAGCAAATTTTCCGGATTGCCAGATCTTATTTTTGGGAAGAACCTATACAAAATCTATCATTGAATTAAGTGAGCACGTGGATGGATTTGTAAATTACGATGAGATCTTAAAAAGGGATTGGAAAGCACAGATCGAATTCATAAAGGACTTAAATCTTGATATTTTTATTCATGTTTTTCCTGTAAAGGAAATTGCTAAACTTGCAAAAGCGGCAGGAGTTCCAAGACGTGCAGGAACAAGAAATCGTTTGTGGCATTGGCTTACATGCAGCAATCTTATTAAGCTTTCGCGGAAGAATTCTGAACTTCACGAATCGCAACTAAATATGAAATTGCTTTCGTTCTTAAATATTGAAACCAATATTGATCTGAAAGTGATACAAGAGTGTTATGGATTTTCTAGAGTAAAACCTTTGGGAAATGAATTATTTGTGAATTTATTGGATAAGCAGCGAACTAAAGTAATTCTTCATCCTAAATCAAAAGGAAGTGCCAAAGAGTGGGGCTTAACAAATTTTTCGAAACTTATACAGCAATTACCAAAAGATAAATTTCAAATTTTTATAAGTGGTACAAAAGAAGATGGTTTGCAATTGGAAAATTTTATAAAAGAAAATCCAAGTGCTATTGATATAACCGGCAAATTAAGTTTAGATGAATTTATTTCGTTCATAAATTTATGCGATGTGTTAGTAGCTGCAAGTACCGGTCCTTTGCATATTGCAGCGGCTCTTGGCAAAAAGGCCATTGGTTTATATTCGCCTAAACGTCCAATTCACCCGGGCCGTTGGGCTCCGGTGGGAAAAGATGCGCACGCTTTGGTATTTGATGAGAATTGCGAGAATTGTAAGAGCAAACGAGATTGTAATTGCATAGAGAAAATAGAAGTACAAAATTTGTACATTTGTATAAACGCAAAATGAGTTTTTTTAAAGATAAAGTAATTTGGATCACAGGAGCCTCTTCAGGAATTGGAGAAGCATTGGCTTTAGAATTAGCCAAACAGGGTGGACGTTTAATTTTATCTGCGCGACGTGAAGATGAATTAAAACGCGTGGCCGCTTTAACCAAATTGCCTGATTTGGATATTATGCTTTTACCGTTCGATCTAAAAGATACTTCTAAAGCAACGGCTTTAGCGGCAAGCATCCTAAATAAATTCGGACGAATAGATATATTAGTGAACAATGGAGGAATGAGCCAGCGAGCTGAAGCAGAGAAGACAACAATTGACATTGATCGTGAACTAATGGAAATTAATTATTTTGCCTATGTAAATTTGACCAAAGCGGTTCTTCCCTATATGAAACGTCAAAAAAGCGGACATGTCATTGTGATAAGCAGTATTGCCGGAAAATTTGGTTTTTATTTACGCTCAGGATATTCGGCTGCTAAACATGCGCTTCATGGTTTCTTCGATTCGTTTAGATTGGAAACAGAAAAAGACGGAATTAAAACTTTGATCGTTTGTCCTGGAAAAATAAAAACAAATATTTCGTTGAATGCCGTAACTGACAAAGGTGCTCATGGCAAAATGGATCCCAGTCATGAGAACGCGATGAGCGCAGAAGAATGCGCAAGAATTATTTTAAAAGGAATTCAAAATAATGATGAGGAAATTTTAGTTGGTGGTAAAGAATTATTAGCCGTAAAGATCAAGCGCTTTTTTCCTAAGTGGTTTGGAAGAATTATAAGAAAGCAGAGTCCGTTTTAAAACATTAATTGTCCCGTAGGGACAAACTATCATTAGACAAAAATGTAGTGTGAAAAAGAGCTCCGTAGGAGCGACCTATAAAATGGTTTAAATTTCAAAATAGGTCACCCCTACGGGGTTCTATTATAGCAATTATAAATTTCTAATGATAGTTTGGCTCCTACGGAGCCTTATTGACAAAACTTCTCATAAGCACCTCTGGCAATTTCCATTCCGCTCTCAGCTGCGCGTTTGAGATCCTCGCAAGGATCTTGTTTTAAATTTACTTTTGCAACGCCTCGCCAATAATACGCATCAATATAATTTGGATCCAGTGCAAGGCATGAGTTAAGATCTTCCACGCAATCCTTAAAATTCTGCTGTTTCCCCAGGGCAATTGCACGTTTAAAGTAGTAGTCGGGCTCAAATTTATTTATATCGATCGCTTTTTTGTAAAAGTTAATAGCGCTTGGCAGATCATCTTGGTTGTTAGAACAGTTCCCTAAAATAAAATAGGCCTTGCTGTTGTTCTTATCCACTAAAAGTGCATTGCTTGCATCTTTACGGGCCTTGGCGTAATCCATAAGTGCATAATAAGCTGATGCGCGAGCAACATACGCTTTTGGATAATTATACATCACTATCACTGTATTAAATTCTTCAATGGCCTTTTTTGGATTATTATTTTTTAAATACCATAAGCCTTTATTGTAAAACCCTTTGTAATTGTATGGAGCTACATTGGTTGCTTTATTAAAGTACATTAAAGCGCGAT
>JAGPDW010000183.1:0-5763 GCA_018057345.1 Bacteroidia bacterium | reverse complement strand
GTTTCTTCTAAGTTAAATGACTTTACGTTTATAGATTGCATTGTTAGCACATCCTCGTTATTCGCATCCGCCTTTACTTCTACTTCAGCAAGATCCTGGGCGCTTTCGTCCATTTCAATTTCTAAATAAAACTCTTTACCTGAAGTAATGATCTGATCAGATAGCACACGAGGTTTATATCCCATCATAGTAAAAATGATGGTTTGCCTCCCAATAGGAACGCCTGTTATTTTATAATTTCCATTCCCATCCGAACTGGCACCCAATTGATTAGTAGCATCACCTTTTATCTTTACTACAACACCGGGTAATCCAATGCCCGTGGCTTTGTCGGTAATTTTACCTTTAACTGTTTGAGTGATCTGAGCGAAAGCGCTGCCAATAAACAGCGTAAAAAAATAAATGAGTATTAGTCTTTTCATATTGCGTATAAAAATAGCATTTTTTTACTTTTATTCTAAAAAAGTATAAGGTCTATTATTAACCGCTAAAATGACCGAAAATTTAGATGCGAAATCCGAGAACAAGAATATCATCTACCTGCTCGTAGCCACCTTGCCACTCCATTAATGTATCGTGAAGTAGTTTTTTCATTTGATCCATAGAAAGGTCTTGATTCTCAACTAAGAGCTTTTCCATTGTTTTATGCTTAAACTTCTTATTGCTAGGACCTCCAAACTGATCACCGTAGCCATCTGTGTACATTAGTACAAGATCATTCTTCTGGAGTTGAATGGTATTTAATGTGAAATCCTGTTTTTCTCCTGAATAAACACCAATAGGAAATTTATCGGGCCTTACAACAATGCTTTCATTATTACGAATGATCCATATCGAATTATTAGCGGCCGAAACTTGCATTTCGCTCCCGTTCAATTTCACTAACGAAGCGTCCATTCCATCCTTATTGGCATTCAATCCAAAACTGTTAATGATGCGCTCACGCAATTCATTCAAAACAAGATCAGGCCTGGTAAGTTCCTTTTGATTTACAATTTCTTTTAAAAAACCAATGCCCATTAAACTCATAAAAGCACCCGGAACACCATGCCCTGTACAATCGGCACACATGATCAAAAATTCTTTACCTACTTTTTGCGCCCAATAAAAATCACCACTCACAATATCCTTTGGTAAATATAAAATAAAGTGATCCTTTAGGTTTTCTTTAAAAACGTCTTCACTGGTAATAAGACCTTGTTGAATATTCTTGGCATAATTAATACTGTCGGTGATCTCTTTATTCTTCTCGCCTATGATCTTATTCTTTAATCCTAACTGTAAAGCGTTGCGTTTGCTTTGCTTATAACTCCTAAAAATAAATACTCCCGCAATTAATGCCATTAATAAAGCAATGGTTGAAAGAATAATAAGGATGTTTTTACGCGAATTAAGTGCTTCGGCTGTTTTAAGCGACTCCTCCTTTAGTTTAAGGTCAGCATCTTTTTTATCACTTTCATATTTAGATTGAAGCTCCAGAAATTGTGAGGATATCTCTTCCTTTCCTACAGAATCCCTTACATCTTTATCTCTTTTGTAATAATACAAAGCCTTGGCAATATCTTTCTTTCCATCGTAGGCTTCGGCAAGCATTTGAATGCAGTGTGATAAAAATTCACTTTTTTTGAACTTATAGGCTGCTTCCATCCCTTTTTTACCCACGGTAATGGAACTGTCGTATAATTTCATTTTATTATAAATAATTCCTAAATTATTATAAGCCGAAGCTAGAGTGTTGTCTTTGATCTTTATTTTGAGTACCAACGATTTTTTTAAATAGGTCAAAGCTGTGTTATATTCCTTCATGTTCTTGTAAACAAGTCCAATGTTATTATAACTCTGCGCCAATAGTCGGTCATCTCCCTTTGTAATCTCTCTTATTCTTAAAGCCTTTAATTGATAATCCAAAGCGGAATCAAGGATCATCTCATTTTTGTAGATGTTACCAAGAATAACATAATTATCTGCCAACACTGCAGAATCTTTAAGAAGAATAGCGTAATACCGAGAAATGTGAAGGCTTATTTTTGATGCTTGAATGCGTTCGGTGATCTTATTCAAATAACCCAATTTGAGACGAATTATCATTATTCCGTAATTGTTCTTGCATTTATCGGCAATGTCTAGTGCAAGCAAAAGGCTTTGCATCGCTTTTTCTCGTTTTTCCTTACCAATATAATACAATGCTACTTTGTAATGCGCAAAAAGGCGCGAATAGCAATCGGCGCTATTTGTATAACTTACAATACAATTCAAAAGCGAATCGCTAAGTTGTTCAGAGTTTGATTTAGTGCTTGCGGCCTTGTAATGCAATTCAATTCGAGCACTATCATTTTTGGCTTTTTGTAACTTGATTTTTAATGAATCAAGGCTTAAGCTAAAGCTGTTTAAGGAGACTAAACAAAATAGTATATGTAATAATCCCCTCTTTGTCATTCTTATTGGAGCTTAATTAGAGCAAACACACTATAGTTAAGCATGTCCATATAGTTTGCATCTACACCTTCGCTGATAATGGTTTGGCCTTTATTATCCTCAATCTGCTTAACTCTGAATATCTTCATCAAAATAAGATCGGTTAAGCTGCTTAAACGCATATCACGCCATGCCTCACCGTAATCATGGTTTTTATCTTCCATCAGTTTTTTGGTCTTGGTAGCGTATTTATTGAACAAGCCCTCAACTTCATCGTATGGGAGTTCCAAACGAGAATCGTTCTCTAATTCCAATTGGATCAATGAAATAATGCAATAATTGATAATACCAATATATTCCCCTCTAATATCATCCACTACCTTTTGAGTTCCCTTTTCTTCAATGCTTTTAATACGCTGAGCCTTAATGAATATCTGATCGGTAAGTGAAGTAGGCCTTAAGTTACGCCATGCAGTTCCATAGTCTTTCATCTTCTTTAAAAAGATATCTTTGCATAGCTTTATGGCCGCGTCGTATTGAGTTGAAGTAGTTTGCATAAAGCCCTAAAATTAGCAATAATGGTGTACCAAGCCAACCAAAAAACATTAAATTTTGAACAGCCTTTGATCATGGCCATTGTAAACTTAACGCCCGATAGTTTTTACGATGGTGGAAAGTACGATTCGGTAAAGGATGTATTGGCCGACGTAAGCCAAAAGATCAAGGCGGGTGCTCATATAATTGATATTGGCGCTGCGAGTTCAAGACCGGGCGCTAAAGAAATAAGCGAACTGGAAGAATGGGAACGTTTAGAAAAACCATTGGAAGCTATTAGAAAGGAATTTCCAAATATCATCATCTCAGTGGATACTTATAGAAGTTCGATCGCAAAAAAAAGTGCAGATCTTGGAGCGGATATGATCAATGATATTGCCGCAGGAGATAAAGATCCAAAAATGTTTGAAACCATGGCTGCGCTTGATATTCCTTATGTATTGATGCACATGAAGGGTGATCCGGAGCATATGCAAAAAGATCCTGTTTATAGTGATGTTGTTGCCGAAGTTAAAAATGAACTAAAAGCTAAAATTCAGAAATTAGAGTCATTAGGCATTAAAAAATTGATCATCGACCCCGGTTTTGGATTTGGAAAGAATACCGAACATAATTTTAAACTGCTAAAACATTTGCCGGAATTAAGTTCGCTTACCTACCCTATTCTTGTTGGAGTTTCACGAAAAAGTATGGTAAATAAAGTGATAAACACCAGTCCTGTTACGGCTTTGAACGGAACCACCGTTTTGCATACCATTGCCCTGTTAAATGGTGCTAAAATGCTACGCGTTCATGATGTAAGTGAAGCAAAACAAGCCATTGAATTGGTTCAGTATTACAAAAATGTTTAATTTTATCCTGAAGCAGACAGTTATGTTCTCAAATACATTTACCAAACTGTCGCTACAGGATAAAACTTCGTGAGTAACAAACTAAAATATCTCTTATTTATTTTACCTCTGTTTATTTGTTTACAGAGCTCTTTTATTGAAAAACCAGCCTACGCGTTTCAAGTAGCTGTTTTAAAATACAATGGTGGCGGCGATTGGTACGCTAATTTGGAAACATCGCTACCAAACCTTATTAAGTTTTGTAATAAAGAACTAAAAACAAATATCAATCCCGAGCAAGGGGTTGTGGAAGCAGGAAG
This sequence comes from Bacteroidia bacterium, assembly GCA_018057345.1. Lineage (GTDB taxonomy): Bacteria > Bacteroidota > Bacteroidia > B-17B0 > Aurantibacillaceae > Aurantibacillus. Next base: position 1,643 of record JAGPDW010000183.1, on the reverse strand, counting down.
TCCGGAAATATACAATTACCCTTTTGTGCATATGACAGGACATGGGAATGTGATATTTAATATGCAGGAAACTGATAATCTGCGAAAATATTTGATCTCGGGTGGTTTTTTGCACGTAAGTGATAATTACGGTATGGATCAATTTATTCGCTTACAACTCAAAAAAGTTTTTCCTGAATTAGATCTTGTTGAATTACCTTTTAGTCATCCTATCTATCACCAAAAATTTGAATTTGCTAATGGTTTACCAAAAGTACACGAGCACGATAATAAAGCTCCAAAGGGTTTAGGATTAATTTATAACGGACGCTTAGTTTGCTTTTATGATTTTGAATGTGATCTTGGTGATGGCTGGGAAAACCCCGAGATCCATAATGATAGCGAAGAAGCCAGATCTAAAGCTTTAAAAATGGGCGCCAATATAATTTCATACGCCTTTACCACTTATGAAAAAAAGTAAATAATGAAACAAGTCTTCATTTTTTTTATTTTTATAGCTCACCTTTTACCCGCGCAAACATTTACCATTAAAGGAAAGATCACGAGCAACACCAAAGAAGCTTTGCCATTTGCCACTATTTACGTTAAAGGAACCACCATCGGTACCAATAGTAATGAGGAAGGCGATTTTTCCTTAAAATTAAAACCTGGAAATTATGAATTGGTATTTCAATATGTAGGTTATGCCAAGAAAATTGAAAAGGTAAACCTTACTGAGAACAAAGTTTTAAATATTGTTTTAGAGAATGAAGGCGTTGCCTTAAAAGAAATTGTTGTAAAAGCGGGAGAGAATCCGGCGAACATCATTATCAGGAAGGCAATCAAAAAACGAAAATATCATTTATCGCAGGTAGAAGATTATTCATGCAATACGTACATAAAAGGATTACAGCGTTTAAAGGGTATCTCTAAAGGCGTAATGAAAATGATAAAAATGGTTGATAAAAGCATTACTGATTCAACTGAGCTTCTTGGAGTAGTGTATTTATCGGAAAGTCAGAGTGAGTTCAATTATAAGGACGAGCATACTATAAAAGAAGTAATGCTCAGCAGTAAAGTAAGCGGTTCGAGCAGAGCATTTAGTTTTAACCAATACCGTTATTTGAATTATAATTTTTACGAAAATCTGATAGAGATGAAGGATGTAAGTAACCGTCCGTTTATTTCTCCCATAAACGAAAATGCTTTTTTATATTACCGTTACAAATTGCTAGGCTCTTTTTTTGAAGATGGAAAAGAAGTAAATAAAATTGAAGTGATCCCTAAGCGCGAAACAGATCCGGTTTTTAGCGGCATCATCTATATTCAAGAAAATACCTGGAGAATTACCAGCGTTAATGTATTTCTTACAAAAAAGAATAAGATCAATTTTGTAGATACAATTACAGTAAAGCAGATCTTAACACCGATCGCCGGAGATAGCATTTGGTTACCCACATCTTCAAACATGAGTTTTGAGTTTTCCATTTTTGGTTTTAGAGGTAACGGATATTTTAATACCGTTCTATACAATTATAATCTTGATCCAAAATTCGATAAAAAATTCTTTAGTGATGAAATAGCTATAATTGCAAAAGGAGCCAATAAAAAGGATAGCGCGTATTGGGAACAAAACCGACCAATTCCACTTACGGATGAAGAGA
>JAGPDW010000034.1:0-20166 GCA_018057345.1 Bacteroidia bacterium | reverse complement strand
AAATGACAGAGGCGATCTGTTCTCAAAACCAGTTAGAGCAGGAAAGCGCACTTATTTTTTTGATGTAAAAAGCACCAAAGGAAACGAGTATTATTTAACCATCACAGAAAGTAAGAAACGTTTTGGAGATGATGGTAAGTTTTTTTACGAGAAACATAAGATCTTTTTGTACAAAGAAGATTTCGAAAAATTTGCAGATGGTTTTCATGAAGCAATAGAATATATAAAAGAAAATTCCCCGGTAATTGAAAATCCGGTGAGCGATGAAAAAAGCCCATCTTCAGATGTGAGCTTCGAAGATCTAGGAAACTAATACCAACGGCGGACATTTGTTCGCCGTTTTTGCTTTACACCATTTTTTTTAACCACGAAAACCACGAAACACTTTCACGAAAGGCACAAAATTTTGTGTCTTTCGTGTGAAAATTTCGTGCCTTTAGTGGTTAAAGAACTTGAATCACTCCACTTTTTGTTAAATATTATATCTAAAAAGCCATTTTTATCTCTTATTTGAACTGCTTTTTGTTTTCAATGGAATTTTTGAACTAATTTTGAAGCGCTTGAAAAAGTTAAATACATATATAGCGTATTTTTTATTGGTGGCCTTTTCGTGGGTTATTACTCCCGCGCATACCATCCACGATCTTTTTGCCGATCATCATGATACCGCCGATAATTTCTGTAAGCTTAATCACGCACACCTCGGAACTCACGTTGAAGAGCAACATACCCATTGTGATATTCTAAAATTAGATTCTCCGGCTTATGATCTTGCAGTTTTAGTGGCCGTTGAATGTGTAAGCACTGAAATAAACACGTCATTACCGTTTTTTAAACAAAGAGCCATTCAGGCCGATCTTTCTTACAACTTACCTTCGCGCGCGCCACCGGTAATTTATACGGAAAGTAGCTGAGTTTTTGAAAAAAACGAAGCGTACTTACCGTTATGCCGAAGAAATCAGGCCGTAAAATTCCAAAACCTGATTTCCTTCGGTATAGTTTCTGTTCAAACTTGATACTTATCAGTATCTGGTATTTTTAGTATTCATATTTAAAAAGAAATTAAATGAAAAGCATTTTATTCATCGCTTTTTTTATAAGCGTATATATAAGCGAAGCCCAAGTTGTATTGAAAGGCTTCATTAAAACAAAAACAAAGCAAGAGGCTTTGCCGGGAGCTGTAGTTTATTTACCCGATCTAAAAAATGGAACTGTTGCAAAAACCGACGGGAGCTACGAAATAAAAAATTTACCAAAGATCAAAACCATTGTACAGATCAAATTGATCGGTTACAAAACGTTTGTGGAAACTATTGATCTCGCAAATATAACAGAATTGGATGTGGAAATGGAAGAATCGGTTATTGAAGCCAATGAAGTTGTGGTTACCGGAGTTTCGCGAGCAACAGAAATAAAACGAAATCCTGTACCGATGGTTTTTATCGATCAACATCATTTAACCGAGAATTCATCCACTAATATTATTGATGCTATCGCAAAAGTTCCTGGTATAAATGCTTTGGCCACCGGACCAAACGTTTCAAAACCATTTATTCGTGGCTTAGGTTATAATCGCATCCTCACTTTATTTGATGGAATTCGTCAAGAAAGTCAGCAATGGGGAGATGAACATGGGATTGAAGTGGACCAGTATTTAATTGATCGAATTGAAGTAGTGAAAGGTCCTGCCAGTTTAATTTATGGTTCGGATGCATTGGCTGGTGTAGTGAATTTAATTCCCGCTAATCCTTCGCCCGATGGAGAGATCAGCGGTGCTTTGCAAAGCAATTATCAAACTAATAATGGATCGCGTGGTGGTTCGTTCAATTTAACCGGAAATTCATCGGGTTTTATTTGGGGAATGAGAACCTCGTACAAAGAAGCAACTAACTATCAAAACAAATATGATGGAAGAGTTTACAACACCGGATTTGCCGAAAGGAATTTGAATGCATTTTTAGGATTGAATCGTAAATGGGGTTATTCGCATTTGAATTTTAGTTTGTATGATAATACGCAAGAAATTCCTGATGGAAGCAGAGATTCGAGTTCCCGAAAATTCACCAAACAAATTTCGGAAGAAGATACCTTGCGTCCCTTAGTTTCAAATTCTGAATTGAATTCATATTCCATTAACGCTATTCATCAGCGCGTACAACATTACCGTGTATTCTCTTCAAATAACTTTATCATTAAAAAAAGTAAACTGGCTTTGAAACTGGGTTATCAGCAAAGTATTCGAAGTGAGTTTGCGCATCCTCAGGCATTGGATATTCCGGCCCTATATATGAATATGGGTACGGCAAGTTATGATGCTAAGTTTTACTTTCCGGAGAAAAAAGGTTTTGAAAGTATAATTGGGATGAATGGAATGTATCAGATGAACGACGTAAGTAAAGGAACTGAATTTGTGATTCCGGATTATAAGATCTTCGACATAGCACCATTTATTTATGGCAAAAAGAATTTTGGTAAAATAGATATTGCGGCCGGTGCAAGGTATGATACACGTTCGTTCAAAAATACGGCGCTATATGTAATTACCGATCCTATAACCGGTTTTGATAAAACCACAACGGATACGGCAGGTGCAACAAAACAATTTAGTGATTATACACACACTTTCAATGGATTTTCAGGAAGTTTTGGAATTACCTATAACATCAATAAAAAAGTGATGGTAAAATTTAATGTGGCAAGAGGTTATCGCGCACCAAATATTTCGGAGATCTCTGCCAAGGGTGTTCACCCAGGAACAGGTTTTCAGCAATTGGGCGATGAGAATTTAAAACCGGAATTTAGTTTACAAGAAGATATTGGTTTGTTTTACGAAAGCGAACACGTTTCGGCCAGCGCTGAGGTATTTAATAATACCATTAGCAATTATATCTTCAATCAAAAATTAAATAGTTTAATAGGAGGCGATTCTATTTATATGGAAACGGGAAATGCCTACCCAGTTTTTAAATTCATTCAAACCAAGGCACAATTACTTGGAGGTGAAGCACGAATTGATATTCATCCGCATCCTTTAGATTGGTTACACTTTTCAAATGCCGTTTCGTTTGTGTATGCTACAAATTTAGGCGGAAATGGTGCAGTAATTAATGACAGTAATAAATATTTGCCGTTCATTCCACCTCTGCATACCAATTCTGAATTAAGCGCTGAGTTTTTAAAAAGCGTTGGTCCGTTCGAACATATTTTTATAAAAGTAGGCTTGCAATATTACGCTGCGCAAAATCGCGCTTTTTTATTTAATAATACCGAAACAAAAACACCATCGTATACCTTATTAGATGTGGGAATAGGAGCAGAGGTAAAAAATAAAAAAGACAGAACCTTATTTACCATTGGAATTTACGTTAGCAATTTAACGGATGCTGCATATCAATCAAACATGAGTCGCTTAAAGTATTTTGATAGTTACCCCGTAAATGGTTCAGGACGATCAGGCATTTTTAATATGGGAAGGAATTGGAGTTTTAAAGTGAATGTGCCGTTTTGTGTGAAGAAGAGTTCGTAAAAGAAGGGCAGCGAAAGCTGCCTTTTTTATTGTTTGAAATAATTATACACCAACTCCGCCTTTGCCTTTCCGATCACTTCCGTTAATTGTTCTAGCGTTGCTTCTTTAATGTTTTGCATCGAGCGTAATTCCACTAAAAGTTTCTGCGCGGTTTTATCGCTGATGCCTTTTATTTCGCTTAGCTCTGATTTAAATGTTTCGCGGCTGCGTTTATTGCGATGATGTGTAATTCCAAAACGGTGGGCTTCATCGCGAATGTGCTGAATTACTTTTAAGGTCTCACTCCGCTTGTCTAAATACAAAGGAATAGGATCTTCCGGAAAATAAATTTCTTCTAAACGTTTCGCAATGCCTATCACGGCAACTTTTCCTACAAGGTTTAATTTTTTTAAACTATTCATAGCCGCGCTTAATTGTCCTTTACCACCATCTATCACAATTAATTGTGGCATGGCTTGGCTTTCTTCTATTACGCGCGAGTATCTTCTAAAAATAACTTCTTCCATGGTTGCAAAATCGTCAGGACCTTGCACCGTTTTTACATTAAAATGTCGGTATTCTTTTTTGGCAGGTTTCCCATCAATAAAAACAGGCATAGCGCTTACGGCATGTTCTCCTTGGATATTACTATTGTCAAATCCTTCAATGCGTCTAGGCTCTTCCGTTAATCGCAGATCTTTCATCATTTGCTGCATAATACGGCTCACATGTCGTTCAGGATCGGTAATAGCAATTTGTTTGTCTTGCTCTTGTTTGTATTCTTTACTATTTCTCCAACATAGGTCCAAGAGTTTTTTCTTATCACCAATTTTAGGAATATAATATTCACAATCCGGTAATTTTATTTCAGGTTCAAACGGTAAAATGATCTCTTTGCTTTTCGAATTATATCTTCCACGCAATTCTACCATGGCAAATACTAATAATTCTTCGTCGGTCTCTTCCAGCTTTTTTCGCAGTTCAATTGTTTGACTTTGTACAATGGTACCATTCACTACTTTAAAATAGGTAATGTATCCTGACTTTTCATCACTCACAATATTAAACACATCGGTATCGGTAATAGTAGGATGCACAATGGTGGATTTGCTTTGAAAAGCCTCCAACATCTCTACGCGTTGTTTTAATTCTTCCGCTTTTTCAAAGTCTAAGCTTTCCGCTTTCTTTTTCATTTGCGCGGTAAGTTCTCTGATCGCAAAATGAATATCGCCCTTAATGATCTCGCGAATCTCTTTCATATCTGCATTGTACTCTTCTTCTTTCTGAAATCCAACACAAGGTGCTTTGCAATGCCCAATATGATATTCTAAACACGGACGAAATTTTCCTTTATCAATATTTTCTTGTTTCAAGTCGTAACTGCAATTTCGTAAAGGAAAAGTTTCGCGAACAAAATCCAATAAATTGCGCATCACTTTTACATTGGCGTACGGACCAAAATACTCTGAGCCATCTTTTATTTTTTTGCGTGTATAAAATATGCGCGGAAAACGTTCATTCTTAATAATGATCCATGGATAGGTTTTATCATCGCGTAAATTAACATTGTAACGTGGCTTTAAACTCTTAATTAAATTGTTCTCCAACAATAAAGCATCCAATTCTGTTTCTACTTTAATGGTCTTGATATCTACTATCTTTTTAACCATTAATGTTAAACGGTTATTGCCATGTTCTTTGGTAAAATAACTACTTACCCTCTTTTTCAGGTTCTTAGCTTTCCCTACATATAAAAGGTTATTCTCCTTATCAAAATACTGGTAAACGCCCGGTGTTTCGGGCAGTACTTTAAGAGTGGTTAAAATATGGTCGGGAAAGGCAGGAATCACAGGTTAAAGTTATTAAATACTTTGCCAATTTTTGATATATTTACTACATAAATCAATCCTATGAAAAAAGTAATTGTTCTATTGCTGAGTTTGGTGTTTGTTGCCCAGGCTCAAAACCCCTTAAAACCGGAAGATAAATTGCCATTGAGCCCAAAAGTAAAAAAGGGCGTTCTTAAAAATGGCATGTCGTATTATATAGAAAAAAACACTAAGCCTGAAAATAGAGCAGAATTACGCTTAGCGGTTAACGCGGGAAGTACCATGGAAAACGACGATCAACAAGGTTTGGCGCATTTTGTAGAGCATATGGCTTTTAACGGATCAAAAAATTTCAAGAAGAACGATCTGGTAAATTATTTAGAAAGTATTGGTACAAAGTTTGGTCCTGACTTGAACGCTTATACCAGTTTTGATGAAACGGTATATATGTTACAGATCCCAACGGATAAAAAAGATATAGTAGACAAAGGTTTATTGATCTTAAAGGATTGGTCGCACAACTTAAGTTTTGATAGTGTTGAAATTGAAAAAGAGCGTGGTGTTGTAATGGAAGAATGGCGTTTAGGCCAAGGAGCTATGGAACGCATGAACCGTAAAACATGGCCGGTGATGTTCAAAGATTCGCGTTATGCAGAGCGTTTACCAATTGGAAAGCCGGAAATATTGAAAGGTTGCAAGCAAAGTTTATTAAAGCAATTTTATAAGGATTGGTATCGCACCGATCTTCAAGCTATAATTGTTGTTGGAGATATTAATGTGGAGGAGATGGAAAAAAAGATCATTGAAGTTTTCTCTGATATTCCTGCACCTGTAAATCCAAAGCCAATTAAAATGTGGGAAGTACCTAATCAAAAGGATTTTCGTGTGGCAGTGGCGAGTGATAAGGAATCTCCTTATAACATGATCCAATTGGCTTACATGCAGACGGAAAATAATAATCCAACAAAGACCTACGCCGATTTTAAACAAACCATTATGCAAGAATTGTATAACGGAATGATCAACGCGCGTTTAAGTGAGTTAACAAAACAGGCAAGTCCGCCATTTATGTTTGGTTACACAGGTTATTTCTCTATGGTAAGAAGCAAAGCTAGCTATGGAAGTTTTGCTGTTACATCTAACGGAAAAGAAGTGAACGCGTTGAAAGCGTTAATTACGGAGAATGAGCGCGTGAAGCGTTTTGGATTTAATCAAAGTGAATTAGATCGTCAGAAAAAACAATTGATGACCAATATGGAAAATCAATTTAATGAAAGGGATAAAACTGAATCGAAACAATTGGTGATGCAATACGTTTACAATTTTTTAACCGGCGAAGCAGAGCCGGGAGTGGAGAACAGATATGCTTATTATAAAGATCTGGTTCCTCAAATTAAATTAGAAGACATTAATGCCTTAGCCAAAAAGTGGATCGGCAATGGCGAGAATGCTGTTTCTATTATGATGTTGGCAGAGAACGAAACAAGTAAAAAACCTTTGGAGGAAGATATTAAGGCTGCGTTTAACGAAGCGCAAACCAATAAAGATATAAAAGCATATGAAGATAAAGTGATCAACGAACCTTTGATCGCTAAAAAGCCTTCTCCGCAAAAAGTATTTAAAACAGCGGATAGAGGTTATGGAATTACAGAGTGGACATTGGGCAATGGTGTGAAAGTATTATTAAAGCCAACTACATTTAAAAATGATGAGATCAATATGCAGGCGTATAGTCCGGGTGGAACTTGTCAATATCCTGAAAAAGATATGATCAATGCGGATTTTTCTAATTCAATACAAGATGAATCTGGTTACGGAAAATTTGATGCAACAGCTCTTGAGAAATATTTGCAAGATAAAACAGCAAGATTGTACACAGGCGTTGGAACCTACGATGAGAGTTTATTTGGTAACTCAAATAAAAAAGACATTGAAACCTTATTACAATTGGTGAATCTAGTATTTACTAAACCACGCAAGGATTCAGTGGCATTTTTATCGGCTATTGAAAAACAAAAGGCATTTCTTCAAAACGCGGGTAGTGATCCTGATCAGGTATTTGGCGATTCGGTGCGTTATTTCATGAGTAGTTATCACTTTAGTGCAAAGCCAACAAGAATGGAAGATCTTGCAAAGCTAAGTCAGAAACGTTGCAACGATATTTTTAAAGAGCGTTTTTCTGACCCAAGTGATTTCATGTTCATTTTTGTAGGAAGTTTTAATTTAGAGGAAATAAAACCTTTGATAGAAACATATATTGGAGGCATCTCGGCGAGTACAAAGCACGAGACCATAAAAGATATTGGTGCTAAAACGCCTAAGGGAACATTTAATAAAGTTTACAAAAAGGGAAATGAGCCAAGAAGTCGCGTTAATTTATCGTGGACAAATGCGTTTGAATATAATCGCAAAAATAGATTTGAGGTTTATGCTTTGATGAAATTATTGAACATTACTTTGCGCGAGAATTTACGAGAAGATAAAGGTGGAGTTTATGGTGTTGGAATTTATCCCGCTATGAGTTATACACCAACCGCCGGATTAAAGATCACTTGTAGTTTTGCATGTGCGCCTGAGAACGTTGAGAAATTAGTGAATGCAGCTAAGGAAGAAATTGCAAAGGTTAAGAAAGAGGGCGGAAGCGAGGAGAACTTAACAAAAGTGAAGGAAGGATTTTTAAAGGAGCGTGAGTTGCAATTAAAAGAGAATGATTTCTGGATGAGTTATATTATGGGCAGCGAAACAGCCGGTGAGAATATAGCGGACATAGACAAGTATAATGATTGGGTAAAAGCTTTGAAGAAGGAAGATTTTAAAGCCTTTGCCAATAAGTATATTTTAGATGGTGAATTAAAGCAGTTTGTTTTAAATCCTGAGAAATAATTCTGGACTTAGTGTCATGTCAAGACTAAATTGTCGGGCTATTTTGAAGTCTATTCAGTTTGAACTTCGTTGCAGAACCCTTCATTTAACTTTAGCTAAACTCAGGAACCTGCGTCTCGCCCAAACTGAATATACAATCAAAATATCTCCGACATTTAATGCTTGAAACGACACTTGGAATAAAAAATAAAAAGGTTTTTGTTGCTGCACTCGATTGGGGTTTGGGTCATGCCACCCGTTGTGTGCCTATTATAAGAACGCTTTTATCTTCAGGAAATACCGTAATTCTTGGAACAACGTCTTTAACCGAAAAGATCTTTAAACAAGAGTTTCCGGAATTAGAACGTGTAGAACTACCGGAATATAATATCTCTTACAGTTCTGTTTTACCTTTATGGCTTAAGTTGGGATCGCAATATCCAAAGATCTTAAAGGCTATCAAGGAAGAACATGATCTCCTTGAAGCGTATATCTTAAAAAACAAAATTGATATTATTATTTCGGATAACCGTTATGGACTTTATTCAAAGAATGTTCAGAGCATCATTGTTTGCCATCAATTAAATTTAAAAACTCCTTTTTTTGAGAAATGGTCGAACAGCACGCATGTTGAATTATTAAAAAAATTCGATGAAGTTTGGGTTCCTGATCATGAGGAAAAGGATAAAAAACTGGCCGGAGAATTAAGTAACAATGTATTTAGATTGAATTGTAAATACATTGGGCCTTTGAGTCGTTTAGAAAAAAAGGAAGCTGAAATAAAATACGACCATTTATTTTTATTATCTGGCCCGGAGCCAACGCAAACTGACCTTTTAAAAAGTGTGATCGATAAATTGAAAAGTTACAAGGGCAAAGCAGTCATTGTTTCAAGTTCGCCCATCTGCGATGATCTGCAGGAAAATATAGTTCTTATTAAATTGCCCAATGCAAACGAGCTTTCTTATATAATAGCTGAATCAAAAATTATTGTTTGTAGAAGTGGTTACAGTTCGTTGATGGACATGTATGCTTTAGGAAAGAAAGAACTTATTCTTATTCCAACTCCTGGGCAAACTGAACAAGAATACTTGGCGGAATATTGGAGTAAGAAATTTAAGAGTGTGCATTTACCCGAAAGTAAATTAGGAAATTATACATTTTGATCAATAGTAAGTCCTATCTTATTTAAATAAAAAACCCCAACTGAATTATCAGTTGGGGTTCTCAATAATAAAATAAATTATTTTGCGATCATGAGTTTTTCAGTAATAACCCTATCACCAATGCGACATCTTACAAAGTAAGTTCCTTCGGCTAAAGTACTCACGTCTAATTTTACCGTGGCGTAATTGCTTTCAATGTTTTCACGAGAGATAACCGATCCAAGAATATTCACGATCTCAATAGTGCCTTTAGTTGCATTTTTTGATTCGATGTAAACTACACCATTGTTGTTGGGATTAGGATACAATTTAAATGTAGCGCTAAGGTTGTGAGAGATATTTGCAAAACCTGCAGTAGAAAAAGTTGCCACACCATTGATCATTAATGTATCAACTCTAAACGTGCCGCCGGCAGCTTCAGCATCCCATGCATAGATCCTTAGTGTAAAAGAATTTGTTTGATTTGTAAAATTTGGCCCTGTGAAATTTACACCACAAATATTATTAAAAGCAGATGCTGCTGCACCAGATCCTGTATTGTTAACGTCTTCTGTCCAAAAAAATGTATTACCACCTTCTATAGCAATAACTGGAGTGCTGGCACTCGCAGCCGAGTTTAAAGGCGTATACGTTGCAGCTACATTAGCTGCATAAGTATCTCTATCCGTTCTTACAGCCCAACGGCGAACGCCTGTGCCGGAACGACTAGTGCCAAACGACATAGAATTTAAACTTACACTGTAACCCGCAGAAGGAGTGATGGTAACCCCATAATATTTTGCAGGATCAATAGAACCCGTAAACGTTGTATTGTTGCCATTTGTTGAACCTAATCCCCAGCCATTGAAAGAAAAATAAGCTGCTCCGGAAGAGTTAGTACCTGTTCCTACTGCAGTCCAAGAACCGGAAGTAATACCTGTCGCTGTATTGTTTGTAGTAGGGTCTACCGGACCGCTAGAATTAGTAACAGCGCTAAATTGATAACTCAAAGCGAAATTTTGCGATTTCGTTGTTTTAACAATAAGAAGAATGATAAATAATGAAAGTAATTTTTTAACCATGATAATTAGTTTTAATTTTATCCAAATTTACAATTAAACACCTATATTTCTATTACTAAAATGTTAAGGTTATCCATAATTATCACTGCTTTTCTCACAATGTTTCAACAGGGCTTCGCTCAAGCTGCCGAAACGAATGGTTTAGTTAAATGGATCACTATCAAAGAAGCTCAGGAAAAGAACAAGCAATTTCAACGCCCTATACTTATTGATTTTTATACAGATTGGTGCGGATGGTGTAAGCATATGATGCGTACCACGTATTCAAACCCTGCTATCGCTGAATATATAAATAGTAATTTCTATCCGGTAAAATTCAACGCAGAGGGAAAGGATACCATTGAGTTCAATGGTAAAGTGTATAAACCTACTTCTAAGGAGCCAAAAACACCCCATGAATTTGCTCTCAAATTAATGGGTCAGCAATTGAGTTATCCTACCACGGCATTCATTACTAATAATTATGAATATACGCTATTGTCGCAAGGTTATCTTGAAGAAAAGAAAATAGAGCCAATATTGGTATTTATGGTAGAGAATGTATGGCGTAATACAACTTATGAAGTATTTGGTGCCAACTTTGCTAAAACATTTTATGATACTAATTTCCCTAAGAAACCTGTAAAAGTGTATACCTTCAAAGAATTGGATAAACTGCAAAAGAAAAAGCCAAAAAAAGTTTTGGTTAATATTACCAGCAGTTTTTGTAATTCGTGTAAGGTGATGAGTAAAACAACCTTTATGGATAGCGCTATTGCCAAGATCATCAACGAAAAATATTATTTGGTAGAATTCAACGCTGAAACCAATGATACAATCGAGTTCAAAGGAGAGAAGTTCATTAAAAGTGTGATCAATAATTTTCCGTTACATTCACTAGCATTAAAAATATCTAATAATCGGTTTTCATTACCCGCAACTTGTGTACTAGATGAAAAGCTAAATACGATCGATGTATTTAATTTTTATTTTTCGCCTGAACTCATTAAACCGGGTTTGATTTTTTATGGGGAAGATCATTTCAAAACAAAAAAATGGCCCGAGTTCATTGCCGAATATAACAAACCAAGCACTAAAAAGAAATAATGAATAGCTCTACTATACATCATGTAAATACGGGCTTGATCATCATAAGTTGTGTTATTGCATTTTTTGTGCCGTTCGAGCTTTTTCTTTTTTCGTACGGCGTTTTAGGTCCTTTACATTACCTCACCGAGATCGGATGGCTGCATAAAAAAAGTTACTTCACAAAAGGGAAGTATGATTTTTTGGTTCTCGTAGCAACGTGTATTGTTATGGTGTATTTCAATTTTAACCCAACTAAACATAGCACAGGCTATCTTCCCGACCTTATTGCTTTTGGTTTATTGTCTTCAATTGCATTTGTTTTTATGAAAGATTGGTTGTACCGAGTGGCGGTGCTTATTTTGGCAGTGATCTCTATTAGTTACCTTAATGATGCGAATACTTATTTTACTTGGATCGCTATTTTTCTTCCAACCATCATTCACGTTTTTATTTTTACTTGGATGTTCATGTTATACGGAACATTAAAAGAACGTTCTTGGCCGGGCATTATTTCTATTATTACACTTGTTGGGTGTGCACTAGTAATATTTGTTGTGCAACCACAAGGTTTGTTTTACCAAGTGAGCGAGTTCTCACAAAAAAGTTATGCGTTGTTTACTGAGTTGAATGTACGCTTGATACAATTCTTTCAAATGGGTGAGCTCACCAGCGTTGAGCAGATCTATACGAGCAATGCAGGTTTTGTGATCATGCGCTTTATTGCGTTTGCCTACACGTATCATTATTTAAATTGGTTCTCAAAAACTTCGGTGATCAAATGGCATCAAGTTCCTAAAAAAACATTAATAGCAACCATTGTTGTATGGTTGCTATCAGTTGCTTTGTATGCATATGATTATAGTAAGGGATTAAAAGTACTATTCTTCCTTTCGTTCCTGCATGTTTTCCTCGAATTCCCTTTAAATGTTACTTCATTCAGGGGTATAGGAAAAGAATTATCTTCTTTAGGTAAAAGTAGAGCTTAGCCGAGCAATTGTTTCACCAATTGCGAAACCAATTTATTATCGGCCTTACCTGCAAAATGTTTTGAAGCTACACCCATTACTTTTCCCATATCACCGGCACCGTTTGCGCCAACTTGAGTGATGATCGCTTGTAATTGCGTTTTTATTTCGTATTCACTTAGTTGCTTTGGTAAATATTCTTCCATTACACTAGCTTGGTAGGCTTCCACTTCAGCAAGGTCGGCGCGATTTTGTTGAGTATAAAGATCACCACTCTCTTTTCGCTTCTTCACTTCTTTTTGAATGGCTTTCATGGCTGTGTCTTCCGAAAGACCTTCAGCCGATGTTTTTAATAATAAAATAGCAGATTTAACTGCTCTTAATGCTTCCAATTTTTTTGCATCCTTAGCCAGCATAGCCGTTTTAATATCGGCGTTTATTTTTTCTTCTATGTTCATAATGTAAATATGTCAGTTCGAGTAGTTCAGCTTTTTCAGCGGACGTATCGAGAACAAAAAAGCCACCCCGTTAGGAGTGGCTTACGTTAATTAAATTAATTAGTGTGTTACAGTAAATTTACCGGTTTTTAAACGTTGGTTATTATTGCCGGTTACCGAATATAAATAAATACCTGTGTGATATTTGCTCACATCAGCTTTTACTTTTCCATCTGTAAATATCAAACGCTCTAGTACTTTTCCTGTAAGGTCAATGATCTCTAAGTTCTTAGCATCTGAACTTTCTGTGTTAACATAAAATAAAGTATTAGCAGGATTTGGATAAGCAATCACATTTAATTCATTTACCGAAGTTTCTTTTACGCCAACTGTTGATGCAGGGTAAACAAAATTATCTACATGAATTGTGCTTCCTTTTTTTGCACCATAACGGATAATTGTACCTGAGAATTTATAACTTGAACCAACATAGATGCACATACTATCAGGAGTAACAGTACTTGAATAAGCAATTGCTAAAGTAGCATTGGTCATAGCAGTAACGGTAGCGGTGTATGTATTTTTTGCACCACCAATATATGAACGGCTTGTGCCATTCCATTTCCATAAAGCAACACTAACTCCAGAAGTATCACCGGCCACTGGTGCGGTTTGATAACAATAAGTTATTTGTGTTGGGCGCTGATTGTATCCAAAACCATCCACTAAGCGAGGTGAAGTTGATAATAAAAGACCTCCGGTAAAAGCGAATCCACAAGTATCATCAACAAAGCCTGGCGGTATAAAGCTACCAAGATTGTAATTTTGTGTTTCAACGCGCATAGACGATGAGCCTGAACAATTCGTAGCAGTTTGAGTTACTGAAGTTGGATTGCTTGCACTTATTAACCCATGGGTTAATACATTGGTTGACACCCAGCCAACTGCTTCTTTTGGAATATATCCGGCAGGGCTTGTAACCCAAGGTTGGTCAAAATTAGGGTCTGGAGTTTGGGCATTTAAGTTAAATGTTAAAATTGCCCCAAATACTAGTAAAAGTTGTTTCATGTTACGTATAGTTTATACCCAAATGTACCAAATTTAGGCTTTTGAGCCAAATTAAACCGCAAATTTATAGCAGATTTCTAAGCGAAAATTTAAAGCTTCAAGGGATTGATTCAGCGCAGGTTAGCGGACTGGAGGAATATCATTCTGATATTTTGAAGACCGCATAACCGAGCATGGATCAAGGCCGCAGAAGATTTAGCTTTGCAGCAGAACATCGGCTATAAATTTGCGGTTAAGGTTTTGGGCAATTTTTTGTAACTTTGTGCGTTATATAACTAATTGAAAGTTCGACATATAGCCATATTTATTTTACTCATTAACCTCTTGAAAGCTCAAGTGGCTGCTCCTCAACTGCGTTGTTTGGCAGTTGGAGCAAGTGGTGATGTAACATTAACATGGATCCCACCTGCAGATCCGGGCGCGCAATTTTTTAGTTATGAGATCTTTCATTCGGTTTTAGCAACTGGACCTTTTGCTACAGTTGGTGTAGTTTCTTCAATTGGAACAACAACATTTAATCATACCACCACTGCGGCAAATACACAAAGTCAATACTATTTTGTAAAAACAAAGTTTGGTCCGGGTGGTTCAAGTGTTTCATCACCTTCTGATACATTAAAAAGTATTTTCTTGAATTTAAATAACCCCGGCGATGGCGTTGCGCATTTATCCTACAATCAATTGCATCAACCGCCTTTAGCAAGTACTTCCGTAAGTTTTTCTATTCAGCGAGAATATCCAGCGGCAACGTGGGTAAATTTATTGAACACAGGAAATCTTTCTTACAATGACTCCATTACAATTTGCATACCACAAACGTATAATTATCAAGTAGTGATAGGTGATGGGTCGGGATGTACATCAATTTCAAATGTGCCCGGAGGAATTTTTCAAGACAAGAATGGACCAACTCGAAGTTTAGTGGATTCGGTAAGTGTATTGCCTAACGGACAAACAATAATTGGTTATCAACCTTCTGTTTCGAATGATACTTGGGGGTATAATATTTACCAGGTTCTTGCTACAAATACGCTCATGGATATTGTACAAGGGCAATTTAATACCATTTACACATTTACATCAACCGCCGCACTTAATGGCTCTGTGGAATTTTTAACTGCACCAATTGATAGTTGCGGTAATCCGGGCTTATTGAATTTTCCTCACAAAACAATTTTTTTAGATCACACCTACGATAAATGTAATTATCAAACGCAATTAAGTTGGACAGCATATAAAGGTTGGTCATCAGTTTCTGAATACCGTGTTTATTATTCGGTAAATGGTGGCGCGTTCCAATTCTTAGGCTCAACCAATAATACATTTTACACACACACCGGAGTAGATCCTGCAAAGAACATCACGTATTTTGTTCGCGCGTTCAATGCAAATAAAACGGTTACCTCTTCATCTAATCGTGTTAACTTTTTCTCTTATCAAACTGTTGCACCCGATTTTATATACATTAGTTCGGTTTCGGTAACAAGTGATGAAACTATTCGCGTTAAATTTATTGTAGATGCCATTAAAATGGGAAGCGGATTTGATCTTTACCGAAGCGAAGATGGAAGTTCGTATAAAAAAATAGGCTTCATTAATTTTACGGGCGGACCAAATTATATATTTGATGATAGTGACCTAAGCACACGCGAACGCAGTTATTATTACAAAGCATTAGCAAAGGATAGTTGCGGAAATGATCGTACGGAAAGTAAAATTGTGAAATCAGTTTGGTTACAAGTAGCTGATGTAAAACAAAGCATGTTCGAGAAAAGATTAACCTGGAATAATTATACCGCGTTTGGTGGCGGCTTGGGTGGATACAGCGTTTACAGAATTGTGAATGATTTGATACCGGCGCAACCCACAGGATATACAAATGGACCGGTTAACGAATACATAGATAATGTAGAAGATGCAGCTTCGGAAGGATCAAAAGTAGAGTACATGGTAATTGCGGTAGAGGCTTTGGGAAATCCAAATAATATTGCAGAAACCGCTAATTCAAATCGTGCCACAACGTATGTAGAAGCAGATGTATTTATTCCAACCGCATTTGCGCCTAAGGGTGTAAATAAAGTGTGGAGGCCGGTTACACATTTTGTAGATAAGAACGATTATAATTTAAAGATCTTCAATCGCTGGGGAAATTTATTATTCAATACCAATGAAGATACAGTGGGTTGGGATGGAAACGGTTCTCCAAATGATACCTACGTGTATTTGATCACGTACAAAAATTCCAGAGGAGAATATGTGGAGTTGAAAGGGACTTTTACCTTGCTATAGAGGCAGAAACCACAGAGGCCTTCGGCCTCACAGAGGTTTGCACAGAGAACACAGAGTTAGAAAGTAAAGCGAAGCTTTACTTTTTTTGTTTTAGGGGGTAATGGTGATTCTCTGTGACCTCTGTGCAAACCTCTGTGTGGCGCTTTAGCGCACTCTGTGGTTTCTGCCTCTAAAGGCTATAACCATTTTTTCCGTTTAAAGAAAATAAGTTGTCCTATCATAATAGCTAACATAATGGCCCAAACAATAGGGTAACCATAATGTTCTCTTAGCTCAGGCATATGATCAAAGTTCATTCCGTAAACTCCAACAATAAATGTAGCCGGAATAAAAATGCTGGAAACAATGGTAAGAACTTTCATTACTTCATTCATACGGTTAGATGTATTACTTAAGTAAACATCCATAATACCGCTCAACAGATCGCGATAAGTTTCAACGGTATCAATAATGCGTGTGCTATGGTCCAAAAGATCTCGTAAAAATATATGTGTGTCTTTAGATATGAAATCGCTTTCCGACCGCATCATACTATTGATCATGTCGCGCATTGGCCAAACTTGTTTTCGTAAAAAGATCAACTCACGTTTTAGCTCATACAATTTTTTCAACGAACTTTTGTTCTCGTTGTTCATGATCTCTTCTTCTATCTCTTCTACAGCATCGCCAATTTTTTCAACAATGGTAAAATATGAATCTACTACTGCATCTATCAAAGCGTAAAACAAATAATCAGCACTTAACTTTCTTACTCTACCTTTGGCTTGCCTTAAGCGTGTTCTAATTACATCAAAAGCATCTCCGCCAAAAGGTTCTTGGAAAGATAGCACCGTTTCCCCAACTAAAATCAATGATAATTGTTCAGCGTGAATGTGTCCATCGAATGTGATCATTTTCATTATACCTAAAGCATAATGTTCGTACTCCTCAAACTTTGAACGTTGATCAATATGAACAAGATCTTCTAATGTAAGCGAGTGTATATCGTAGTGCTTTCCAATGGCTTCAATAAGTTCCGTTTTATGAATTCCTTCCACGTTCATCCACTTCACCATGCCTTTTTTTACGTGGTTCATGCATTCCGAAAGATCGTAGAACTCACGTTCAAAATATTCGGTCTCGTTATATTCAATTAATGTGATCTTTACGCGATCGGATGTAACTTTTCCATTGTAAACCAATGTTCCGGGAGGTAAACCAATATCGTTCTTATTATTCTTCCGTCTCTTTGCCATTACTAAAAGCTTCTATGGTTACAACAATTTCGCCTTTTACTTGCTTAGCCGAAAAATAAGCGATCAATTCGGCAAATGTTCCGCGTTTGTTTTCTTCATATAATTTACTTATTTCGCGCGATACACATGCTCTTCTTACATCGCCCAAATACTCTTTCAATTCCTCTAAAAGTTTTACTAATCTAAACGGCGATTCGTACAAAATAAATGTACGTTCTTCATTGGCCAATTGCTTTAATTTTGTTTGGCGTCCTTTTTTTTGCGGTAAAAATCCGTAAAACACAAATGTATCGCAAGGAAATCCACTACTCACTAAAGCGGGAACAAATGCAGTTGGGCCGGGTAGTGTTATAACTTCAATATCATGTTTGATACTTTCCCTGATCAGTAAAAATCCGGGGTCGCTTATGCCCGGTGTTCCTGCATCCGAAACTAACGCAACGTTTTGTCCATTGGCGATCATTGTTACAGCATCTTCTAAAATTTTATGCTCATTGTGCATATGATAAGAACGCACAGGTTTTTCAATATTAAAATGTTTGAGTAAAAAAATGGTATTGCGTGTATCTTCTGCAAAAATAAGGTCAACTTCTTTCAAGGTATTAATGGCACGAATGGTCATGTCTTCCAAATTGCCAATTGGTGTTGGCACCACAAATAATTTTCCACTCATAAACTATGAAGTTAAAAAATGTGGGGCTCGCTTTTTGAAATGCTTTTAGATGTTTTACATAACACCCTGTTGATAGTGCATTAATTCATGATTTGCTTGAAATGCTCACGGGTAGAAGGATCTTGCCAATCAATCTCGCCAACCTCATTACCGGTTAACTCTTGTTTGGCATTGTAAAAGTAAGTTACCGGGATAGAATGAATTCCAATGGAAGGAAAGGGCTGTTTGAGTTTCAAAAATGTGAAAGGATACTCACGATGCTCTTTAAAACCAATAACAGTTTCTAGGGGTTCATCATCAACGATCACGATCTCAATCCCTTGTAATTCGGTATCTTTTATTTTTTTCATAGCATTCATTTCTCTAATGCAATTGCCACACCAAGAAGCACTAAAACTTATGATAACCTTTTTACCTTTTAAAGAAGCAAAATCAAAGGATTGACCGTCTAATGTTTGAAGCGAAAGTTTAGAAATATCAACACTTGGAGCTACTCTATATTTATTATAGAGATAGAATCCACCAATGGCAAAAAGGGCAAAAATGAGAAGAAGACTGAGTTTTTTTGGCATGATATTAAGACTCGAAAGTTGATTAGTATTGGCTCGATGCCTATTTAATGCAAAATTACGAATTAGATTTGCCTTTTTACGTGTTATTTTTAGCTAAAATAGGGAAGTTTCTTCTGAAGTGTGTAGTTTGGTTCTTAATTACCTCCATCGTTTCGGTGATCTTGTTCCGTTTTGTGCCAGTTCCGCTTACGCCTTTAATGCTTATTAGGTGTATCGAACAAAAAAGTGATGAAAAAGATATGCGATTGAAACATGATTGGGTTCCTTTGGAAGAGATCAATGAGCGCTTGCAATTGGCGGTTGTGTGTAGCGAAGATCAAAATTATTTGAGACATGATGGTTTTGATTGGGGCGCCATAAAAAAGGCCATGAAGCAAAATAAAAAAGGAAAACGAATTAGAGGAGGAAGCACCATAACACAACAAACGGCAAAAAACGTGTTCTTGTGGCCGGGCAGAAGTTATGTAAGAAAGGGTTTTGAAGCTTACTTTACATTTTTGATAGAATTATTTTGGAGCAAAGAGCGAATTATGGAAGTGTATTTGAATAGTATTGAAATGGGTGATGGAATTTATGGAGCAGAAGCGGCCGCACAACATTGGTTTAAAAAAAGCGCCATAAAATTAAATAAAGATCAGGCGGCGGCAATTGCAGCGGTTTTGCCAAATCCAAGAAAGTATGTGGCAAATCCTGCCGGACCATACATACAAGGAAGGAAAACTTGGATAAAGAAACAAATGGATTTTTGGGGAAATGACTTGGATTATGATAAGTTGGATGAAGAAGAGAAATAAGAATTAAGTATAAGGAGTAAGAATAGACAGAATTTGAAAAAAGTATCGTTTATAATCATTTTTATTTTAACTGTGATCAGTTGCGGGAGCGATGCGCTCAGTGATGAGAAAAAAATTGATAAGCCAAAATTAAAAACTGGTCAAGAGGATAAAGATGCTCGCGTTAAGGCTCGTTTAGATTCGATGTTCACTGTTTGGAACAGGCTTAATAGTTTTAATGGCAGTGTTCTTATTGGGCGCGACGGAAAAATACTATTACAAAAAAGTTATGGTGTTGCGGATAGAGAAAATAAAATATATCTCAACGATTCTACCATGTTTCAATTAGCTTCCGTATCAAAAGTAATTACGGCAACCGCTATTTTAATGTTGCACGAGCGAAAACTGATAGATATTGAACAACCATTTGAAACATATTTCCCGGGATTTAATTACAATGGCATTACTGTAAAACAATTATTATGTCACCGCTCGGGATTGCCAAACTATATTTATTTTTTAAATTCAGAGATAGGAACATCGGGTGGTAAATTCACCAACCAACAAGTGTACGATCAAATGTGCTTTAAGGCTCCGGCCCCGTATTTAAAACCAAACAAGCGATTTAATTATTGTAATACCAATTATGCGCTGTTGGCTTTA